>JAFAZN010000083.1 GCA_019239775.1 Chloroflexota bacterium
TGCCATGGCGTACGCTTGCAGCGCTTGCGACAGCCACGTGTGCTCCGCAAGCTCGTCGCCGCGTTCGCGCGCGCACCACGCCAGCCGGTGGAGCACCGCCGCGAGTCGGAGTGGGGTCGCATTCCGCATGCGGTACAGCGCGAGCGCAAGCTCCAATGATTTTTCGCGCAGATCGAGATCGCGGTCAGCGTTGAACTCGGGTCGGTGACCGCGCCAATCCGCCAGGACTCGCGCCACGACTTCCGCCACGCGCGGCCGCTGAAGCTCCGATAGCTCGCCGAAATCCTGCGGCAGGGCCGCGAACAGGTCGTTCGGGCACACCCAGATTTCGTAGTCGTACGGATTGAATGACGTCCGGTATAACTGGTGAAAGTCCGAGCTTCGCTGGATCGGCGTGTCCTTCTGCGGGTGGAGCACGAGGGCAAAAAAGTTGGTGCCGCACGCAGGACAGGTGACGCGTTTGGGATAGACCACCGACGAATCGTGGGCCGGTGGCGGAGACTCGTCGTCGACGCTGTCCAGCTCGCGGGACGGCACCCGGCCGCCGCTCAGGCGGCTAACAATTGTTTGCACGTCGTCGTGCGAGAGACCGGCGCGGTCCTTCAAGGCCGCCGCCAGTACCCGCAGCAGCGACTTGTGCTGCTTCAGCATGCCGCCGACGAGCAGGACGGGGACTTCCAGCACCTCGGTTGGCTCGACCGCCTGGAGCGTTGCCGAACGCACCTGCCTGAGCATGGCCGCCATTTCGCCTACGATGTCACCTGGCCCGAGCCTGGCGAGCTCGTCGATCGTGCCTGCCTGGTTCAGGGCCTGGCGGTACGCCCGCACCGAGCCCGAGCAAATCACGTACATTGAGCCAGGCGGATCCCCCTCGCGACACAGGATCTGTCCGGCGGCTAGCAACTTGAGCGTGGGCGCATTGGGCAGTTGTGTCAAAGACAGGGGTCGCGAAGGCATCGGCTACAAACGACTATCGGCCGCAAGCCAGCCGTGCTGAAGCCGCGCGCAGGTCGCGTGATACGCTCGAAAGCGGAAAAGGTCAACACAAGATGCTCTCGCAAAAGGACAACGAGCTGCTCACCCGCGTTGGGCCTGGCACGCCAGTCGGCGAGCTGTTCAGGCGATTCTGGATTCCCGCGCTGCTGTCCGAAGAGCTCCCGGGCCCGGACTGTGAGCCCGTTCGCCTGCGGCTGCTCGGCGAGGACCTGCTCGCCTTCAAAGACAGCGACAGCCGCATCGCCATCGTGGATGCGTTTTGCCCGCATCGCAGCGCGCCGCTGTTCTTTGGGCGCAATGAAGAGGCCGGTCTCAGGTGCGTCTACCACGGCTGGAAGTTCGACGTGGACGGCAACTGCGTCGACATGCCGAACTGCATGGAAGGCCCAACCTTCAAAGACAAGGTCAAGCTCACCTCCTACCCCGTCGTCGATAGGGCCGGCATGATCTGGGTTTTCATGGGACCCCGCGACCGGGTCCCACCACTCCCTGGTTTCGAATGGCTCGAGGTACCACCAGACCAACGCTACGTCTTCAAGTACCAAATGGAGTGCAACTACCTCCAAACGCTGGAAAATGAATTCGATACGACGCACTCGTCGTTCCTGCACTCCACGCTCGATGGCAACGTCAATAATCCAATCAACAAGATCGCCGGCCAGAACTTTTCAAACCGGCGCAGGATGCTCGATTATTCGCGAATCACCCTGGTGGACACCGATTTCGGCTCAGCCATGGTCACCAAACAGGAGCCGACGCCCGACGGTAAGGATGTGTACACACTCGGTGTGCCCTTCTGGATGCCTTCGTTCTCGGCGGCCGGAGCGCTTTCCGCACCGGGCGTTTTTCCGCTGAATCTCAAAGTTCCAATGGACGACACGCACACCGTGTTCTTCCGCTTCAAGTGGAGCAAGGAGCCGCTTTCGGAGAAGGTGCTCCACGAGATGAAGCACGGCAACTACGAGTTCCCCAAAGTGTTTCCCGGCACGTATACGCCTCAGGCCAATAAATCCAACGACTATCAGATCGACCGCGTGCGACAACGCTTCTTCAACTACACCGGCATCGTGAACACACCGATCCAGGATTTCGCGATGGTCGAAAACCAGCGTGGTCCAGTGACCGATCGCACGCGCGAAACCCTGGTTAGCTCGGACAAGTATCTGATCCACATTCGGCGGCGACTGCTCGAAGCCGCGAACAGGCTTGCAGAAGGCGAGGAGCCGAAAGAGCCGTGGCACCCTGAAGCGTACCGACTGCGTACCCGACGAATCGACGTACCGACCGGTACACCGGTGGAGAAGGTGATAGACGCATTGCTGGCGCTCGATCCACCGATACCGGCCGAGCCGCGACCCGAAGAGCTGGCTGCAGCCCTGCCCGTACTGGTATAGCAGCGCGTGTTGCGGCGGGAGTTGCTGCGCACCGCGGCCCTGTTGGTACCAGTAGCCGTTGCATGCGCGCCACTGCCCGTTGCGGCGCCAACTCCGACTCCAGTACCCGTGTCTGGCGGATTTCAAACACCGAGGTACGTTCCGTTCCAGGGACCAAAACCAGACATCGACGGCAACGCGAATGGGCTGCCGCCGGCCTACCGGACCTTTCCGAAACAGCTGATAACGAGCGTACAGAGCCCACCGGGGAAAGGTGGAGACGTCAGCATTCTGACGTTCACCAACGCGCCCGCGCCGCCCGCAATCGATCAGAACCCCGCCTGGCAGGAGGTCAACAAGCAGATTGGCGCGAACCTCAAAATCAACGCGGTGGGCGCGCCGGATTATCTGACCAAGTTGAATACGGCAATAGCCAGCGGCGACATAGCCGACATCTTCTATGCCTCAGTCATCGGCACAGGCTTACAGAACATGCCGGACTTTCTGTCCAGCCAGTGCGCGGACCTCACGCCATTTCTCAGCGGCGACGCTATCAAAGACTTTCCGAACCTCGCAGCGTTCCCATCATTCCGGTGGCCCTACGGTGTGTTCAATGGCAAGCTGTACGCGATTCCGGCCGCCACCATCACGGGCCAGGCGATGCTGGCCAAAGGCAAGGTGCTCGACGAAAACGGCCTGAACAGATTCAAGACCGCGGACGACTTCATGTCCGCCGCGAAGCAGCTCACCAAGCCGGGCGTGCAGTATGCGATCGGCGGTACTGGCAGCGGTTACAACTCCTGGAATCCGCTCGGCTGGTTCATGGGCGTATTTCGTGTTCCGAACGACTGGCGCAATGATGGCGGCAAGCTGACCAAAGACATCGAAACCGAAGAGTTCAAAGCCGCGCTCGCATTCGTGCGCAGCCTGTGGGATACCGGCGTGATGAACCCGGATTCGCCCAGCATGAACCTGACGCAAACTGCCGCGGCATGGTACGCCGGCAAGAACATCCTCTGGCAAAACAACTACTTCAGCTTTCAGCTGGCTTGGGATCGCGCGAAGGTCCAGTCGCAAGATCCGGATTTTCAGCCGCGTATCGTCCCGCCGTTCGCCTTCGATGGTGGGCGCGTGACACACCTGCTCGGAGCGACTTCGGATTCGCTGACCGCCTTTCGCAAGGCGCCAGCGGAGCGGATTCGCGAATTGCTTGGCGTCGTCAACTCTATGGTGGCGCCCTTCGGCACACGTGAGAATCTGTTACTCAACTACGGTACGGAGGGTCGCGATTTTAGCTTCGATGCGAATGGCAATCCGGCCTTGACGCAGACGGGCATTGCCGAAGTGACGACGTTTCCTATCTGGAAGATGAGTGCGCCGCCACCGGTCCTGTTCGATCCGAATGACCCGTCGTTTGCGAAGGTCGCCTCCGATGCGACGGCCACGGCGCTGTCGGAAGGAGTGGCATCCCCCGTTGTGGGGTTGTTTTCCAAGACAGCTTCGCAAAAGGCGTCGCTGCTGAATCAGCCGCTGACGGACGGGCTCTACAACATCATGTTCGGCCGCGACGGCGTCGACTCGCTCGACGGTCTTGTCAAGCAGTGGCGCGCGAACGGTGGAGATGCCATTCGGACCGAATTGGAGCAGGCGCTCCAGGAGCGAGGGTAATCGAATGAAGATTGCGCTCGTCTTCGGCATGAAGATGTTCAAAGGTCAGCCGTTGCGACAAATGCTCGACGTTGCACGAGCGGCCGATGAGCTGGGCTTCGACTATTTGTGTCTTGCCGAGCACGTCCTGATGCACGGCCATCCAGACACCGGCGCGCACAGCACGGGGCCGGTGATGCA
>JAFAZN010000096.1 GCA_019239775.1 Chloroflexota bacterium
GACTTGCCGCTGGTTCGTACCAGCTCAACCGTCCGTGCTTTGAATTCTGGAGTGAAGGTGCGCCGTCGACGCGCTGTCATCATGCACATTCTCCTCGGGCTCAGCCCGACTTATCAGGAATGTCCGTCGGAGCGGGTCAACCCCAGATACACCTCGATCATCGGAGAGTCCATCGTCTGACGATGACGCAACGGGTCGCCTTGTGCGACTAACGGAAAGGTTCTGATAGATGGGAGCGAGCTCACGAGTCGACCGGGAAGCGCGAGACGCGTAAGTGCATGCGCTCAAGCTGAATGCAGTGCTGCAGGGCTACATTAAGCTTTTATCCGCTGCATCCTACAACGCTGACGCTGGCACCTTCGGGCAAGAGCATGGCGTTCCTTGATGACCCTCGGTTCAGGCGCGCGAGTGCGACCGGTATGAACTCGGGTCATCATATTGTGCGGCCGCGCGTGGTTTTGACAGTGCGGAACGGACTCTCCCGGAATTTTTGTGAGGAGCATGTCGAGCCTCCACCGGTCGGGCGAATAATCGCGCTAGCGTGGCCCTCGAGGGAGTCACTATGGCGGAATCGGTTGGGGCAGAGTCGAACCGTTGGTGCATCGTCCTAGTCGTGATGGAGCGCGAAGGCAGTCTCGTCCTCGCCGTCGAGCCCAATCGAGTCGCCGTGCCGCGTCCGCGATGTGGTGAGCTGAGTCGAAGGCAGCATAGCCGGTACAACCGTCATCCGCTTGATCTGCCCTGGGGCCATAAGGTCGTGCGGATGCGTGTACATAGCCGTCGCGGATTCTGCGACGCAGCACCGTGCCCGCGGAGGATTTTCGCCGAGCGCTTTGACGGCGCGCAGGCACGGTACGCTCGCCGGACCAACGATGCAACCGAGCTCCTGACCACGTTTGCACTGCAGGCTGGAGGCGAAGGTGGCGCGCAAAGCCGGTGTGCCGATTGGCCGGGACATACTGCTGCGAGTCCTGCACTCGCTTAGCGACGATGACCAGCATCAGAGGCGCGTTCTTGGCATTGACGATGTGGCGCTTCGGCGCAAGCAACACCGGTACGGAATGCTGCTGACCCAACCTCGAGACCCACTGACCGATTGATCTAATCGATGATCGCAACACCGAGGTCTTCGCGAATTGGCTGCGCGGTCACCCTTGGTCGAGATCATCGCGCGCGATCGAGCCGGTGCGTACGCCGAAGGCGGTAAGGATGGGGCGCCCTATGCTATTCAGGTAGCTCATCGCTTTCACGTGTCCGCCAATGCGAGCGTCGCCCTGGATGATGTCTTGCGAAGCCGTCAAGGGCGCATCGAGTACGTCCTCGTTCAGCAGCCGGACCATTTCCAGAATGGACCCAAGCCAACGGCACCGGTCCCGGCGCCGAGTCAGACACAGCAGGAACTGGCGATACGGCGGAGTGGTCGAAATGCACCTTGGGACCAGGTCCGCCCGAAGCGCGCGGCGGGATACAGCTTGCAGCGCATTGCCCGCGAGATGGGCGTGCACCGTCGCACAATCAGCCGATGCCTGGCAACACCGGAGGTTCCACGAAATCGACCACCCGAACGACCGCGGCCACCTGGCTTTACGTCACCCACGCTCCAGCCGTTCGTCACCTACCTCGAGGGCCGGGAAACCGGCTGCACGAAGATGGCTCAACTAAGCGCGAGCTAGATGCACAGGATATCGTGGGAGTTACTCGCTGATAATGCAGTGGGCGTGAGCTACGCACGCCACTGAACGCAACGAGTCGTCGACGGCGTGGCAGACCACCCGTCAAACGCGTCAACGTGCGCTGGGTAGGCATGCGCCCGCCGAACCAATTGGAGCCGCACGAGTGCGATGCACTCCAGGAGATCCTCAAGGATGACAGGCGACTCGCTGCCGGCTACGGCTTACTCCAGCGCTTCCGCCGGCTGATTGATCGCCGTAACATGCCGCGACCCCGTTCAATCGCTGGCGGATGCAGCTAACTGTGGACTCCGCCCTTTCGTCAATCGGCTCACGGCATTAGGCGGATTACGTAGCGGTCAACAACGGCTTGAAACTGCCATGGTCGACTGGACCGGCCGAGGGTAGCGTCACCAGGGTCAAACTCCTGAAGCGGCAGGGGTATGGCCGCGCCTCGACTCGCTTGCTCTGGCGCCGGGTGATCAGCGCTGCCCGACGAGCCAGTGGTCGGCCGCAGCTCTCAGCTCGACGACGCACCGGTTTCACCGGAATTGCGGAAGAGTCCGTTCCCCACGCTATCGAAATCACGCGTGGAAGCAAGGACGATATCGCTATCGAATGGCCTGTCCAAATCTTGTGCGGCTACGCGCGCGGCGCATCTGAGGGGCGACTTCGTCGAATACGGAGTCAACACTGGAATCTATTCGCTGGCCGTCTGCGAGAGTAGATTGATTTCAATGCCATCAATCGTGATTTCTGGCTCTTCGACACCTTCCGCGCCATTCCTGAAACCCATTTGATCTCCGCAAGCGACGCACGCATGGGTTAAAAAACGAAACTCTGTCTAGCGACCGCCTATTTATCCATTGATATGAACGTCGAAATGCCAGAACGCGCGGCAATCGAGCATTTCTGGCCAAAGCTTGTTTCAGGCGTCATCGTCGTCCTGGACGACCACGGGCGGCTTCACTTTTGCCGCGCTGAAACGTGCGACTGACGCATTAGCGACCGCACACGGGTCCATATTCTGAAGTTGCCGACCGGCCAGGGCCCTACTTCTCAAGCCGTAGCCAGCGTTCCTTCATCAGTAGCGCAGGACGCCGAAGCGATACAGCTTGTCGTAGACGATGCTTTTCCGGAGATAATTGGCGAGCGCCTCGTTGACCTCGGATTCGCTGACCACGCGACCAAGTGAGCGCTTGCGCAGCTCGTTCATCTCGTGCGCGCCGAGCTCTTGGAGACTAAGACTCGTCTTTTGGTGTGGGTGCACACGGAAAGCACCAAGGAACCTCGGCAGACGCTGGATACGCGCTCCCGCGTCACGGAAGCGAATCAACAGGTCCCAGTCAATCGCAAAGCGAAAGTTTTCGTCGATAGCGCCGCCGGCCCTATCCCAGATCGCCCGACGCCAGAATAGCGTCTCCTGCGGCACAAAATCCGCCCAGGACAATACTTCGTCCTCATGCCGCGGCAAGACCCAGCGACCGATTTCGGCGTCGTATTCGTCGACCACAATGCGGTGACCATAGACCACGTCGACTTCAGGATGAGCCGCGAAGAAACCCGCGATGAACTGCATTGCTCCGGGCAGAAGGATATCGTCGGAGTTAAGGTAGCCCATCACTTCGCCGGTCGAGTGCGAGAAGCCCATATTGATGCCATTCGCAAACCCGGTGTCTTGCCGCGAGTCAACGTGCGTCAGACGCGACGCGTACTGGTCGAGGATCGCAGGTGTCTCATCGGTCGACAAGGCATCCTGAACGATGTACTCCAGTTTTGGATACTTCTGATCAAGAACACTCTTTATTGTGCGTTCGATGAACGCGCCCTGGTTGAGCGACGGTGTCACGATCGAGATGGTTGGCGCCGCCTCCGGCACCGCTGCAGGACGCAAATAGTGTCGCGGTATCGCAACCGTACGCGGCGGATACTGGTACAAAGTGCCCAGCTTCGGCGACTTGAAGCGGCGGATGCGCTCGCTCCAGGACCAGAAACGATAATGATCGAGGGCACGCCGCTGCTCCTCGATAACATTCAGCCGCGCCTCCGCGGCGGACTCGGCATCTGCCCGCTGACGTTCGGCGGACTCCAGACGGACCTCGAACTCGGACTCGAGCTCCGCACGAACCTGCTCGTAGGTACGCGTAGATTCGAGGAGCCTGGCCTGGATGCTCTCGAGCAAGTCGGTTTGATGGGTTACCAACTCCATGAGCGGCGTGTTCCGTTCGGCAGCCTCGACTGCTGGCAATGTGGTCTCAGTGGAGTCCTCAATTGACGGCGTTTGGCGGGTCTGCTGCATCACTACAACGGGATTGCTAGACGAAGTCGGTTCACGCTGTTGTTTTTCGAGATATTCGATACGGCGTTGCTGATCATTGATTACGCTAAGTCGATCGCGGCATTCCGTGGCAAACATCTTGGCCTGGCGAACGAGCCTTTCTTGCGATTCGACCGCCGCGGAAAAAATCAGATCCGAGACCTGGGCGACCACATCGTCGCGTACAAAGATCGCATTACCCCAGTCGCCCGGATGGGTGGTGCTGTCATTAACCTGGAGCACCTCAAACTCGTCGTGCCGCTTGACCGCGACAAAGGTGCCATAACCGCGAATGCGCAGCCACTCGGCAACCTCGGACAGGCGGTATTCGGCCGCGCCGACGGTCTCGCTGAGATCATCCCAGTACTCGAGCATAATGACAGCCGGCGTTACCCGACCCATCCCGCGCACGATCGCGAAATCGCTGCGCTCCGCGTCGATCTTGAGTACGCCAACCCGATCGGGAAGTACGCCCTCAGCGGCGAGCGACTCAAGGCTGCGACACATGACCGGCAGTTCATCGATACGTCGAATCGTCGGTGTCTCGTCGAACGCGACCAGCGAGTGATACGCGTCATTGCGCAGGCCCGTCTTGTCCTCAGCAACGTACAGCGTGGTCGGACCGTCCTGGTCGCCGAGCGCGACGTCCAGAATTTTTACGCTGGGGCTAGCTCCGAACTGCTGTCGCAGGAGCTCCACGTTCTGCGGATACGGTTCGACGGCGTAGACCGTTTCCACGCCCGCGTCGAGGAACGCATGGACGAAGCTGCCGCGCTCGGCACCAACGTCAACGGCCACCTTATTGCTGATTCGCGTCAGCAGGGCCATCAGCAGCCGAACGTCCGTCGACTGGTCGTATTCGTCGGTGCGCTCAGACAGTGCTATCTCCTTGTTCTGGCGGCAGGCAGACAACAGCTCATAGTACGCCTCGACGCGCGAGCTCACCGCGTGGGGATCGAAGACCCCCAACTCGTCACCGATCAGATATATGTAGTCCCAGTTACTCGCTGCCAAAGTGCCAGGCTCCAGGCCAAGCGCACACCGGGCGCATTCAGCACTGCCGTGGTGCGCCGCAAGCGCCCGACGGAAGATCAGCGGGTCTTCGAGCGCCATCTGCGCCGTTCGCCCGCGAAGCGCGCCTATGGTCTCGGTGGGCTCCGAGGACGTGTCGTCCGCCTGGTCCAGTGTGGCTTCAACTTCCGCCAAAAGGTCGCTCGAGACCTTGCCGGCGGCCTCGCGAACACGAGCGGCGAGCCGCGGCCAATCCTCAAGCAAATGGCGCGATTCGTATAGTTGGCGGGCGCACGCGATCAGAAACGCAGGCATATCCAGCCGTGCGACGTCAATGCCCTGCGCCGCAAGGCTGCGACTGGCGCGCGCGAAGGTCGCTGCAAGCTGGTTCAACGAGATCGGCAACTCAAGGGGAGCGTCGCCGAAAAAGTCGAACTCACCGAACTCACGGTAAAATTCTTTGCTAGCCTCGCCCAATCCGGCGTTGGACCCGATACTGTAGTCGGAGATTCCGCGGACGCTCAGCGGTCGATGAACAACACGGATCGCGGATGTCACGTGCGTCGCGATCCAAGCAAACGAGTAGTCGGGTGCGACCGGAAAAAAGAGACGGCCCAGGCGCTGTCTCCATTGCTCGAAGAAAGCTCGATCCGCAACGCAGTTCAGCAGCTTTGGAAGCGGTGAGCTCCAGGCAAAATCGAAGCGTGCGCACTGCCCCCGGTACACACCCGAGGCAATGTCCTCCAGCACCGGTTGACCGAAGTAGAAGAGCAGCGCCACGTTGCGCAAGCGCGGCTGGTTCCAGTTCGGATAGTAATAGGGCGCGTCCTCCCAACTGACGACTTTCGGTGCACCATCCAGGGCGACTGTGGCCAGGGTGCCAAGGGCACCCGGGACAAGTGCATCGTCATCAGGCAGATAGG
>JAFAZN010000241.1 GCA_019239775.1 Chloroflexota bacterium
GCCGTACACCTGGCAGCTGTGGCGGGCGGACATCAACGTTGACAAGTCCGTCCGCGACATCCGCGTCCGGGCCACCGATGGACAGGGCAAGCCGCAAACGCGCGAGCAGAACGATCCGTTCCCGTCCGGCGCCACGGGCTACGACACGATCCGCGTCGCGGTCAGCTAGTTCACAAGTCAAGAGCTCCAGGATCCATCCTGGTAATTTCCTTCCGTGGGTTGAAGCACTCGGGCTTGCGCTGACGAGCGCTTCCAACCTCGGGAGGGGAAGTCTTCTCTGAAGAGACGCAGACTGTGAGTAGGTTCGTCAGGCGGCGACGGTTTTCAGCGCTTCGGGCTGGGGCTTGGTGATTTTCGGCGTATCGCTGACCCACTTCGCCACGAGGGCTGAGGTATCCAGCACGCCCAGCTGCTCGTAGAGGAATTCCAGCTTCTCCTCGAGCTGCGAGCGAATTTGCGAACGCGTGGACTCGGGCAGCTCCCAGACTTGCTGTTTGAAGGGACCCCAGATCTTCTTGCGCGTCTTGTAAATGAACTGCTCCTCGGTGTCGCCCTTGGCCCACTCGTTGGCGAGCTTGTCCTTGCAGTACGCGTAGGCTTCCTGCTTCAGGTCTGAAGGAAACGCGCCATGATCCAGGATGATGTTCTGGAATTCGGTGGCGAGGTGCACCTCGAGCGTGTCAACCTCGGGGAAGTTGGAAAAGTACTCCGCCGGAAGCGTGCTGGCACCGTGCTGCACCGCACCGCCGAGGCCGTGCTTGCGCGCCGCCGCCGACATATCCCGCAGCGTGTCGAAATCGATCGCCACCTTCAGCAGCGAACCGTCAGGCAGCACCACACCGCCGTGCGACGAACCCGTATTGACGCTGATCTTGGACAGTCCCCGCCCGTGCGAGAAGTGCTCACCAAACCCAGTGACGAACGCCTCGAGCTCTTCGACAGTGCTGTTCTTCTTGCCTACTTCGCCGATCTCGCCACCGATGGAGACGTTGACACCCGCAGGTTGGAGGTCACGGATCAATGAAGCGAGCTCGGCACAGCGCTCGTAGTTGTGCCGCTGCTGCTCGGCCAGGCTGGGAAAGGACAGATCCACCAGGGTTGAGGTGTCTATGTCGATGTTGCCGTAGCCGGCCGCGATGGCCTGGCGAATCAGCTGCTTCAAGCCGTCGATCACCGCCTCTGGGTCGGTCGCGTACTTCTTGGCGTCGGCCTGATAGTGGTCGCCCTGAATGAAGATCGGGCCGGTATGACCCTCCTTTATGGCTGCCGCCATCATGACGGTCGCGAACTCATCGCAGGTTTGATCGGTGTAGCCCATTTCGCTGCGGGCCAGCTCAAAGATGAAGGCGCCCACTTTGCGGCGCTTAGCCGAGGCCACGATTGCGCGCGCGAAGTCGTACGCCATCGCGCGCACATTGATGGCCGGCACGGTGGTGGCTGAGTACTCGTCGCGCGACCGCGCCTGGTAGAGCGAATCGATGCTCGCACTCCGGATGCCGGCAGCCCATCCGATTTCCCAGATCAGCCAGCGCGCGCTCTCACGCACGTCGCCTTGCCCGAATACGGCGGTGTGGATCAGACGATCGATAATGTCGCCACGCAGCGCCGTCGGATCTTTGACCTTCACCCCGCCATTGAGCTCGATGGCCTGGCGAGTGCCCTGAACCAACTCCTGAACGGACGCGAACGTCATCGTTCGTCTCCCTCCGTTTTTGTCTGTGGGGCAAGTATAACCCTGGGGTCTGCAGAAAATGGCCACGACCCCGGATCCCCGTTCGACCCATCCCAAACTGGCGCGTGCCCTCGAACGCCTCGCCTCGAGCGATCTGAGCGCGGATTGTGCTTCGCCTGCACCGCCACAATTGCTGCAGGCGATTCATGAGTTCAACGCGGGCGAATTCTTCGAGCAACATGAAACACTCGAGTTGTTGTGGCGTGCCACGCCAGGTGAGATTCGCCACCTGTATGAGGGCATCCTGCAAATCGGCGTAGGGATGTACCACCTCGTGCACCAGCACAATTTCCACGGCGCCGCTGTCAAACTGGACCATGGGATTCGCCTATTGGAGGCCTTCCCGCCCGCGTGTCACGGAGTGGACGTGGATCGCCTCCGGCTGGATGCAACACGCGCGCGTGAGGCGCTGCTGGTGCTCGGCGCACAGAATCTCGAGCAGTTTCCGCGGGAACTTACGCCGCGCGTACACCTGGTTGGCGAGCGGTGACTGGTGGTCGGTCACGTCTGACGGGGACCATCCGGTTGGTCACGGCCGTGTGGCTCATCGCGTCCGCCGTCAGAGCACTGGCCGCACCCGCACAAGCGGTGGCCGAACAAGGTCTGCCAATGGCGGTGCTCTTGCCGATGGCCGCCATCTCGTTCACGCTTGGCGTTTTTCTGCTCACGGGGTTCATGAGCCGAGTCTGTGGACTGGTACTCGCGTGTTTA
The DNA here is from genome assembly GCA_019239775.1 of Chloroflexota bacterium. Taxonomy (GTDB): domain Bacteria; phylum Chloroflexota; class UBA6077; order UBA6077; family CF-72; genus CF-72. The sequence goes on from JAFAZN010000241.1 coordinate 2,444, forward strand.
CAGGCGTGGTTGATGGCGAACTACGGATTTGCGATCGTCCCCGTAGTGCTCGCGCTGGTGGGGATACACCTGATGCTCAGCGGTGGCGGCGCCTGGGCCATGGACATCTACGTCCAGAAGATGCAGGATCGCGTGCGCCAGAAGAACTTCGAGAAGACCCTTACTGAACCGTAATCGTCGTCGCGCCAGTCTCGATGTTGAGATCGACCTTGTTTGCCGCGGTGTCGTAGTCCGGCGACCGATACATCGACTCGCTAGCCGACGGGAAGCGGCTCTGATCCACATTCAGGGTTGATAGCCCGCCGTGGTACTGGATCTGCGCGGCGACACCCTGTGGCACCTCGAGGGTGATGGTGGACGCACCGCCACTGATGTGGGCCGTCGTCAAGCCGCCAGCTTCAGGAAAGCGGACCCACGCTGTCGCTGCGCCAATCGACATGTCGATCGTGGCGACGTGCAGGTTGCTCAGGTCGAGTCGAGCATCAGTGGCACCCGTCTGGATGTTCAGCGACGCGATTGGCACACTCGGAGCGAGGTTCAGCTCCATATGCGCCGGATCTGAGCTGCCATTGGCGAAGGGCGGAAAGACGGGCGCGCCGTCACGCCCACTGCTCTGATATTCGAGCTGACCGACACCGCCGGGCGTTGCCGTGTAGTGCGGCTGCGGTGCAAGCTGAGGCGGCCCTTGATAGGTCATGAGGGCCAGAGCATTTGCCTGTGGCTGGTCGATCGGCCCGAGCACGAACTGGCCGGCCCCGAATCGAACCGTCACGGCAGCCTGTGTCGCACCCCCCAGGTCGGTGTTGGCGGTCGTATGAAACGGCTCGGCACTGGCGCCCGACGTCGAAGGCAGCGGCATGTTCGTGAGCGCCGCGCCGACGACCAGTACGATCGCCGCCACCGCCGCAAGGACGAGCCACGGGATACGGTGCGACAGCAGCAGCTCGATGCCGATGAGCACCAGCACCAGCGGCCAGAGCTTCCACATGTTCATCCAGAAGTTCGGCGGTAGATGACCGGTGTTCTCGAGCAGGAAAACCGCTCCGAGAAAGATCAGGATCAGTGGCCCAACCACACCACCCCGTCGTCTGGGACGGGGCGGCACAGGCGGGGCGCCGTACGGAGGAGCAGTCGAGCTCAACGACTCCACCAGCCGGACTGACGCCCGAGCAGAATGACGCCGATGCCAATCAAGATCAGCGGCCACATCGTGCGGCCGTCGATCCACCTGAAGATCCCCGCGTTCGCAGCCAGAAACAGTACTCCCAGGGCCACAAGCACGACGCCGGTGGATTTCGAATGCCGATGGTGTCCGCGATGCGGCTCGACATAACGCTCTGAACGCCACCACGCGTCCTCCGCCGGTGCCGAGGTGGGAGGGGTGGCGGTGCTGGTGGTCGTTGCGCCTTTGTCACTTGCCGCACCAGTTTCTGGGGGAGGCGGCGCATCCGGAGCACGCCACGAATGGCCTGCCGCGCGGACATCGTCCGCCATCCGCCGCGCTTCCTCGGCGAGCCGCTGCGTTTCGCTGTGGAACTCCTCGGACCAATCGTGCCAGGCGCCCGGGCCATAGCCAACCGAGCGATCGTCGCGCGGCAGGATGATCCAGGCCAGGATGTACACGGGCACTGCAAGACCGCCCGTAACGACGGTCGCGGCGACCCAGAGCAGGCGAACCAGCGAGGGATCGAGGTCAAAATACTCCGCCATCCCGCCCGCGACGCCTGCCCACATCCGTTCACGACTGCTGCGCATCAATCGCCGCGGTGGCGGAGGCGGGGCATAGGGCGGATACGGCGGCGGCGTGGGTGGTGCGGGTGATGTCGGTGGAACTGGCGGGTAGTCAGCCATGGCGGGTACGTGTCCTCCTGTCTTCAGCTCGACGTTGTGCTGAAGTCGCCGCGTGTGCCGGGCGTACAGTATTGTCTCGTGTTCCATGAGACGACATCCGGCCAGTAGTTGTTGCACGCAACTTCTTCACCCCAGCGTGCGTCGTATCGTGGCCGAGTGAGGCATGGCCGAACCGAGTCCTGCACTCGTTCGACGAGCGCAGGCCGGTGATGCCGAGGCGCTGTCGGCACTCGTTCAAAGTCAACAGACCTACGTGTACAGCATCGCAATGAGCCTTATGCACAACCCCGCCGACGCCGCCGACATGACGCAGGAAGCCTTCGTGCGCCTGCTGCGTTCCCTGGGCACCTACCGGGCCGAGACCAAGTTCACCACATGGCTGTACAGGCTGGTTACCAACATCTGTCTCGACGGCTTGCGCCGGCGTGGTCGGCCGGTTGACTCACTTGATGAGCCGGCCACCAGTCAGTCAGGCGACGATGCGCAAACCGCTGGGGAACGTCTGGCTGACAGTGACCGCTGGACCCAACCTGAATCCGAGGCTGCCTTGCGCGAGTCGGCTTCTGAGGTGCGCGCCGCATTGAGCGAGCTGCCACCGGCCCAGCGACTGGCGCTCACCCTGCACTACTTCGACGATATGCGCTACGAAGACATTGCCGAGACAATGCACCTGCCGTTAAATACAGTGAAGAGTCACATCAGGCGAGGGAAGGAGCGGCTGGCCGTCGTGCTCAGCAATCCGGCCGAGGAGCAATCGTGGACTGCATAGACGTCACCGAGCTGCTGCTGGCTGAGGAAGTCACCGAGCATCCGGACGTCGACGAGCACATCGCCTCTTGCGCGAGGTGCACACGTATTGCGCGTGGCGTGGGTCGGCTCGACATGGTCTTGAGTGCAACGCTCCTGATCGAGCCGCCGGCACAGCTGCAAGCGCAGCTGGTGCAACTAGCCTTGAACGCCGCGCGACCCGCGCGGGTGCCATGGTGGCAGTCGCTTGCGAGCTTCGACTTCACGGCCTGGTTGACCCAGCGGCCGCAGATGATCGCGGCTCAAGGGCTCGCCGCGGTGATGCTCGCGCTGGCAAGCTGGCAGGTCTTCGGCTGGCTCTCGGCGGTCCAGCCGGTGCTGGGCGACGTGGCCTATGCGGTGACGCTAGTCGCCGGCTCGCCGGCGGTTGCCTATCTCGGCAGCGTGCAGATTGACTTCCAGAGCCTTGGCATGTGGTCGGTCGTCGGAATTGCCGGCTGGCTCGTTTCAGAAAACGGTGTGATAGGGCGCCGCATCGCCTCGAGCGGCTTGCGGCTGCCCTGAGCTTTCAGTTCGAAATCACGAACGTCTCTGGTAGGGCCCGCACAGGCGTGCTGCACACGCCGCATGGGTCGGTGGAGACGCCCTTCCTGTGTGTGGTGGGGACTGCTGGCAGCGTCAAAGGCATCACGCCCTCCGAATTGCGCGACGTCGGTGCCGGCGTCCTATTGGCCAACACATACCACCTGTTTTTGCGCCCTGGCGCGGAGGTGGTGCAGCAGTTGGGCGGGCTGCATCGCTTTATGGGCTGGAACGGCCCGATTGTCACTGACAGTGGCGGCTTCCAGGTGTTCTCGTTGGGCTCAGGGCTCGAGCACGGCGTTGGCAAGCAGATCGGCATGTTTCCCGAGGAGGGCACCCCACGCAAACCTCGGGGTCAGGCAGCCCGATTAGTGCGCGTCGACGACGATGGTGCGACATTCACTTCGCACATTGACGGCTCACGCCAACGGCTCACACCGGAAATCTCGATTCGCGTGCAGGAAGCGCTCGGGGCCGATATCGCTCTGGCCTTTGACGAACCCACCTCGCCGCTGCACGAGGCTTCGTACACACGCACGGCCATGGAACGCACGCACGCCTGGGCACGACGGTGTTTGGCTGCGCGGACTCGCTCCGATCAGGCGCTGTACGGCATCGTCCAGGGCGGGGCATTCGTTTCTTTACGTGAGGAAAGCGCGCGCTTGATTGGCGCGTTGCCCTTCGACGGAGTGGCCGTCGGCGGCTCGCTCGGCAAATCCAAGGCCGACATGCACTCTGTGCTCGACTGGACCATGCGTGAGGTGCCCGAGGCGTGGCCGCGTCACCTCCTGGGTATCGGCGAGCCTGAGGACCTGCTGTCCTGTGCTGCGCGCGGTGTCGACCAATTCGACTGTGTCGCGCCAACGCGTCTTGGCCGCCACGGAAACCTCTACACACACGCCGGCAAGCTGCTGATCACGCGGCCCGAGTTTCGCGAGGATGCCCGCGTCATCGAGGAGGGCTGCGGCTGCTACACCTGCCGCACCGGATTCTCCCGCGGGTACCTGCGTCACCTGTTCGCCGCCAACGAACTCCTGGCCTACACGCTGGCCAGCCTTCACAACCTCTACTTCATTCTGACGCTGATGCAGCGCATCCGCGACGCCATTCGCAGCGACGCCCTCGCAGAGCTAACCGCCGAGTTCCTGACGCGCTACCAGCCCGAACCTGCGCCCACCGAGGGCTAATCCCTCGGTGCGCTGGCGCGGGCTAGGTGGGGATGCCCCAGTCCGCTGGCGGCCAGTAGCTCAGCTGGCTGCGACCGATGAGGTTCTCGGCGGGGACGAACCAGCCGAAATGGCTGTCACGGCTGTTCGGGCGATTGTCGCCGAGCACGAAGTATTCGGCCGCAGGTACCACCAGGTCGTGATCATCGAGCGGGTACGTGTAGGACGCCTCGAAATGGATGTACGGCTCGGCTAAGGGCCGGTCGTTGATGAAGACCGTCCCGCGTTCCACGCGCACGCTGTCCCCGGGCAAGCCGATGATCCGCTTGATCAGGTCAACATCGTCAGTCGGATCAGGCGAATGGAGGACAGCGATGTCACCCCGCTGCGGCCCGCCGAGGATGTACTGCTCATTCCATCGGTAATACGCGACCTTGTTGACCCAGAGCAGCTGGCCACTGGTGAGGGTCGGCTGCATACTTGGCCCGTCAACGCGGAAATTCTGAAACAGCACGCGCACCCCGATGAACAGCGCGACCATGAGGGCCAGGGTCTGCACGACTTCGAACAAAAAGCGCTTGCGGCCGTACGCCGCACTACGTGGGAGCTCGAGCGAAACAGCCTGGTCCATTGAGCGCGCCGACTATACAGTCAACGCGCTAAACCACCAAATTAGCCTCCCGCGGATGCAAACTGGCGGCCCGGCTCGACCATTGCGGCCGGGTCGAGAATCCGGTTGAGATCCGTCTCGGACAGCGAGGTACGCTCGCGCGCAAGGTCGCGAATGGTGCGCCCAGAGGCGTACGCCTCTTTGGCCAGCGCAGCCGCTGCGTCGTAGCCAATCTCGGGCGCGAGTGCGGTCACCAGCATCAAGCCGGATTCGACGATGTCTGGCCCGCGCGAGGTCGCCGAGAGCCCAGCCACAAGGTTGTCTGCGAAATTGCGCGTGGCGGTCCCCAGATAGCGAATCGAGTGGAGCAAGCTGCGGGCGGCAATGGGCAGCATCACGTTCAGCTCGAAGTTGCCGCTCTGCCCGGCGATGCTGACCGTCACGTCATTTCCGAGCACCATGGCGCACGCTTGCGTCAGCGACTCGGCAATGACGGGGTTGACTTTGCCGGGCATGATCGAGGAGCCGGGCTGGACGGCCGGTACATCCAGCTCGCCGATGCCCGCGCGTGGCCCGCTGCCCATCCAGCGGATGTCGTTGGCGATCTTCAACAGCGAGATCGCGACCGTGCGCACGGCGCCACTGGCGGCAACGACGTTGTCGATGGTGCTCTGGGCCTGGAAGTGGTTGGACGTTTCGCGCAGTCCAAGGCCAGTGCGCTCATTGATGTGCTCGATCGTGCGCCGGGGGAAATCAGCGTGCATGTTGATGCCAGTACCGACGGCATTGCCGCCGAGAGCGACCTCGCGCAGCTCGTCGCTGGCCTGCTCGAGTCGCTGCAGCGCCCTGTCCATCTGCCCGGCATAGCCCAGAAACTCCTGGCCGAGGCGGATGGGCGTTGCATCCTGAAGGTGCGTCCGACCCGTCTTGATCACGGGCCAGAACTCCTCGCGTTTGGCGTACAGGACCGCGCGTAGTCGTTCGACCGCTGGAATGAGGACTTCGCGGAGCTCGGCGAGCGCGGACAGGTGGATCGCCGTGGGGATCACATCGTTGGACGACTGGCCGCGGTTGACATCATCGTTGGGGTGGACGAGCAGCTTGCCTTCGTGAATGGATGCGCCGAGGAACTCGGAGGCGCGGTGGGCAATGATCTCGTTGGCATTGGTGTTCGTGGAGGTGCCCGAACCGGTCTGGAAGATGTCCAGCACGAACTGGTCGTCGAAGACGCCTGCCGCCGTCTCATCGGCCGCCTGCGCGATGGCGTCGGCCTTACCCGGGTCCACGATGTGGAGGTCGCGGTTGGCCAGGGCGGCGGCGGCTTTGATCGTGCCGAGCGCCCAGATGAAGCGTCGGTCGAAGCGCTCGCCACTGATTGGAAAGTTCTGAACAGCACGCTGCGTCGAGGCGCCGTAATACGCGCCCTCAGGCACCTCGAGCTGTCCCATCGAATCACGCTCGACGCGTTTCGGCGGAACCGAACGCGGCGGCCGGGACGCGTTTGCTGTCACGTGTGAAGTGTAGACGAGGGCCTGGCGGCCGCAGACCTGTACGGTTGGCCGTGATCTGGCCGACCTTTCGGCGCGTACCGTCTATCGAGCAGCTGCATGGAGCTCGAAATGTTCCTCGACACATACGGTGTGGCCGCTGCCTGCGCGGTCATGCTGGTCAAAGCCATCGGGGTGCCGATCCCGATACCCGGGGATGTGATCTTGCTCGCAACCGCGGCCCGGGCCGCCGAGGGCAAAGTAGTGGTGTGGCTCGCGTTTTCCGCGCTGCTGCTGGCCATCATCGGCGGTGGGTTGCTGCAGTTCCTTCTCGCGCGCGGACCCGCCCGCAGCACGGTGGTGCGCTACGGCCCGCGCCTGGGTTTGACCGCCGATCGCCTAGAACGCGTCGGCGCGCGAATGTGCAAGGTCGGGCCACTTGGCATCGGCCTCGCCGTCCTCACGCCGGGGGTGCGTAGCGCGGTCGTGCCCGCGTGCGGACTGACCGACGTTCCACTGGGCATGTTTGTCACCGGTCTGGCAGCGGGCAGCGCTATCGACCTCGGCCTGCATTTCGCGATTGGCTACGCAGGCTCCAATCTGCTGGCGATGGTGGTTGCGCCGTCGCCGGTCGCCCTGGCGGCGGGGCTGGCGCTGGTTGGGCTAGCGGCGTGGTTCATCATCGCGCGCCGACGTCGCTCGACGCCGGAGGTGCTGAACGCGTGGGCGCAGGCGACGTGTCCGGTGTGTTTGGTGGTGGGTAACGCGGTACCCTGGGATGGTGCCGCCTGAGACGTCGGCAGGCGAGGATACCCGCGTCTGGATCGGTCGCATCAGCCCTGGACGTGAGAGTGAGCACAAGCAGTTCGTCGACTGGCTGAATGGGCCCGAGGCCGCGGAGACCTTCCGGCGCCGTCGGCTGACCGAGTATCAACTGAGCGAGGACGCCGGCGAGCTGACGGTCGTGTTCAAAGCCCCCCACACTGGCGATCCACGCATCATGATCGACTTTCTACGTTATCCGGGAGTTTGGCCGGAGTATTGGGAGTTCCAGCGCGGCGGGCGCGCCGAAGACGTTCCTGCGCCTGCGGGCGGTACGGTCCGCGTTCACTGGCGGCGTGATAGCTGAGGCATGCTGACGTCCGAACAGCGCGAGCACCTGGTCGAGCTTCGACGCGATTTTCACAGGTATCCGGAGCTGGCGCACCAGGAGCATCGGACCGCGCACCTCATCGCGGACCGCCTGACCGACCTGCGCCTCGACGAAGTTCGGACTGGCGTCGGACAGACAGGTGTTGTCGGCATCCTGAACGGCGCTCGCCCGGGGCGGCGCGTGCTCTTGCGCGCCGATATTGATGCGCTTCCGCTCACCGAGACCGATCGTGGGCAGTCCTATCGGTCCACGCAACCTGCTGTCCATCATGCCTGCGGACATGATGGACACACCGCGATCCTGCTCACGGTGGCAGAGCTGCTAGCGGCTCGGCGCGACGCGTGGCCAGGCAGTGTGACATTCGCGTTTCAGCCCGCCGAGGAGCGCGTTGGCGGCGCAGCGGGCATGATCCAGGACGGTGCGATCGAGCCGCGGCCGGACGCGTCCTTTGGACTGCATCTCTGGAACGAGATTCCCGTGGGGAGAATCGATGTGCGGCCAGGACCAATCTTTGCTTCGGCCGACGCCTTCGTCGTCGAGCTCTGCAGCACTGGCGGACACGCCGCGATGCCGCACCAGGTCGCCGACCCGGTGATGGCCAGCGCGCAGTTGATCGTGGCGCTCCAGACTCTTGTTTCGCGCGAGTCGCCACCGCTGGAACCAGCCGTTCTGACCATTGGCAGCATCCACGGGGGTTCGGCGCCAAACATCATCCCCACGCGTGTGGAGCTGCAGGGCACCCTACGCGCGTTCGCGCCGGAGTTGCGCGATCGTCTCCTGAGCCGACTTCGTGAGCTCGTTGCCTCGGTGGCGAGCACGTTCCGAGTTGAGTCACACGTCAGGATGACGGACTCGTGTCCCGCTTGCATCAACAATGTCGAGATGGCGGAGCTCGTGCAACGAGTAGCCGAAAGCATCGCGGGTGCCGACAACGTCACAGGGGATCAGCGCACCATGGGCGCGGACGATATGTCGCTATTTCTGAACGACGTGCCGGGCTGCTACTTTTTCGTTGGCGCCGCCAATTCCGAACGCGGACTCGACAGTCCGCACCACAGCCCGGCGTTCGACTTTGACGAACGCGCATTAGACATCGGCGTACAGACGCTGGCGAGTGTGGCGCTGGAGTTTCTAAATGGCGGATGAGGCTGAACGGGTATTGCCGCTGTTTCCCCTCGAACAGGTGGTGCTGTTCCCTGGTATGTCCCTGCCACTGCGCATCTTCGAAGAGCGCTATAAGGTCATGATCGGCGCCTGCCAGGTCACAGACCAACTTTTCGGCGTGGTGTTGATCCGAACTGGCCGCGAAGTTGGCGATCCCGCCGAGCCGGAGCACGTCGGCTGCACGGCGCGGATGGTCCGCGTCGATCGCATCCCTGACGGCCAAATACACATCCTTACCGTTGGAGAACAGCGCTTCCGCTTGATCGGCTCAGCGCGTGTGATGCCGGAGGGCTACCTCGTCGGCGACGTGCAACTGCTGGGAGATCCGCCAGCAACGGTGGACGCCAGTCTCATGGCCGCGGTGGGTCAGCAGTTCACGCGCTACCAGCAGGCCGTACTCGGCATGACCGGCCGGGGTGACCCGGTGCGGGCCATGGAGCTGCCCAAGGATCCGGCCCGGCTGTCGTACCGCATCGCGTCGACGCTGTTCGTCGACCCCCAGGAGCGACAGAAGCTGCTCGAGCTGGACGACGCGGCCGCCCGGCTGCGCGCGGAGCTGGCGTTGCTCGAGCGTGAAATGCCCAAGACGATTGGACCGTTTTCACTGAACTAAGGGTGCTCGTGTTGCGGCCCGGCGCGCTGGGCGACACGCTCTTGGCCGTACCCGCCTTGCGGGCCCTGCGAGGCGCGTACGCGCCAGTTACGCTTGCGGCCCACCCCGGGGCGGTACGCTTACTGGCCTCAGTCGGAGAGGTCGCCCGCGGCATGCCCTTCGACGACCCATCTCTCGCGTGGGTGTTCAACCGTGACGCGGTTCAGCAAGAGGACGTGCTGGTCGCCTGGATGGCGCCTGCCCCAGGGCTGCGGCACGCCAAGATCGTGGCGCCGTCACGACCGCCGGCGATGGACCGCCACTGCGCGCGCTACTTGCTGGAAACGCTTGCGCCGCTGGGCATCGACCTCGCCTGGGATGAAGCGCCACTGCGCGTGACGCCCCTGGTCACTGAGGAAGTCCTCGTTCATCCGGGGAGTGGTTCCCCTGCGAAGAACTGGCCACCGGATTGCTTCGCGAAACTCGTTCGAAACCTGGATGCACCTGTCCGTCTGGTCGTTGGCGAGGCCGACCGTGCCGCCGCGGACGCAGTGCAAACCCACCTGGGTCAGGCGCTACCTTGGCTCGAGCAGCTTACATTCGAGGAGCTAGCCTCCCGACTTGCCGGTTGCAGAGCGTACGTCGGCAACGACTCAGGCGTGAGCCACCTCGCCGGTTTGTGTGGCGCACGTACCGTGGCGATCTTCGGTCCAAGCGACCCGAGTGTCTGGCGGCCCCTGGGCCCAAATGTCCACATCCGGCGGTTCGATAGCGAACCTGGAGAGATTGCTTCGCTTCTCAACGCTTAGTGCGGTTTCGGCGTGGGCTTTGGGGCTGGCGCCGGCGGTGCCGTCGGCTGGGCCTGCGGCTTCGGCGTGACAGGCGCAGGCGCGGCCGTCGGCTGCGGTTTCGGCTGGGCCGCCGGTTGCGGCGGGGCCGCGGGCGCAGGCGCGGGAGCCTGCGCGGGAGCGGCGTCCTGCGGCGGCGATTCGTCGGTGGCCGCCGGGGTTGGCTGCGCGGTCGGTCGCGCTGGCAGCGGACCGGCCTGAACGGTCCCCTTCGGCGCGGTTTCGGTGAAGAAGATGTCGTTCCAGCACAACGGCGCACCGGGCCGCAAGCGGGTGTCGCCGCAAACCTGCCGGTCCACGAGGCCATCTGGTCGCGGGAAGTCCTGCGGCTGCAGGTGCCAGTAATCGAAGGACATCTTCATCGACGCCGGCCAGACCTTTGCCGCGGTCAGCGTGCTCAACGTCTGGTGCATGGGATGACCATCAGCGTTGCCGACCCACACCACGATCGCCAGGTCAGGCGTGTAGCCATCGGTCCAGGTGTCGCGATAGTTGTCGGTCGTGCCCGTTTTCGATGCGGCCGGCCAGAGCGGCGCTTTCGGATCGTCATTCTGGTGCAGCATCAACGGCGTGTTCGGCCCATACGTGAACAGCTTCGCGTTCGGGTCGGACAGCACGTTGGTGATCATGTATGCCGCGCGTGGATCAATGACCTGTTCGCCTTGAGGCACCTTGTAGTCTTCGAGCACATTGCCTTCGGCGTCGACGATGCGCGTGATGGAAACCAGTGGGATCTTTAACCCATTGTTGGCAAAGGTCGCGTAGATCTGGGCCATGTCCATCGGGCGGACCTCAGCTCCACCCAGGGACATACTCAAGCCGAACGTCTTGCCCGAGTCAGGTCCCCATGTGGTGATGCCCCACGACTGACCTGCCTGGACCAGCGTGTCCACGCCGACGAAATCAAGCGCCTTTACCGCTGGAATGTCGAGCGAATTCCCAAGCGCGCTGCGCACGGTTGTCTGGCCATGGAAGATGTTGTCGAAGTTGACAGGACACCATTTGTGAGTTGGCGTGTCTTGCCAGCAGGTTGGCGCATCGTCGATGGTCGTTGCTGGTGCCCAACCTTTGAGAAATGCCTGACTATAGACCAGTGGCTTGATCGATGAGCCCGGCTGTCTCTCACTGGTAAGAAGGTCAACTTGGCCGTCGATGGATTCGTCGTTGTAATCGAGGCTACCGTTGAAGGCGAGGATTTCGCCAGTCTTGGGATTCACGGCAATCTGCGCCGCATTCGTGGCGCCCTGCGTCGAGATCGTCGGCTTTGAATCCTGCAGCACTTGCTGCATCTTGTCGTTGTAGTCGTTGTCGAGTGTGGTGTAGATCTTCAAGCCGCCCTGGTAAAGCGTCTTGGCGCCGTATTTCTGTTCGACAAGGTCGCGAATGTACATCACCCAGTGCGGCGCCTTGAGCTCGACCTGGTGTTCTTTGATCTGCAGCGGCTCGGCGTACGCATCCCGCGCTTGTTGCTCAGTGATGAACCCGTGTCGCGTCATCTGCTCGAGCACGTACGCCTGTCGTTCCTTAGTCACCACGGGAATACCGTCGGCGGTTCGAGGAACGTCCGTTCGCGTCGGATCGTATTCGGACGGAGCTTGCACCAACCCGGCGATTAACGAGGCTTCCGCGATATCGAGATCGCGCGCGTGCTTATCGAAATAATCCTGGGCGGCGGCTTCGACCCCATAACTCTGGTTCCCGTACGGAACCTCGTTCAGGTACATCTCCAGGATCTGGTCCTTGGAGAGCTTTTCGTCGAGCTGATACGCCAGGATGATTTCGCGCAGCTTGCGTGTGATGGTGACTTGCTGGCGCTCCTCGGGCGACAGAATCACGTTGCGCACGAGCTGCTGCGTAATCGTCGATGCGCCCGTGGTGCTGGCGCCGCTGCCGGTGATGAATGCGGATCGAAGTGTTGCCCGTAGATCGACACCGCGATGCTGGTAGAAGAACGCGTCCTCGGCAGCGAGCGACGCATCGATCAGGTTCTGTGAAATCTGATCCAACGGCACGACGGTGCGTTTGCCGCCGTTCGGGTCATAAAACTCCCAGAGCAGCGTTCCATTGCGATCGAAGATCTGGGCGGTCTTGAAGCTCGCGTAATTGCTTATTTCACTGAGCGACGGAAGATCACGCGTGAGCATGGCGTAACCCGTGGCGGCGCCTTGCAGCAGAATGAAAATCCCGAGCAGGCCGATCCCCATAATCGCCACCAGAAGACCCGATCCAACAAGAAGAGGTCGAGTGATACGGGTACTCGTGTCGACGCGGTCCCTGTACTCGCGTGCAACCTGCAGGCGATAGAGGCGTTGCAGGCGTTCCTGCGCCCGCATTTGTGCGCGGCGCCGAATCTCCAGGTTGTGGCCGTTGCCATTCCCATGTCCGTTGCCGTTGCCGTAGCGCTGCATCCAGGCGGGTTCTCGCTAGAGCAGAGATGATGCCATACGGTTAGAGCGTTCGAGGCGAAACGCGGAGCGTACGTTCGTTGGCGTAGCGCACCAGTCCGGGCGGTCCACCCGGTATCTTCTTGACGTAACGACGCTGCGTCACGTCGACCTCTACGGCGCCTGAGGTCCGCGCCGCCGAATGGCTGGCCGCCACCTCCGCCGCGCGTTCCACTACTTCCGACGGTGGACTTCCGCGCAGCACCACGTGCGCGCCTGGCACGCCTCGCGCATGCAGCCACAGGTCTTCCGGCCGCGCTAGATCGAACGTCACGGTGGCGTTGCCCTCGGCGCTCGTGCCGACCAGGGCTTCGTATCCATCGAGTGCGATCCGGCGGTAGGGTGTCGACCTCGACGGTCGCTCGGTCTTGCGGCGCGAAGTCCCGGTAGCGGCGGCAACTTCGCGACGTAGCGCACGAACGGCGTCCATCTGATCGGCTACCTCCACCATGGTGCGCAGCTCCGACAAGTATTCGAGCGAACGACGCGCTTCCTCAATCAGCGGCGGCACGCGCTGTTCTGCTTCGCGCGTCTTGCGATACCGCGCGAAATACGCCTGAGCGTTCTCAACAGCGGTGAGCAGCGGATCCAGCTCAATGGCCTCGAACTCGGTCGCGCCAGTGGCGATGCCGGACTGGTGCATCAGAATGAGGTCTCCGGCCGCACGCAAGGCGTCGCGTTCCGACGAGGATGTAGTGAGCTGGTGTTCGAGCGCCGCGATGCGGCGGCTGACCGATTGGATGGCCCGCTCGAGCGCTGGCAGGAGGGCCCTGCGTTCGGCGGCGAGCGGATCGCCCTTTCGCCGAGGCTCGGCTGCATAGAAGGCCGTCATCGCATCGCTGATTGAGCCGAACCGTTCGAGCCGGGCGCCGCTTGCCTCCAGGTGAGTGAGCTCGTACGGTGCGTACTCCAGCGGGCCTGAGTCGTCGTACGCGACAGTCGGCGCCCACCCGTTCGTGCTCACGAAGTCCCGCACAAGGCTGACGACCTGGTCCAGGTTGGAGACGCCCACGACGCTGTCCAGAGAGCGTGTCGCACGGAACGCAATCTCTCGCGCCGTGACTGGTGAAACTCCAGCGACGCGGTCGCTAATGCGCCTGGCGAGTGGCGCCGGGGGACCTTCCTCGAGCGCTTCGGGCGTGAGCGCCTCTGGCAGCAAGCGATGCTGTGGTGGCGGAGGCGCGTACGGCAGGTGCGGCAGAACCGGCCGTCGCGCGTTGCGACTCGGTGGTGCGCGGCGTGCCGCGTCCAGGATGGTGCGGTCGGCGTCCACCAGCACGAGATTGCTGCGCCTTCCCATCGCTTCTACAATCAACAGCACCCTGTACGGTCGGTCAGGCGGGTCCCGTTGTTCGCACTGCAGTTCGAACACGCGCTCCAATCTCGGCTGGCTGACAGATATGACTCGCGCGTTGCGCAGATGTTTGCGAACCAGCAGACTGAAGGGGGTGTCGCGTTCAACGCCACGTGCTGGAAGCTGTCCGATGCGTTGGACGCGGCCATGCTCGAGGTGAGCCGAGAGCAGCACCGCCGTGCGCCCTACGCTCGGTGCAAAGAACTCGACGGCGAGGCTGAGCTCGTCAACGAACACCAGCTTCTGCATACGGGCACCCGTCAGCAGCGGCTCCAGCTCATCGCGCACGGCTGCGAGGCTCAGCGCGTCAAAGCTCATAGGCCGTAGTGCCCGACAACGACACCCCCGCAAGTGGCCTGGTCTTCGTCCTCTCTGGGCCGTCGGGTGTTGGCAAATCCACGCTTATCGAACGCCTCAAGGCCGATCAGTTTCCCATCACCCACTGTGTTACCGCGACGACGCGGCCGCGCCGACAGGGCGAAGTCGAAGGCGTCCACTACTACTTCCTGGACGAGACGAAATACGACCACCTACTGGCGACCGCGCAGTTCCTGGAGCATGCGGTCGTGCACAACCTGTACCGCTACGGTATTCCGCTGCACAGCATCCGCGATGGTCTGCGGCGCGGCCAGGACGTGATCCTCGCGCCCGATGTGCAGGGCGCCAGCACCGTTCGCTGGAAATTACCCAACGCGATCACCATATTCCTGCGCCCGCCCTCACTCGAAGAGCTTGTCCCACGTCTGGCTGCACGAGGTACCGAAAATGACGAGGAGCGGCGTATTCGGTTGGCCACGGCTGAACGCGAGATGCAGCGCGTCAGCGAGTACGACTACGTCATCGTCAATCAGCGCGACCGCCTCGACCAGGCCGTCGCCGATTTGAAGGCGATCATCGCTGCCGAACGGCTGCGCGTCTGTCCACGTACCGTCACGCTCTGATCCTCGGAGGAGCGCGATCAGGAAAGAGCGCGTTCGCGGAACGCCTCGCAAGCGAGTGCGGGGAGCCTGTGGTGTATGTGGCCACGGCCCGCGCAACAGACCAAGAGATGGTCGAACGCATCGCACACCATCGCGCACGACGGCCGGCCGCGTGGGCCACCGTCGAGGCTCCCACCGACCTCGCCCGTCACGAACCGAGGGACGTGCGCACGCTGCTAATCGAGGACCTCACGCTGCTGCTCTCGAATCACATGGAGCGCGACATTACCTCGGCGGAGGACGCCACCGTACGGGAAGTGGAGGAGCTGCTCGCACTCGAAGTTAACGTTGTGCTGGTCTCCAACGAGGTTGGCATGGGCCTCGTGCCGCCGAACCCATTGGGAAGAGCGTTCAGGGACGCGTTAGGGAGGGTGAATCAGGCGGCTGCCGCCAGATGTTCAGAGGTGTACTTCGTGGTCGCCGGGCTTTCTCTTCGAATGAAGTAGCAGCTACAATCGTGTCGTTTCTTCCTTATGTCGTCCGTGGGCTTTTTGATACGTAGTAGGAGCTAAGAGGTGAGCGCTGTCTTGGTGCTGAACCAGAACTATGAGCCGTTGAACGTGTGCAATGCGCGTCGAGCTCTGGTGCTGGTGGACGGCGGCAAGGCAGAGGTGCTGGAGCACGCCGAAATTCCTATACGTACGCCCAACCGGCTCTTCCCACGTCCGTCGGTCATTCGGCTGGTGTACATGATCAAGCGACCACGGCCGCGCGTTCGGCTGACGCGTCGCGAGATCTTTGTCCGTGACCATCATGCTTGCCAGTATTGCGGGATTCGCACGCGCGACCTGACGCTGGACCACGTCGTGCCGCGGCATCGGGGTGGCCGGCACAGCTGGGACAACCTGGTCAGTGCGTGCCGAACGTGCAACCACCGCAAGGGTGGCCGCACGCCTGACGAGGCGCACATGCACCTGCGGCGCATGCCGACCGAACCGCATGCGACCAGTTACTACCTGTTTCACCAGTATCTGGAGAGCGAACGCTTCGCGGGCTGGACGAAGTTCATGCCCGAATGGGAACAGCGCCCGCAGGCTAAGACCGCGTAGTTACCGTTCGGAGAAGAAGAGGCTTCGTAGCCGCGGCTCGTGGACTCCGCGGGTGAGGGCTACCACCTCGTCGCCGGGTTCGAGGACCGTTGCGCCGTTCGGGAAAAACGCGGCGCCGTTCCGAATGACGACCGCGACGTTACTCTCAGGCGGTAGGTCCACGTCGCGCAGTGGCCGGCCGGCCACGGGCGCATGCGCGTCGACAATTGCCTCGACCACCTCGACGTCCGTGTTGCGCAGCCGCAACAGCGGCACGAGGTTAGCGTGCGGGATCTCCTGCTCCAGCACCGAGAGCATCACCTGTGTCGCATTGACGGTGGCATCGATGCCAAGCATGCGGAACAGTCCCTCGTTACGCGGATCGTTGATGCGCGCGACGGTGCGCCGCGCTCCAAAGCGCCGCTTGGCCACCTGCAGCAGGACAAGATTGCGCGGATCGTCGCCCGTGACGGCAATCACCACGTCTGCGCGCTCAGCCCCGGCTTCGGCTAGTGTCGAAGCCTCATCAGCGTTGCCGCGCAGCACGACGTTGCCCAGCTCGTTTGCGATGAATTCGGCCCGCTCCGAGTTGTTCTCGATGAGCAGGACTTCGTGACCCTGATCGATCAGCTCACGCGCCAGAAAGAACCCGACTTTGCCCCCGCCTGCGACGATTGCGTACATGCTCGACGCTACACAGCTGCCGCGCTGGCAGGCTGGCCCGTGAGTTCCTCATAGAACGCGTTGGCGCCGATGATGGTCGGGCTAATTGCCTGCAGCCCAAGAGCAGCGAAGGTGTCCGACCGAAGCGGGTCATAAATGCGGGTGACCACGCGCTGCACGCCAAAAACGTGCTTGGCGATCTGACTGGACATAATGTTGCGGTTGTCACCTTGCGTAGCGGCCAGAAAGGCGTCAGCCCGATCGATGCCAGCCCGCTTCAAGACCTCCTGGTCAGTTGCGTCGCCCAGGATCGTGGTGCCCTTGAAATCGGGCCCCAGGCGATTGAACGCAG
The DNA here is from genome assembly GCA_019239775.1 of Chloroflexota bacterium. Classification (GTDB taxonomy): domain Bacteria; phylum Chloroflexota; class UBA6077; order UBA6077; family CF-72; genus CF-72. Next base: position 19,465 of record JAFAZN010000241.1, read on the forward strand.
AGGACTGGACGTCCATGATCGTGACCTCGTGGCCGGCCCTGACCAGCATTTGCGCCACGCGCGCGCCCACGCGCCCACAGCCCATGATGATGATGAACATAGCGACTTCGAGCTAAATGCTAATGGCCAAACGTTAGCGCCGCTCGCTCGCCGATTGAGCCGGTCGCGGCGCGGCAGCGATATTCGGTGCGGCGCGAGCCAGCCAAACGCGGCACGGCGCGTTCTTCAGTACGTAGGGAGCGGTATGGCCGAGGTCGAACTCACCAAATTTCCGCTTGTAGCCGATGCCCATCACGATCAGGTCGATGTCTCGCTCCAGTGCTTCGTCGACGATCGCCGTGCCAACATCGCGCGCCTGAAGGATCTCGGTTTCGAGGTCGATCCCGAACTCCTCGGCGACGTGTTCGGCTCGTGCGAGCACGGTGTCACCTTTGGCTGCTTCGGGCGGTAAATCGACATCGAGCGGCAGCGTGCGCTTCACCTCGATGACATAGATGGCGTAGACCGCAGCTTTGCCGCGTCGGCCAATTTCGCAGGCCAGCGCGACGGCTTCGTCGTCGGTGGGATTGCCGTTCACCGGTACGAGAATGCGGACGGCGCGGATCACGGCGTCCCACTTTCTAGCATTGCGCTGCGCATGGGTCAAACATCAGATCCCCAACCGGCGCGCCGCCCGCAGGAGACCTACCACGCTCATGCCGTGCGCGATCCGTCCATCCATCGCCGCCTCGATGGCGACAGCCAGCGGAACGCGTTTCGCGATCAGGTCTTGTTCGCTGCCGTCGCGCTGATGCGTATCGGTGGGGCGCAGATCGCGCGCCAGGTAGAAATGCCAGTGGCTGCGGATGGTGGCGCTCGAGTAGCCGCCGCCCAGCGGCTGCCACTCCGTGGCCAGGAGCGCGACCTCCTCGGCAAGCTCGCGTTTTGCGGCCGCCAACGCGTCCTCACCGTGGTCGGCACCGCCAGAGGGAATCTCCCACGAGTTGTGGCCCCATGGGTAGCGCCACTGGCGGACCAGGTACACGTTGCCGTCTTCATCCACCGGCACCACCGCCACAACTGGCGTTGAGACCTCCAGATAGGCGTAGGCGCCCTGTTGACCGTCGGGCTGAAGCACCTGGTCCTGATACAAGCGGAGACGGCCGTCGTCGAAAACCACGCGTCGCGATGAGGTTGTCCACGGGTTAGGTCCCGTCAGGTCTAACGCGTCGGTCACGGATAGTCGAATTTGAGCGGCTGAGTCATCGCATCAGGGCTGCGAACGATGCCGGCGGCGACGGCCTCTGCCTCCTGCGAAATCCAGTTGACACGGTAGACGGCATGGCCGATACGGAACATCTCGCCCTTGTACACGACATAGTCATGCGGGTCGCTGTCTGAACGAACGAGCTGACCCAGGATGCGTGTCTCGCGCGGCTGTCGCAGCTCGGCGTGCACGTCTGCGTAGAGTGCGGTGTCAGGCGAATCGGCATTGGCGCGGCGCTGGATGTCTTTGACCGTGAGGACGTAGTCGGTCCCGCCTGGTAGGCCATCGCCCACGTGCCACGTGTCGACCGCCGTGAGCTCGGTGTCATAGGCGAGGCCGCTGGGTGGGTGGTTCGGGTCGGTTGCGTTCTGCACCGCCTGCTGGGCGCTACTGGCGATACGGCTCGCCTGCGAAGCGACACCGCCGACCTGCGAGGGGACGTTCGCGATTGAGGTGACTGAGAAGAGAACCAGCACGACTGCGGCGAAAATAGCCAGCAGCAGCAGCAGCACAAGGAGTTGGATGGCCGTGGACAAGATCCCGGCGGAACGCTGCCTGGGCTCAGTCGCTGCCATTAGTAAAGGCCCCTATGCAGGTTGCCGCCGTGCGATAATGGGGCCGGTCCGGCTCCGTAGACAGATGCTAGTTCGCGCGCTCCGCCCTGTCGACGTGCTGGCGCTTGCATCGTTCCAGCGGCGCGCCGGTGGTACCGAGATTTCTGCGCACAGTTGGCCGCGCGTCGAGCCTGAGTCAGGGCGGATTCCGTACATCGGCTTACTGTCGGGGAGTGTGGCGCATCGCCCGGGTGGCAATCGCACCTGGGTTGCCGAGGCGAACGGGCGGATCGCAGGTCTGGCCACCGCGCGGCCCCGGGCTGGCGGCCTGGTGTGGGACGTGGTGCATTTGCACGCCGAGCAGGAGGCGGACAGCGTCGGCGCCGATCTTCTCGAGCACGTTGCCGCATGCGCCGGCTCGCGTGCGGCCCGGCGCGTCTTTTTCGAGACCCCGACTGGCGGCCGCGGGTTGGACGTGGCCCGAAGGGCAGCGTTCGAGCGTTTCACTTCAAGTGAGCTGTTCGTGTTAGCACCTGGCTTCAAAGGTGAGCGCACCGATGTCTTCGAGGCGCGCCCGCGCTTGCGAGCCGATGAGCAAACCCTGTTCCAGCTGTACATGGCCAGCGTGCCCGCGCCAGTGCGCGCGGCCGAAGCAATGACGTTGGAGGAGTGGGGTGCGCTGTACCCGGGCCGCAAACGCTGGCAACCAAGCTTCACCGGCGCGCGCCAGCAGTATGTGTGGGAGCTCGGCACGTCGATGGTCGGCTGGATGGAGCTCACGTTCGGCCAGCGCAGCCAGTACATCGAATTGCTGGTGAACCCGCGTTACGAGGACGCGGTGGACCGTCTCGTGCGTTATGCCTTGCTCCAAGTGAGCCCAAAGGCGCCCGTTTATTTCCTGGCTCGTGAATATCAACCATCCCTGGCCGTGGCGTTGCAGCGAACCGGTTTTCGTCTCGCCGCGCAGCACGAGCTGTTCGTGAAACTGCTCGCGGCGCGCGTGCGAGAACCCCGCCTGGTTACGGCCAACCTGGTTGGAGGCTGAACTGCATACAGCACATATGGCGATGCACGAACCGCGACACTCTCGCGTACTGCAGCTTCCCAGCGTGACCGACGTCGTCACCGACGATCTCGATCAATTGCTCGAGGTGCTGCCGCCGCATATTTGCGACCCGCTGCAGGCCCTCGAAGATCGACGCGAGCTGCTCGAGGTGGTCATGGACCTGGGCCGCGAACCGGAAGCGCGCCTGCCCGGGCGGGAAGTCCTCCTGTCAACCCATTCCGTCCGCGAGGAGGACATCGAGTACGTGGTCCAGCGCATCGGCGCCTTCGGCGATGACAACCGTGCCGGCATCGAGCGCACGCTGCACCGCATCTCGGCCATCCGCAATCGCGAGGGCCGCATCGTAGGCATCACCTGCCGCGTCGGCCGCGCGGTATTCGGCACCGTCGCGATCATCCGCGACATCGTCGAATCGGGCCGCAGCATCTTGATGATGGGCCGCCCAGGCGTCGGCAAGACGACCCTGCTTCGCGAAGCCGCCCGCGTGCTGGCCGACGATCTGGCCAAGCGCGTGATGATCGTGGACACCTCCAACGAGATCGGCGGCGACGGCGACATTCCCCACCCAGCTGTCGGACGAGCGCGGCGCATGCAGGTGCCAACGCCGTCGATGCAGCACGCGGTCATGATTGAGGCCGTCGAAAACCACATGCCCGAGGTCATCGTCATCGACGAGATTGGCACCGAGCTCGAAGCGGCCGCAGCCCGCACGATTGCCGAGCGCGGTGTGCAGCTGGTAGCCACGGCACACGGCAATTCGCTCGAGAACCTGATGATGAACCCAACGCTGTCGGACCTTATCGGCGGGATCCAGAGCGTCACGTTGAGTGATGAGGAAGCTCGCCGGCGCGGCACGCAGAAGTCGGTTCTCGAGCGCAAGGCGCCGCCAACCTTCGACGTGGTCGTGGAGATCCAGAACTGGAGCCACGTGGCCGTTCACGAGAACGTCGCCGAGGTGATCGACGACATTTTGCGCGGTCAGCCGGTGGTTCCCACCGTGCGCCGCCGCGGCCCGAACGGCGAAGTGCTCATCGAGGAGCCGCTGATCTCGCGAGGTGTGCGCGCCGCGGCACTCCAGGACATCGACCATCCGGCGTTTAGCCCGCTCACCCGCACGCGGCCACGGATTTCGACTCCGGTCGAGGACCTGTACCCGCCGGTAGAGGAGCGACGAGCCGCGCCAGTCATCGATCGACGCACACCGACAGAGGTGACGCACCGCAATGGCCGCCAGGCGGTGCGGATCTATCCGTTTGGAGTCAATCGGTCACGACTCGAGGCGCAGATACGCAGTCTGGGTTTGCCCGCCACCGTTGTCGGCGACCAACACCAGGCCGATGTGGTGCTCACCGTGCGTAACTACTACCGGCGCAAGCCGCAGGCGTTGCGGGATGCCGAGGCCAGCGGCGTGCCCGTGCATGTGCTGCGATCCAACTCGGCGAGCAACATCGAGCAGGAGCTGCTGCACATTTCGCATCTGGACGCGGCGCCAGTCCCAGGAGCAGCCCAGAACGCACTCCGAGAGACCGAAGAAGCCATCGCTCAGGTCCTGGAAACGTCGGCGCCGGTGGAGCTCTCGCCCCAGAGCGCATATATCAGACGCCTGCAGCACCAGCTGGCCGAGCAGCACAGTCTGGCTTCGCGCAGTACTGGCAAGGAGCCCTACAGGCGCGTTCGCATCTCAAAGGCTGACTAACCCTCGGGTGTTCATCACCTTCGAAGGCACAGAGGGTTCCGGGAAATCCCTTCAGGCGCGCAGGCTCTCGGAGCGCCTTCGCGCGCAGGGCCGCGTCGTCCTGCTCACGCACGAACCAGGTGGTACACCGCTTGGTACGGAGCTGCGCGGGCTACTGCTCCATCGCGATGAGTTGCAGCTCACCGGACGTGCGGAGGCGCTCCTCATGAATGCCTCGCGGGCGCAATTAGTCGAAACACTCATCCGACCGGCGTTAGAACGGGGCGAATTCGTCGTGTGCGACCGATTCGCCGATTCCACACTCGCCTATCAAGGTGCTGGCCGGGGCCTTGACGGACAGGAGCTGGCCTCGGTGATATCCTTCGCCACCGCCGGACTCCAGCCAGACATGACGATGCTCCTCGATGTGCCAGTCGAGGTCGGGCTGGCACGCAAACACGTGCAGGACCAACGCAATCGGTTCGAGGCCGAAGCCCTGGCCTTCCACACCCGAGTTCGCGCCGCGTACCTTGCCCAGGCGCACGCCGACCCGCAACGCTGGTGGTGTTTTGATGGGACCGAACCACCCGACAGCCTGGCGGACTCAATCTGGCAGACCGTCATGGAGCGAATGGGTCGCCGAACATGAAGTTGGTTGTCGCGGTTGTCCAATCCGAGGACGCCAGTGGGCTCCTGACACAGCTCTCGAACAGGGGCTTTCGTGCCACGCGCATCAAGACGGCTGGCGGCTTCTTGCGGGAGGCCAACGCCACGATCTTTGTGGGCGTTGAAGCTGAGGACGTGGACACGGTCGTCCACACGATCCGCGAGAACTGCACGACGCGGCAGCAGCAGATCACCGCCATTCCCGCGGTCATGGAGCCGGGCGAGTTCTTTCTTCCGTATCCCGTGGAAGTCGAAGTCGGCGGCGCGACAATCTTCGTGCTGGACGTTGAGCGCTTCGAAAGGGTTTAGTTACCAAACTTTGCTAGCTCTCCCGCGTGAGTTGCGGTACGGTCAGTGGCTATAGGGAGGGCCGCCCGTGAAGGATGGACAGCTCCTGATCCTTGACCACGCGCCGCTGAAGAGCACCAGCGTCGCGATCGCGTTGCTGGCTGGCTTCGTTGCCTCTGTGGCGATGGTCCTGGCTTTCGCGGCGGCCTACGCTGCCGCGCTCGTTTTGAGTCGCTTGCCTGTCCCTGTGCTGGCGGACTGGTTCCGTGGCCTCACCACTAACCAGCTCATCGACATCGCCGCGCCGAACCTCTACGCCGCCACCGCGGTGTTCTTCGTGGGCGGCATGGTCTGGGCGCTCTTGTACGCGCTCGTGTTCGACGGCCGAGTGAACGGGTCGCCTTTGGAGCGAGGAGTCAAATTCGCGCTCGTACCCTGGTTGTTCTCACTGCTGATCTTCATGCCGCTGGTAGGTGGCGGGCTCCTGGGGTTGAGCCTTGGCGCGGGGCCGCTGCCGATTCTCGGCAATCTCGTCTTGCACGCCGTTTACGGGGCGGTGCTCGGGACCGTTTGGGGGTCAGCCGAATCCGTGATCGACTTGCCTGGGCGTCAGGCGTACTCGGAGGACTTGCAGGCAGGCCGCCTGTCGGAGCTCGGCGCTGCGCGCGGGATCGGCGTCGGCGTGGCGCTTGGCTTGGTTGTTGGACTGGTGAGCGCGGCACTCGTGCCGCATGGAGCCATGAATCCGCTGGCGATCGTCGTCGCGATAGCTCTCAGCGGCGCCGCCTTCGGCGGGTTCGCAGGCTCCTTCGCCACGCGCTAGCGGTAAGGGAGGTCCTCCCCTCGGCGGCGGTCGGCCTTACCACTGGAAGCTGTGCCAGACCCAGTCAAAGAGCGCGGTGCAGTCGCCCTGCAGATTCTTGCTGCCCATCAGCGAGACGTAGACGCGGTGTCCATCCCGCGTCGCTGATGCCACGATGGTTCGCCCTGCAATATCCGTGTAGCCAATTTTCACGCCGTCAGCGCCAGCATACGAGTAGAGCATCGGGTTGAGGTTGTGCATGTAGTAGTCGTCGCCGACGAAGGACTTGCTGGCCGCGAGCGTGCGAAACTCGGGATTTCGCATCGCGTACCGCGCCAGCAGCGCCATGTCGTACGCGCTGGAGTAGTGGTTGTCAGCATCCATGCCGCTCGGGGTGACGAAATGGGTGTCCTGCAAATGCAGCGAGGCAACTTCCTCGTTCATCCAGGCGACGTATGTTTCGCGCGAGCCGGCGAGCGAGTAAGCCACCTGCTCGGCCGCGTCGTTGCCGCTGGGGAGCATCATCCCGTAGAGCAGCGTCTCGAGCGTGACGTGGTCATCCGGCTCGAGCCCCATGACCGATGAACCATCGCAGGCGACCAACGCCGAAGAGCTGACCGTCGTGGTGTAGACGTGCTTGATATCGGGTTGATGCTCGATCGCGACGATGGTCGTGGCAATTTTGGTGATGCTGGCGGGCGCCTCCCGTGCAAACGGGTCGACCGCATCGAGCAGCGCGCCTGAAGCCTCGTCGAGGACCGCCACGTGCGGTGCGGTGACGTGCGGGGCTGGGTCAGTACCGACCTGGTGAGGGCCACCGGTCGCGGCAATTGCCTGGCTCGGCGAACCAGGGGGCGTGATCTGAATGATGGGAACCAGCGGCGGCAGCGCCACATGGGCCGGCGGCGCGGCGGTGTCGCAGTACTGCTGCTGCTGCACACGATCGGGATCGGGCGTGGCAACCGCGGTGGGCGTTGCAGGTTCGGTCGGAACGACGGTTGGCCTCGGCGTCGGGGGCACTGCGGTTGGTGGCACCGGCGTGGGCGGGACTGCGGTTGGCGGCAGGGGCGTCGGCACAAGCGTTGGCGGCGCAGGCGTCGCCACGACCACGGGCGTCGGCACCACTACTCGTGTATTCACCGCGGGCACTTGGGTGACCTGCGCAGGTGGAGTGGCAGTGTCGCAGGCCGCGAGCACCACGAGACCAATGGCCATCGCGATCAACCGACCCGCGGGCATTCGGCGCGTATTGTGCAAGACACGCGCCGGAACCAGCGCGGGCTCGCACAAACGTGCTACGCTGTAAGCCCGTGGATCACACGGGTTCGGCGCGAGCGACGAAGTACATCTTCGTCTCAGGCGGCGTTGTTTCGTCGGTAGGTAAGGGGATTACCGTCGCGTCGATCGGTCGGCTGCTGAAAGCACGCGGCATCTCGGTTTGCATTCTCAAACTCGACCCGTACATCAACGTCGATCCGGGCACAATGTCGCCGTATCAGCACGGCGAGGTCTTCGTCACCGACGATGGTGCCGAGACAGACCTTGACCTCGGCCACTACGAGCGTTTCATCGACGAGAACCTGACGCGGCTTTCGAACGTCACGACCGGGCAGATCTATTCGGCGGTGATCGGTCGCGAGCGACGCGGCGACTTCCTGGGCGGCACCATCCAGGTTGTTCCGCACGTCACCAACGAGATCAAGGAGCGTATCGAGCGCGTTGCGCGTACGACCAACGCCGAGGTCATCATCGCGGAGGTCGGCGGGACCGTCGGCGACATCGAATGCCAGCCGTTCCTCGAAGCGATTCGGCAGATCCACCGTGAGCTGGAGCGCGACCGCACGCTCTTCGTACACCTGACGTTGCTTCCCTACGTGGGCGCGACCAGCGAGCTCAAGACCAAACCAACCCAGCACAGCGTCAAGGAGCTGCGGTCGATCGGCATCCAGCCGGACGTGATCTGTGCGCGTTCGGACTATCCCGTTCCCGACGACATGCGCGACAAGATTGCCCTGTTCTGCGACGTGGAGCGACGCGCCGTGGTGCCGCTCGAGACCGCTGACACGATCTACAGCGTGCCGCTCGTCCTCGAAGAATCGGGCCTGGGTGACTTCATCGTCGAACGCCTCGGGCTGCCGACGCGACCGGCCGACCTGGAGGGTTGGCGCGAATTGGTGCATCGCTCACGGACCGTCAAGGACGAGGTCGTCATTGGCGTGGTCGGCAAGTACGTGGAGCTGCAGGACGCGTACATCTCGGTACGCGAGGCCATTCATCACGCGGCGTGGACGCACCAGCGCAAGCCCATCATCCGCTGGATCGATTCGCAGCGCCTGGAGCAGGCCGAGGAGGATTGGGAGCGCATCCTCGAGGGCCTGCACGGCATCATCGTGCCCGGCGGCTTCGGCTACCGCGGCGTCGAAGGCAAGATCCGCGCGGCGCAGTTCGCCCGCGAGCACAACGTCCCATATCTCGGGTTGTGTTTGGGCATGCAGGTGCTCTGCATCGAGTTCGCGCGCCACGTGCTGGGCTCCATCGAACCGAACTCCACTGAGTTCAACCTGTTCACGCGCTACCCGGTCATCGATTTGCTGCCCGAACAGCGCGATATCGAGGACAAGGGTGCGACGATGCGGCTGGGCGTGTACCCATGCCAGCTGAAGCCAGGCTCGCTCGCGGCGGCCGCGTACGAGGAGAGCATCGTCTTCGAGCGGCATCGCCATCGCTATGAGTTCAACAACAACTTCCGCGAGATGCTGGGCGAAGCCGGGCTGGTGTTCTCGGGCACTTCGCCCGACGGGCGTCTCGTGGAAATTGCCGAAGTGGCGAATCACCCGTTCATGCTTGGTTCGCAGTTCCATCCAGAGTTGAAGAGCCGCCCCAACCGGCCCCACCCGCTATTCCGCGATTTCGTGCGCGCCGCTGCCGACCTTGCTGGCGAGCAATTGCCGCTTGACACGGTGTCCACGACCGAAGCTGCCGCGTTGGCCGCTGACTGAAACCGCATAATCGAGTTCGTGCGAATTCTCGTCACGGGCGGAGCCGGGTTCATCGGCTCGCACGTCGTGGATGGCTTCAAGGCCGAGAACCACGAGGTCGCCGTGGTGGACGACCTGTCTGCCGGAAATCGGGCGAACCTGGATCCGGCAATCAAGCTGTACCAGTGCGATATCCGCGATGACGCGTTGGAAGCCGTTTTCCGGGAGTTCAAGCCCGAAGTGGTCGATCACCACGCCGCGCAGTCGAATGTGCCGGCGTCCGTGTCCAACCCGGTCCACGACGCCAGCGTGAACGTGCTTGGCACACTCAACCTTCTGAGGCTTTCGGCCACCCACGGGGTGAAGAAGTTCATCTACGTCTCGTCGGGCGGCGCTATGTACGGTGAGCCAGACCCGACGGATCTCCCCGTGAAGGAGACCGCTCCCGTGAGGCCTCTCTCGCCGTATGGAGCGAGCAAGCAGGCCGTCGAAGCGTGGCTCGGCGTGTACCACCGGACATTTGGGTTGGACTACACCGTGTTGCGCTACGCCAACATCTACGGCCCACGCCAGAGCATTCGTGAAGAGGGCGCCGTGGTGGCCGTGTTCGCCACGCGTATGGCGGCCGATCAGCCCGTCACCATCGACGGGACGGGTCAACAAACGCGCGACTTCGTGTACGTTGGCGACTGCGTCACCGCGAATGTCGCCGCGCTCGAGCGTGGTTCGGGCATGTCCGTCAACATTGGCACCGGCCGCGAGACCTCGATTCGCGATATCTTCGAGGCCATGGCGGAAGTTGCCGGGTACAGCCACCAGCCGAACTTTGGGCCCGGGCGGACCGGTGACGTCGTCCGCATCGTGCTCGACCCGAGCCTGGCCAAACGCGAGCTGAACTGGGAGGCCAAAACGGGCCTTCACGACGGGCTCGCCAAGACCTACGCCTACTTCCGCAATGGACGTTAGAGCCGATTCACACATCGCCATCCTGGCGGGCGGCGAAGGGACGCGTCTCTGGCCATTGAGTCGCAGCCGCCGTCCCAAGCAGCTCTTGCAGCTCGGTGGCGATCGTTCACTGATTCAGCGCACTGTCGATCGGCTGCGGCCACTCGTCGATCCCGAGCGGATTTTGATCATTACCGAGCAATCGCACGCGGACGACCTGCATGCGCAGTTGCCCGAGCTTCCGAGCTCCAGCATCATTGTGGAGCCCACCCGCCGTGGGACTGCTGCCGCGCTGCTGCTGGCCGCGATGCACGTGCGCGAGCGGGCGCCGGAAGCGACGTGGGCGTCCTTGCACTCCGACGCGTTCATCGCCGATGACGACGAGTTTCGCCGCACACTCGCTGCAGCGCTGGAGGCCGCCGCATCAGGCGAATACCTTGTGACGACGGGTGTTGAGCCGCGGTTTCCCGCCACCGGGTATGGCTACATCCAGCGCGGCGCCGAGGTTGGCACCTTCCGCGGGTTCCCGCTGCATCGCGTCGTGCGCTTCGTTGAAAAGCCTGATCTCCAGACCGCTGAGGCGTATCTGGCCAGTGGCGAGTACCTGTGGAATCCCGGCGTGTTCGTATGGAAGAACGCCGCACTCCTCGACGCCTTTCAGCGGCATCAACCGGAGATTTATGAGGTTCTGAACTCCGTCGGGATAGGTGAGGTCGACCGCGTATATCCAGAGGCACCTCGTGAAACCATCGACGTTGGAATCATGGAGCGTGCGCTGAATGTGGCCACGATTCCCGCGCGCTTCAGCTGGAGCGATATCGGCAGCTGGGCGGAGCTCTGGGAGCTGGCCACCCAGGAGCCAGCCACCAATGTTGATTTGGGCTCAGGCCGCGTGCTGACCGAAGACAGCTTCGGCAACCTGGTGTATGCGGACGGGCGCACCGTTGCGCTGGTCGGCGTCAACGACCTCGTGGTAGTTGAGACCGCGGACGCAGTCTTCGTCTGCCCACGGGCTCGGTCGCAGGACGTGAAACTGATCGTGCAGCGCCTCCAGCGCGAAGGCCGCGGCGAACTGCTCTAACGACGCCCTTAAGCGGTGGCGGCGACCGTTGCGCGGCGGCGGAAGGGCCACAGCCAGTTCAGCTCGCCAAAGTGCCAGCTGACCAGCAGCATGCTCGCGATGAAAATTGACGAATAGGTCCCGGTGGTGATGCCGATCAGCAGCGCCAGCACGAACGTACGGATGGTCACCCCACCGAAGAGCATGAGCACCACCAGCGTGAGGATCACCGTCAAAGATGTATTCAACGAGCGGGTGAGCGTCTGCGCCAGCGAATGATTGACGACGTCCTCGAACCGCTCACCCGAGCGACGGATGAAGTTCTCGCGCACACGATCGAATACGACGATCGTGTCGTGGACCGAGAACCCGATGACCGTCAAAACGGCCACGATGAACGTCGATTCCAGTTCGACCTCCGCTGGGAACAGGCGCCCGAGGATTGAGAAGATGCCGAGCACGATGAGCGCGTCGTGCAATAGCGCGACGATGGCTGTCGTTCCGTAGCGTATCGGGTGCGAAACCTTGTTGAAGGCCCACCACAGGTAGCCGAGGATAAAGACCGAGGCGGCAGCGACAGCGAGAACCGCGAGGCGCACGATCTGCTCCGCGACGAGCGGCGAGATCTGGTCGAGGTTGAGGACCTGCATCGGACCGAACTGGTTCGTGAGCGCGTCCTGGATCTGCTGTTGCTCGGAGCTCGACACGCCTGAGTCGGTTTGCTGCGGCTGCGCGAGGGGCTTGGTACGAACCACGAAGGTGTTGTCGGTCGACTGTTGAATCACCGCTTCTGAGTGACCGAGCTGGTCGAAGGCGGAACGCAGCTGATCGACGTCGACCGGATTGTCGAACTGGATGGTCATGTTGGTGCCGCTGGTGAAGTCGATCCCTGGGTTCAGCCCACCTGGCAGCGCAAGCGAGATGATGCCCGGCACCAGAAACACCGCTGATAGCAGGTAGAAGTACAGCCGATTGCGCACGAAGTCGAACATGACCGCCTACCCCCGAGTGCCCGCAACGGCGGCTCGTCGCGACGTGCCAGTCGTCACACCACCGATCTGGTTGGGCGCGATGTGCATGCCAAACAAACGTGGACTGTGAGCCCAGGTTTGCGCCAGCACGATCTCGAGGAAGGTGCGCGTGACGAAGATCGCACTGAACAGCGAGATCACGACGCCGATAGCAAGCACCAGTGCGAAGCCCATGATGATCGTGGCGCCGAACTGCTGGCCAAAAAAGTACAGCACCGCGCAGGTGATCAGGGTGGAGGTGTTCGAGTCGCGGATCGACGGCCAGGCCCGATCTTCGCCGGCGCGAATGGCGGCGGCGATCGTTTTACCGCTGCGTAGCTCCTCTTTCATGCGCTCGAAGATCAGGATGTTCGCGTCAACCGCCATGCCGACCGACAGGATGAAGCCCGCGATGCCAGCCAACGTAAGCGTGACCGGGATCAGCTTGAACACCGCCAGCGTGACCAGCGCGTAGACAATCAGCGCGCAGGAGGCGGCCAGGCCAGGCAGACGGTAATAGAGCAGCATGAACAGGATCACCACCAGGAGCGCCAGCTCGCCGGCGACGATGCTCTTGTGCACGGAGTCGGCACCAAGGGTGGCGTCGACGGTTGACTCGGATTGGATACTGATCGGCACTGGCAACGCGCCGGCGTTCAGCTGCAGCGCCAACAAGCGCGCCTGGTCGAGCGAGAGGCCGGTAATTACACCGTTGTCCGTCAGCACCGCCTGCACGGTAGGCGCCGAGATCTGCTGGCCGTCCAGGAAGATGCCCAGCGGCTTGCCCACGAGCCGCTGCGTGATCTGGCCAAAAAGCGTGGCCCCGTCGCTGTTGAACTGAAACGCCACCTCCGGCAGACCAGCGTTGCCCTGGAAGGTGACCTGCTGTCGGCCCGGCATGAGGTAATTGCCTGTCAGCGGGACGGTCTGTCCGTTGAGCTGCCCAGTGGATGGAACCCAGTTGCCGGTGGCGTCCTGCTCCTTGAACTCCAGTTTGGCCGTTTGACCGATGAGCTGCTTGGCCTGTTCGGTGTCTTTGAGGCCCGGGAGCTGAACGATGATCCGGTCGGTTCCGAGCTGCTGGATTTCGGGCTCGGCGACGCCGTACGCATTCACACGCCGCTCGATGACGTTCAAGACGCCCTGCATGGCCTGATCGGCGGTGACGCCCGGCGGGAGCTGGCTGAGGTCCGCCTGCAGGGTGAGCTGGGTGCCGCCCTGGAGATCGAGGCCAAGCTTGGCGCCCTGTCTGACGAAACTGCCGATGTGAATGCCCGGGTTGGCGGGCAGCGCATCACCACCAGGGATGTAGTTACCCGGCTTCTGCGGCCACACCACAAAGGCGGCAAGCAGAGTCAGAATCACAATAAATATCAGGCGTTTCATGACCGTGACGGAAGTCTAACGCCTGTTCGCTTTGGCATTCGCAGAACCTGACCTTTGAAGGGACAACATCCCAATCAGAGTGGGGTCATGGCGTGGGCACGAGTTAGGCCCAAGCGAGGGCGTCAGTCGGGTGCTTCGTCGTCTTCGTCTTCAACGATTTCGCCTGCGGCACGCCGGGCGGCGCGGACGTCGGCTTCGCGTTTACGTAGCGGCTCGGAGCGCTGGAAGGTTTCTGGGATCAGACGATCCACGTAGAGGCGCCCGTCGAGGTGATCGATCTCGTGCTGTAGCGCTTGCGCAAACAGGCCCTCGGCATCGCGAATGCGCTGCTCCTTGCCATTTCGGTCCAGAGCCTTGACGGAAACGCGCTCGGCACGATTCACCCGTCCCCAGAACCCGGGCACGGAGAGGCAGCCTTCGTCCAGGTCCACCTCGCCAGAGGACTTCACGATCTCTGGATTGATGATCACCGTGATCTTGTCTTCAACTTCGATGACCGCCAGGCGCAGGGGCACGCCGATCTGTGGCGCCGCCAGACCCACACCGGGTGCCTTCTCCATGGTCTCAATCATGTCGTCGATCAGCTTCTGGATCGTCCGATCGACCTGACTCACGCGCCTGGCCTTCAGCCGCAAAACAGGATTACCGACGACGAGTATCGGCCGGATCACAGGTGGTGAGTCTACCGAGGAGGCGATCGTACGCCGCGTCAATCGCAGAGTGGAGCTCTGCCAACGAGCAGCCTGTGGCCAGCAGCGCGGCGATGCATGCTCCGCCGGCACCGACGCCTTCCTTTACCAGGAAGCGTTCGTAGTCAGCCAAACCCGCATGACCAGACGTCGAGAAGTCGAGGTTGGCGGCCAGGAGGGGCAGATCGGGCGAGACATCCTGGATGAGGCCAACCACGTCGGCGGACGGATCGTCAATGACCCAACGCGTGGTCCCAACCGCCACGTGGTCCAGTCGCGCTCCGAGGGCGGTAACCAGGGCGGCAACAGCCACCATTTGCGACCCACCTGCGAGGAGGACATCGCACTCGGCGCCGATGGCCATGCCCGCGGCCAGCGGCTGCATTGGGTCGCCGACTCGGCTAACGGCCCGCAGGGGATCGCGGAGTCCGTCGCCCGTCATAAGGCCAGCGGCGTCGAGCGCCGCGCGCGCGACGCGCGTCTTCAACACGTGCGCGTTGCCGGGCATGCTGCCGCTGACGCGGCCTTCCGCGTCGTAGCCAAGAGCAAGCAGCACCGCCAGGGCTGTCGTCGTGCCGCCAGGCACACTCTCGCCGAGTACAAGGTAATCCGCCTTGGCACCGATCTCACGCCCGAGTTGCAGACCCGTTTCAAAGAGCTGCCATGCGTCGGATACGGCGGTCCCGAGGTCGATAAGCCCGCCGGGCACATCGCTTGCGCGAATGCACGGTGTTTGGGGCCAGACGCGCAGGCCCGCTCCCACGAAATTTGCCTCAATGCCGGCCAGGCGCAACGCGGCGCATGTGATGCCCGCCGGCCCAGGTGCGCCGAGTGGGTTCGAAGGAAGTTGCGGGAGACATCGCGGCGCGCCCAGGAGCACCACTTCGGCGTCGGCCGCTGGTGTCAGTGGCCGCAGCTCTTCGCTCAGGCCGGCGCTCGAAATGCCCGGCAGCAAACACGTGTCGGTATGCCCCAGCACACACCAGAAACTCGGCCGCAACCCGCGCCAGCGCGACGCCAACGCACGTCCGCGCTCGGCGGCCGCGGCGAACAGCATCGCCTCAGGTTGTGACAAGCGCGCCGCCCACCCACACGAGCGTTTCAGTGAGCTCGCAGACGGCTCCATAGCAATCGCCGGTGAGGCCCGGAAGCAGCGTGCACAGCCAGCGGCCTATTCCGTAGGCCGCTACGACCGACACCGCCGCACAGGCAACACCGATGGGGCCGATCACCACGCATGCTGCCAGCGGCAACACGCTCGCGAGTGCTAACGCACCAGGCGTGGCCGCGGTCTTGAGAGGTGCGCCCAGCCCGCTCGCGCGTCCGTACGGAAACACGGTTGCAAGGAAAACGATGGTCCATCTGCCAAGCGTTGGCGCCAGCAAGAGAAGACCAGGCCGAAGGCCTGGTGACAGGCCGTCGAGCGCGGCCACTTTGAGCGCGAAAACGCTTACCAGACCAACCACGCCGAACGCACCTGCCCGCGGATCGCGCATGATCTCGAGCCGTCGCTCTGGCGACGCGTGCCCAAAAACCGCGTCGCACGTGTCCATCAGTCCATCGGCGTGGAGCGCGCCGGTCAAGGCCAGTAACAGGACGACCAGCAGCGTGCTCTCTAGGATCGGTGGCGCGTCGATCCAACGCAGGCCCAAGTCAACCGCGCCGAGAATCGCGCCGAGGATCGCACCAACCACCGGCATCCAGACAACCGTGCCGGAGAGTGGATGGCTGCCAGCGCCAACCGGGATGCGTGTGAGGAACTGGACCGCGCCAAGAAAGCCGCGCGGGTCAACCGCGCTGAGTCGCAAGCCCCCGTGCGTCACTGGGCACCAATTGTCGCACCCGCTGTCGCCAGTACTCGAGCAAGTCGGCCATCGTCTTTTCGAATGGGATCGTCGGCTCCCACTCTGTCGCGGCTTTGAATTTGTCCACGTTGGCCCATAGCAAGCGCACGTCGCTTGGTCGCATGCGGGATGGGTCCTGCTCGACAGTGATCCGTGCGGTCGTGTGGCTCAGCAAGATGTCCAGCATGTCGCCGACGCGCATGCAGCTTCCGCGTCCGACGTTGTACACCTCGCCCGGCGTGCCCTTCTCGGTTGCGAGCCAGTAGGCGCGCACCATGTCGCGTGTATCGGTCCAGTCGCGCTTCGAATCCAGGTCACCGCCCTGCAGTACGGGATCCTGCAAGCCTGCCTCGATCTGGGCGATCTGTTTGGCGAAGCTGCTCGTGGCAAAGACCTGACCGCGACGCGGCCCGGTGTGGTTGAAACCGCGTGTGACGATGCACTTCATGCCGTAGCTGCGGAAGTACTGGATGGCGAGCGTTTCCTGGGCAACTTTGCTGACCGCATACGGGCTGAGCGGGCGCATCGGATTGGTTTCGGCGATCGGTGCCTCATCGGGATAGACCAGGCCGTATTCCTCACTCGAACCGGCGATATGGATCTCGGGATCTAACCTCGATTCGCGTATCGCCTCGAAGAGGTTGACTTCGGAGACCACGTTATTAGTCAGCGTCGCGGCTGGCGCGGTCCAGCTCGTTGGAACGAAGCTCTGAGCGGCGAGATGAAAGATGCGATCCGGCCGAACCGCGCGAATCACCCCGCGAACAGCGCTGGCATCCTGCAGCTCGCAATCGATGACGGTGACGTGTCTGTCTTTGACGAAGCGGCGCAGGCTCGGTTCGTCGGTGATGCGCTGGCCCTCGTCCAGCACGTTGAGCTTGCCCCGCGCACGCAGATCCTGCAGGTTGTCGAGTTTGCTGCGCCAGCGAAACGTGCCGAAGACCTCGACGTCCGGATGATGATCGACGAGATACTCGGCCAGGAAGCTCCCCGCCATCCCGGTAATGCCAGTTATCAGGACGCGCACAATTTCTCCTCTCTGACCTTCTCCCGCCAATATTCGAACGTATCGCGTAGGGTGGTGTGCCGCGGGATGCTGGGCTGCCAGCCTGTGAGCTCAGTGAACTTGTGGATGTTGGCCTCCTGGCGAGGAATGTCCGCTGGTCGCAGCAGTGCCGGGTCCACACGCGTTTCTGTCTGCACCCGACACAGCCCGACCAGCTCGTCGACCATATCGGCGATCCGCGTCGATCGCCCACTGCCGAGGTTGTACACGTCGCCGGGGGCACCCAGCGCAAGTGCGAGACGATACGCGCGCACCATGTCCCTCACGTCCGTGAAATCACGTGAGACACTGAGGTCACCCACGCGCAGGAGCGGCGCGCGCAGGCCAATTTCGATTTCGGCCAGCTGCCGCGCGAAGCTCGGGATCACAAAGCGCGCATCGTGACCCGGTCCGGTGTGGTTGAAGGGTCGTACGCGGACGACAGGTAGGGCGTACTGCGCAAAATACTGGTAGCCCATCACGTCCTGGCCAACTTTGCTGACGGCATACGGTGTTGCCGGCTTCAACGGCACGTTTTCGTGCGTTGGCACGTCTTCGGCGCTGACGCGTCCGTATTCGTCACTCGAGCCGACGACCAGCACACGCGGCTTGAGGCCGGCAGCGAGCAACCCCTCGAGCAAGTTGAATTGACAGGCCAGGTTGTTGCAGATCGTTGTCCAAGGGTCGGCCAGGCTCTCGGCGGGCGAAGATTGGGCGGCCAGGTGATAGACCGCCTCCGGCCGCGTCTCGCGCACGGCGCGCTCCACCGCGGCCCGATCGAAAAGGTCGACCTGCAGCACGCGAGTGGCGTCCAGGCCGTGCATATCGGCCCGCGCCAGTCCGTACACGTCGTCACCCTCGGACTGCAGATGGCGCCACAGGTGGCGCCCTACAAACCCGCTCACGCCTGTGATTAGCGCGCGCATGTCTGCGCTTTAGGGTAACGGTTGGCTCACGCTCGTAAGCTGCTATCGTTGTGTTGGCCGATGCCCGACCGGTCGAGCTTGGAGCGACGACGGCGACTCAGTGACTCGCTGGGCGACCCACCCTACAGCCCACAGCAACTGGCTTCGCTCATCGACGACGTGCCGGATTTCCCCAAAAAGGGAATCCTGTTCAAGGACATCACCACCCTGCTCAAGGACGCGCGCGCGTTCAAGCAGGCCATCGATCAGCTCACTGAGCTGGTACGCCGATACCAGCCACAACTGGTCATCGGCATGGAATCGCGCGGCTTCATCTTCGCCGCCCCGATCGCCTACCAGCTCGATGCCGGCTTCGTGCCGGTGCGGAAGCTGGGCAAGCTGCCTGGCGAGGTCATCTCGACGGAATATGACCTCGAGTACGGGACGAACACGCTCGAGCTGCACTCTGACGCCATCTCACCTGGCGATCGGGTGCTGATCGTGGACGACCTGCTCGCCACCGGCGGCACGGTCTCGGCAACCATAGACCTGGTGCGGCGGCTCGAAGGCGAGGTTGTGGCGGTCGCCTTCCTGGTTGAGCTCAGCGAGCTCAAAGGCCGCGACCGCCTCGGCGACTACGACGTCGTCTCATTGATCCGTTTCTGAGACGAACCTCTGTGGTGATGACCCCTCCGGGGTAAGTCCCTCCGGGGTAAGTCCCTCCGGGAGGTAGTCCCTCCGGGGTAAGTCCCTCCGGGAGGTAGTCCCTCCGGGGTAAGTCCCTGCGGGAGGTAGTCCCTGCGGGAGGTAGTCCCTCCGGGAGGTAGTCCCTCCGGGAGGTAGTCCCTCCGGGAGGTAAGCCCCGGGGAGAGATAAAACCCCTCCGGGAGGTGGGCACCTACGGAGTCATGCGGCGAGGTATTCGAGCACTTCG
>JAFAZN010000320.1 GCA_019239775.1 Chloroflexota bacterium
CGTAGGCAGACCCAAAGTCGCGGTTGAAGTCGCTGAGCAAAACCAGCTCAGGCGGTAGATTGAGCTCCTTGCGCCACGCGTCGTGCGCCCAGGTTGAATCCACACTGATGCCATAGACCTGCGCGTTCAGCTGTCTGAATTCGTTGAGTCGCTTTCCGAACTCGGAAAGTTCGTTTGTTCAGCCAGGGCTGAAGTCGAAGATGTATGTGAGCAGGACGACGGGGCCGTTCTGGAGCACGGTTGAGAGCTTGACGGTTTCCCTGGCGCGAACTGGCAGCTCGAAATCGGGGGCGGTGTCGCCAACTGCAAGTGCCATAACGGCTGAGTTGTACCTCAGGAACTCGTTGACAGTCGCCAATCCGCCCCTTACGCTCCGGAATTGGATCTATAAAGACAATGGCGACCATCGCCAGCGGGGTCGTTGTTTCGCGGGCCGTTGCGGTGCCGCGGCGGACGGTGCACCTGAAGGGTTACCTGCTGGTGCTGCCGGCGGTCCTTTATGTGCTGGCCCTGCTCGGTTTTCCGCTGGTGCTGGGCATCTGGTACAGCCTCACCAACACCACGGTCGTGCGCGACGGCACCTTCATCGGGCTCAAGAACTTCGTCGACGCTGCGCACGATCCAACCTTCATTCTGGCGCTGCGCAACACCCTGATCATCGCCACTGTCGCGACGGCGGCCAAGATCACGCTCAGCGTGGCGCTTTCGTTCCTGCTGTTAGGCGCCTTCCGCGGCCGGAGTCTGCTGCGCACGTTGTTCGTGCTGCCGTGGACCATTCCGGTCGCGCTGAGCACTATCGCCTGGAAGTGGATGTTCCACTCGCAATTCAGCGTGGTGAATTGGCTACTGGTGCATGCCGGGATTCTCAACCAGGGGATCCAGTGGCTGGGAACACCCGCGCCGGCTATGTTCGCCGTGATTCTCGTGAGCACCTGGCGCGCAGTGCCGTTCGGAACGATCGTGCTCATGGCCGGGCTCACCGCGCTCCCGGCTGACGTACTGGATGCAGCCAAAGTTGACGGCGCCAACTGGTGGCAGCGCTTTTTCCGTGTGATTGTGCCGCTGATCGCGCCGATTCTGTTCATCGCGATCCTGTTTGATTTGATCTTCACCCTCACCGAGCTGACGGTGGTCTTCCTGCTGACTGGCGGCGGCCCGGTGGATCAGACGCAAGTTCTCGCAAATTACGCGCTGCAAGTCGGCGTACCGGGGAGTCAGCTCGGCCAGGGGGCTGCGATCGCGCTGTTCATGCTGCCGGTGCTGTTACTGCTCACCGTTCTGGCGCTGCGCACGATTGCGCGACGTGAGGGTGCGGCGTGAGCGCGCGAGCGATCTCTGGGGTTGCCGCTCCGCGCAGCACGTTTGACTTTCTCGGCCTGGGTCGCTGGCAGCGCGCACAAACGCTGCGGATCCTGGCGCTGGCGGTCTACACGGTGATAACGGTCTTTCCGTTCTACTGGATGCTCATCACGACGTTCAAACAGAACAGCGACCTGTACAACACCGACAACAATCCACTGTGGTTCAACGCACCGCCCACGTTCGACAACATCACGTATTTGCTCGAGCAGACGCGTTTTCTCACGTGGATGATGAACTCGCTGATCATTGGCGTGGGCGTGGTGTTGATCACCCTGATTACCGCTGTGCCCGCCGGTTACGCGCTGGCGCGCCTCCGCCTACCTGGCGCCGAACAGTTGGGAATCATCATCTTTGCGACCTACCTGGTTCCACCAACGTTGATTTTTATTCCGCTCACGCGGGTAGTGCATGTGCTCGGACTCCAGAACACCATCTGGTCGCTGGTGCTGGTTCTGCCGACCATCTCGATTCCGTTCTCGGTCTGGTTGTTGATGGGCTTCTTCAAGAACGTGCCATTCGAGATTGAAGAAGCCGCTCTGGTGGACGGCGCGACGCGCTGGCAAGCCGTATTTCGCGTCGTGCTGCCCATTTCCCGCGCAGGTCTGGCGGCAGCGGGAATGTTCGCGTTCGCGATTTCGCTCCAGGCCTTCCTCTACCCACTGGTGTTTACGTCGTCAACAGCCGTCAAGCCCGTGACCCTGGGTGTGGTCACGGACTTGATTCGGGGCGACCTGTTTTTCTGGGGGTCGCTGATGGCCGGAGCCCTGCTGGCAGGGCTCCCCGTGGCCATCCTGTTCAATTACTTCCTGGACGACTTCGTCGAAGGCATTACCGCGGGGGCCACCAAGTAGGCGCTACTTGTACTTATCGTAGATCGCCTGGACCTTCTGCACGCCCCACTGGACGGCTCCGTTGACGTCACCGTCGTTCACCGCGCGGGCCACCATCAGCGGGATGATCCAGTTGGACTCCACTTCGCCCGCTGCCGGCGTCGGCGGCCCAGGGTACCCCACGGAATGGATCACCTGGTCGAAGTCTTGAAGCACTGTTAGCTTCGGATCTTCGCCGAGAATAGCCATTGGTTTCTTGCGGAAGTCCTTCAAGACCGGCTGGTTGTAGCCCGTGCTGGCTTTGATGGAGTCCAAATACACGCCGTAGTAATCCGTGAGCAGCGCCTTGCACGCCGGTACGCTGACTGCCCAGTTGGCAATGCCCCACGAGTTGCCGGTTACCGACGTCATGCGACCCTTCGGTCCGGCCGGTGTGTTGGAGATGAAGATTTTCTGCGCGAGATCCGGGGTGTCGTGCTCAATCGTACGCAGCGCGCTAATCGGGTTCTGAATCCACGAACCTTTGCCGCTGGCCAGATACAGGTTGTTGCCCTGGTCATCCCAGGACAACACCTCGTTGGTCATCGCCTTGTTGTAGAGCTCGATGGCGTAGCTGAGCATATCGCGTGTGCCCTGAGAATCCAGCGCAACCGTGGTGCCATCTTCGGCGACGACTGATCCGCCATGCGACCACAGCACGCCGGTCCACGTGTTGTTGGCGTCATTCGACTTCTGATTGATGGCAATGCCAATCGGATTGCCTTTGTCCTTGAGGATGGCGCCGTACTTCTGCAAGTCATCCCAGGTATCAATCGGCTGTAAGCCGTTGGCGTCGAAGATGTCCTTGCGATACAGCGCCGGGAAATCGATGAAATACTCGGGCACCGCCTTCCAGGTGCCCTGGTACAGGCCGAGCGTTTCGGCAAAGGGAATCCAGCCGCCATGCGCTTCACCGATTTGCTTGGTGAGGTCGCTGACGTCCTGCATGAAGTCGTGATAGAGGATCGGCTCGCCATTGCGGCTGAACTTGTAGATGTCGTGGCCGCCGCCGGCGGCGACCTCCGCCGCGTTTTTCGCCGCGAGATCGCTGGACAGGATGTGGTCGGCCTGGATCTCGACGTGGTTCTTGTCGCCCCAGTCCTTGGCCCACTGATCGAACCAGGTGTCGTAGGCCGGCACAAAGTGCGAGGACATCAAAATTTTGATGGTGCCGACGTTGGCGAAGCCGCCTGGGGCGGCCTGGCCTTGTGGGGCGGCGCCGGCTGCCGGCGTGCTGGCCGCCGCGGGTGCGCCTCCGCTGGTTGGCGCGGGCGCCGCGCCGCCGCTTGGGGCGCTGGTGCTCGAGCCGCTGCAGGCAGCCAGCAGCGAGCCGATCGCGGCGAATCCGCTCGCGGCGCCGAGTCCCTGAAGCAACCGTCGCCGGCTGAGAACGGGGGCAATGCCCCTCGACGTATCGCGGACATCAAGTGGTGACACTGTCCCACCTCCCACGCTTGCCGATTTAGCTCACGCTAGAGCCACCTCGGGTTGCGGTCAAGTGGGTGCGTCGGCCAAAGCCCAATCCAAACGTTAAAACGATCGTTGGGTTGTTGCTAGACGCCGTCTGGTTTGGGGTGTAGCCTCGATTTCACCGTCGATGGGGAAGGCGTGCCTAGGAACACGGCCGAGCGCTGTCTTGCGAGTGATTGTTTGGTCGTGGATGCCGTGTTCCTAGGGAAATTCTGTTGGATCGAAGTTCGGGCGAGCCGAACTTCGGGGGCGGCGCTCGCGGAGTGGAGGACGAGCTTCTGAGGTCCGCCTCTGGAGCCAACATCGGCCTGGGATTGATCGTGCTGATCAGCCTGGCCGTGCCCATCTTTGCGAGCGGCTTCCAAACGCTCGAGGTGGCGTACGCGTTGATCTTCGCGATCGCCATCCTCGGCCTCAACGTCCTGACAGGATTCTCGGGCCAGATCTCGCTCGGCCACGGCGCCTTCCTCGCGATCGGCGCATTCACCACGGCCATCGGCGTGAAGACGCTGCATCTGCCGTATCTCGCCACGATTCCGCTCGCGGCCATGATCTGCGCTGCGCTCGGCTGGATCATCGGCATGGCCACCGGTCGCCTGGAGGGCATCTATCTCGGACTCGCCACCTTCGCACTGGGTGTCGCCACACCAGACCTCCTCAAGAAACAGACGGATCTCACCGGCGGAGTCAAGGGGCTGAGCCTGCCGCCCGTCACCTCGCCGTTCAGCGCGGTGACAGACGACCAGTACTTCTACCTGTTGTGCCTGGTTATCGCGGCGGTAATGTTCTGGCTGGCCGCCAATGTGCTCGGCGATCGAACCGGGCGGGCCTGGCGTGCGGTCCGAGACGGCGAGCTGGCGGCCGCCGCCTTCGGCGTCAACGTCGGCTATTACAAAACGCTGGCTTTCGCGCTCAGCGCCGCGCTCGCAGGCATCGCCGGATCGCTCTACGGGCTGGCGACCGCATTCGTCAGCACCGACGCATTTCCAGTCCAGCTCTCGATTGCGCTCCTGGTGGGCGCGGTCGTGGGTGGCATCGGCACGATTGGTGGCGCGCTGATCGGCGGACTGCTTACGGAATTTCTGCCGATCTATGCCCAGCAGCTCCTTCTGCCGATCAGCAAAGATCTGGCCAATGCGGCGCCGGGCGCGGTGCAAGGAATGTTGCTGTTAATTGTCCTGGGTGTCGCGCGCGGTGGAGTCGCCGGCCTGATCAGTGACGGCTATCGACGCGTGCTGCAAGCGCGCCGTCCCGAGGTGGCAGCTGAAGTAACGACTGAAAGTGCAATTACGCCGAGTCCTGTGTAGTACCAGAGAGGAGCTCTAGCAGACGATGTTGAAACACCCGATCGTTCGCATCGCATTCGCCGCGGCGGTCAGCCTCACGCTCGCGGCTTGCTCCAGTGGGGCCGCTCCATCGGGCGGAGCGAATCCGGCGCCCGCGGCAACCGGTGCGGCGCCCGCACCGGCCAGTGGTGGTGCACAGGCTGGCGACAGCACCGGCGTGACCTCCAACAGCATTCTCATCGGCGCCACCGTGCCGCTCAGCGGTCCGGCTGCCGCGTATGGAACCATCGCCAAAGCTTCCGACGCGTACTTCCACTATGTGAACGACAACGGCGGCATCAACGGTCGTCAGATCACCTACAAATATCTCGACGATGCGTACAACCCGGCGCAGACGGTGCCGCTCACCAAGCAGCTCGTCGAGCAAGACGGTGTCTTTCTCACCTTCGGCGGACTGGGTACGCAGGATCAGACCTCGGTGCGAGACTATCTCAACAGCAAGAAAGTCCCGCAGGTCATCGTTGCCACTGGCGCGACCACATTCGCGGCTGAATTCGACAAGTATCCTTACACGTTCGGCTGGCAGCCGGTGTACCAGGGTGAGTCGCTGATCTACTCGCAATACATTATGAAAAACTCGCCCAATGCGAAAATCGGCGTCATCTACCAGAACGACGACTACGGTCAGGATTATCTGGATGGATTGACCAAAGGGCTCGGCAACAAGGCCGCCGAAATGATCCTCGACAAGGAGCCGAATGACGTTGGTGCTCCCGATCTCAGCTCGCAGATTTTGAAGCTGAAGAACTCCGGCGCGGACACGCTGTTCGTGTTCGAGACGCCCTCCCCCGCGATCAAAGCCATCGTCGCCGCGTCGCAGGCTGGATGGCATCCAACCATTTATCTGAATTCGGTTGCAGCGCCGGTACCGTACGTGCAAGCGGCCCAGAAAGCGGCCGGCGATGATGCTGCGGTCAACGGCATCATCAGCGTGATTTATTTGAAGGACTCCGTTGATCCGGCGCAGGCCAATGACGCCGGCATCCAGCTGTACAAGCAGGTGATGCAGAAGTACTACCCGGATGGCAAGCTCGAAGACGGATTCAACGTCTACGGCATGGCTACCGCCTGGAGCATGGTCGATGTCTTGAAGAAGGCAGGCCAGAACCTGACGCGGCAGGCGGTGCTGGATCAGATGGCGAATCTGAGCGAGACGGATAATCCGTTCCTGTATCCAGGAGTGGTGGTCAAGAATTCGCCAACGGATCATTACTCCATTACGCAGGAGTACCTGGCAAAGTACGCGACGAGCGCGAACGACTATCAGCCGCTGTCGCAAGTCATCGATGTCAGAGGCCAGATCAAGTTTCCGTGAGTGAGGCTGGGCCGCTGCTGGCGATTCGCGATCTCAGTATCCGCTTCGGCGGCGTCAGCGCGCTCGATCGTGTCTCGTTCGATGTGGCCAGGGGCCAGATCCTTGGCCTCATCGGACCCAACGGCGCAGGCAAGACCAGCCTGTTCAACTGCATTTCGCGCCTGTACCAGCCATCGAACGGGAGCATCAGCATGGATGGTCAAGACCTGCTGAGGCTCAAGCCGCACCACGTCATCCATCTGGGAATTTCTCGCACCTTCCAGAACGTGGCGCTATTCGGACGTATGAACGTGCTCGACAATGTGCTGGTCGGCGAGCACTGGCGCATTCGGTCGGGGCCGTTTTCGTCCGCGTTGCGACTGGCCGGGGCGCGCCGTGCGGAGCGGGATGCACACACGCGCGCCCTGGAGGCCCTCGACGTGGTTGGCATGCGGCACGCCGCCTCCGCGCTAGCGGGTTCATTACCGTTCGCGCTGCAAAAGCGCGTGGAGCTCGCGCGGGCGCTCGTACCAAGACCGCAGCTGCTGCTCCTGGATGAACCCGCCGGTGGACTCAACCACACCGAAGTTCGCGAATTGAGTGAACTGATCCGCCGCATCCACTCCGAGTATCAGTTGACGCTGTTGCTAGTAGAACACCACATGAGCCTGGTGATGAGTATCTCGGACCAGGTGGTGGTGCTCAGCTTCGGCCGCAAAATCGCCGAGGGTCCGCCGGCGGTGGTTCAGAATGATCCGGCTGTGATCCAGGCGTACCTGGGGGCCGCCAGTGCCGCTGCTTGAACTCGCGGGGGTGACGGCCGGCTATGGTCACCGCAAGGTGCTCCACCAGGTTGATCTGGAGGTGGACGAAGCTGAAATCGTCGCCATTCTCGGAGCCAACGGCGCAGGCAAAACCACCACCCTGCGGGCCATCTCTGGAGTCATCCAGCGCGCCGGCCGGATCGCGTTTCAAGGCCGCTCGCTGTTGGGGCTCGGTCCGGCAGATGCGGCGCGGCTCGGCATCGCGCATGTACCAGAGGGCCGCGGGACCATGGGTCAGCTCACCGTCGAGGAGAACCTCTTGCTCGGCGCGTACGTGCGGTCTGATGGCGGTGTTCGCTCGGAATTGGAGCGGGTCTTCGAATATTTTCCCGTACTCCGTGAGCGGCGGCGCCAGATGGCGGCCACGCTGAGTGGTGGTGAGCAGCAAATGCTCGCGATCGGCCGCGCCGTGATGGCGCGACCGCGCCTGGTATTGCTCGACGAGCCCTCGCTGGGACTGGCGCCGATGGTGATGGCGGCCATCTTCGAGTTGATCGCCACCATCAGTCGCGACCTGCGCACCGCTGTGCTGCTGGTGGAGCAGAACGCTGTTGCTGCACTGGACATTTCGCATCGAGCCTACGTACTGGAGGCAGGCCGCGTGGCGATCAGCGGCGCAAGCAGCGAACTGAAGGCGCACGAGGGTGTGCGCCGCTCGTATCTGGGCTACTGAGTGATATTTACCCGCGGGAGGGGGATGTCCCACGTGGAGGTCTACGCGCCTTACACCATCCGCCTTGGACGCACACACAGGATGGAAACGTGAAGTGACCGGTTTTGTCGAACAGGTGGTGGCGGGCATTGCGGCCGGTGGGATTTACGCGTCGTTGGCGCTGGCGCTAGTCTTGATTTACCGCGCGATGGGTTTGATCAACTTCGCGCAGGGTGAGTTCGCTATGTTCACCGCATTCATCTGCTGGTCGCTGTTGCAGGGGCCGCAGCTTCCATTCGGACTTGCCGTCGTCATCGCGGTGGTCATCGGCGGACTCGCCGCTTTTGCCATCGAACGTCTGGTCGTGCGACCGTTCGAACGCGGCGCGCCGCTGGCCATCGTCATTGTCACGCTCGCACTGTTCGAAGTCACCAACTCGGTCGCGGGTTTCATCTGGGGCTACACGCCACGTTCATTTCCATCGCCATTTCCCGCGAAGCCGGTGGACATCGGCGGCATCAATGTCTCCATCCAGGACGCGGCAGTCATCGCGGTAAGTCTCATCACCCTGGGCTTGCTCTATCTGCTGTTCAACCGCACCAAACTTGGACTGGCCATGCGCGCCGCTGCACTCTACCCGGAGGTCAGCGCGCTTCTCGGGGTCCGCACGGGGTTGATGCTCGGGCTGGGCTGGGGACTGGCGACGGCGGTGGGTGCGATTTCGGGAATCCTCGTCGCCCCCCGCATCCTGCTGGAGCCGAACATGATGCAGAGCGTGATCATCTACGCATTCGCGGCGGCGGTTTTAGGTGGAATCGACAGCCCTCTCGGCGCGGTGGTCGGCGGCCTCGCGCTAGGTGTGCTCCTGGCGCTGATCGGCGCCTATCTGCCAGCGTTGGCGGACTTGCGTCTGGCGCTGTCGCTCTTACTCATTGTGGTCCTGCTGGTCGTCCGACCATCCGGGCTGTTCGGACAACAACACGCGCGCCGGGTATAAAGGGACCACCGTGTACGACTTCAGCCCTTCACCAGAACAAGAGCGTGTCATCGCGCGGGTGCGGACCCTGATGGACGAGCTGGTCTATCCGAACGAATCGCGTGCGGAGCCGCATCGAGGACTCCCGGCGGAACTGCTACGCGAATTGCAGGCGCGCGTAAAAGCGGAGGGGCTATGGGCGCCGCACATGCCGGCCGAGGCTGGCGGTCTGGGCATGGGCAACGTCACGCTCGGATTGATCAACGAACAGCTCGGGCGCAGCCCAATTGCGCCACGCGTCTTCGGAACGTCCGCGCCAGACACCGGTAACATGGAGATACTCTGGCTCGCTGGCACGCCGGAGCAGAAACAGAAATTTCTCGAGCCATTAGTAGCGGATGAGGTCCGCTCGTGCATTGCGATGACCGAACCGGAGGTTTCGGGATCGGATCCCACCACCATACGCACGTCCGCCGTGCGCGACGGCGACACCTGGGTCATCAATGGCCATAAGTGGTTCATTTCGGGTGCCAACGGCGCGGCGTTCGCGATCGTGTTCGCGGTAACAGACCCGGAGGCCGCGCCGCACCGACGCACCAGTATGTTCATCGTGCCAACGGATACTCCGGGCTACCAGTTCATCCGCGAAGTGCCCGTCATGGGCGATCAGAGTCTGGGCGGCCACTGCGAGCTGCGATTCGTCGACATGCGGGTACCGGCCGAGAATATGCTCGGAGAACGCGGGGGTGGATTCGCGCTGGCGCAGCTGCGTTTGGGACCTGGCCGCATTACCCACTGTATGCGCTGGATCGGCGTGGCGCAGCGCGCCTTTGAATTGATGCTGGCGCGAGCGCTGGATCGTGAAACGCGCGGCCACAAGCTCGCGGATTTCCAAACGATCCAGAATTGGATTGCTGACTCCGCCAGCGAGATCCACGGATTCCGTTTGATGACTCTACACGCGGCGTGGTTGATGGACCGCGGCGCCGACCCGCGCACGGAAATTTCTATGATCAAGTTCGTCGGTGCGCGCGTCTTGCACGATGTGCTCGACCGAGCCATTCAAGTACATGGTGCGCTCGGCTTCAGCCAGGACTCGCCGCTCGAGGGCTGGTATCGCGAGGCGCGCGCGGCGCGGATCTACGATGGGCCAGACGAGGTCCACCGCATGGTGGTGGCGCGGCAGATGCTGCGCGCGTTCGGCGCCGGACGCGTTGAAGCACCCCCGGCCGCTACCACCTGAGCCTGATTGGTGGTCGCGCTGGATACGATTCCCGTTCGCGCCGACGAACGCTTTGACGCCGCGCGTGTCGCGGAGTTCTTGCGTTTATCGGGACTACCGGTCGGTGACCTGGAGGTGGAGCAATTTCCCGCCGGTCATTCCAACCTGACGTACTTGCTGCGTTCCGGTGCGTGGGAAGCGGTGCTGCGCCGGCCGCCACTCGGTCCCGTTCCGCCACGCGCGCACGACATGCCGCGCGAGTTTTCCATCCTGAAGCGGCTTCATCCACATTTCGGACGGGCGCCGCAGGTGTACGTGCTGTGTGAAGACGCCTCAGTGATCGGTGCCCCGTTCTACGTGATGGAACGCCGCCACGGCCTGGTGTTGGACCAGGACCTCCCACCCGGCTGGACGCCAGACGAATCGCTGCACCGAGGCATCGCGGAATCATTGGTGCGCGTTCTGGTGGACCTCCACGCGGTCGACTGGCAAGCTGCCGGACTCGGCGAGATCGGTCATCCGGATGGCTACATGCGCCGCCAGGTCGGCGGCTGGCTGGACCGCCTGTCGCGCTCGCGTACTTCGGACATCGCGGGACTGGATCGGCTGTCGAACTGGTTGACCGACTACATACCCACGTCACCGCCAGCAACCATGATCCACAACGATTACAAGCTAAACAACGTCCTGCTGGATTCCGAAGATCCGCGCCGACTCACCGCGGTCCTGGACTGGGAGATGGCAACGGTGGGCGATCCGCTCTCGGATCTGGCGTCGCTGGTGGTGTACTGGACCGAACCTGGCGAATCAGACGCAATCATGGGCGCTCTACGCTCGGTCACGTCCGAGCCGGGATTCCCGCCGCGCGACGAGATCATCGAGATGTATGCGCGCTTCAGTGGCCGCGACGTCAGCTCGCTCGGCTGGTACCTGGCGTTCGCCTACTTCAAAGTTGGCGTGATCTGTCAGCAGATCTACTTCCGCTGGTTCAAAGGCCAGACGCATGATACGCGCTTTGAAGGCCATGGCGTGGTCGCCACGAACCTGATCCAGAAGGCCGCCTCCGTCGCGGGCCTTGCCTAAAACACGGACCTGTCAGAGACTAAGGGTGTGTCCTCCCTGGCGCGTGTCGCCGCGATGGTGGCGGCAGTCGCGATGATCTCGAGCACGGTACACGCTCAGGCGGCGCCGAGCTTCACCTGCGAGACGCGGTCGCTCATCGTAGGTGCGGCTGAGATGAACGGCATGCGCGTAAGTTGCAGTGTCAGCGGCGCGCCTGCTGGCGATCAGACTCTGCGCATCGTCGGCGACGATCCCGAACCGGTGTGCGAAGTCGCCCTGAACAATGGGGTGGCGACGTGCGTGGGAACGCTGATCAGCACCGTGCAGCCCGGGCAGGTGCTCGCAGAACTCCTGCCGAGCGGCACACAGTATCAGGTGCTGCCACCCGCGGACAGCGGGCAGCCCAGTCCGCAGCTGCAGTACACTCCGCTGCCTTCAGACGCGAGCCAGTCCGGACCGGACCAACCCGCGCCTGATTCGGCCTCCTCGACCTAGCGGTTGTCCCCGCGCACGTCGATCTTGTCTACGAAGATGTCCTGGTCGTTGGCCTGCAGGCCATTTGGCTCAGTTGCGCTGCACAGCGCGGGCGGCGTACCTGGGACTGCCGTCCCTGGGCAGACAAAGACGTCGGCATCGCGCGTGTCGCTCCAGACAGGCACCGCGTCTTCACCCGCCGCGGCGACGGCGCCATAGTCGCCCCAGAACAGGCTCGCGCCCTGCGCATCCGGAAACTGCGTCGGCACCGGCATCGAATGGCTGGTCACGCGCTTGGTGCTGAAATTCAGACTCGAGAGATTACTGGCGCTCGAGACAACCATGTCCGATGCACCCGACGTCTCGTCATCGCCAAATGCGCGATCGTATGCCGCGACGAGCACTTTGCCACCTGGTGTGAATGCCAACCATTGGAACCATTGGTCGGTTTTGTCTTCCGCACCCAGGCCCGTGACTGTCGGCAGCGTGCGGACATCGGCGGTAGTGCCTGTAAAGGAAGCACCGGCATTGCTGGACGTGCTGATGACAATCTTGTTGTTGCACGCGCCGGCCGTTTTCACGCCCGCATACAGCGGCTGGCCGAATCCAGAAAAGCCCTGAGGCACACAGCCGTTGGTCTCATTTGACTGCTTACTGATGTACGAGCCAAACGAGACGACGAGCTGAGACGAATTATGCGGATCGACCGCGCCGCTTGGATAATTCGCCGCGCGAAAGACCGAGTTCATGTTGGCGCCCTTTTCGGGCACACATGAACGACCCGGATCCTGACCGCCCTGATAGGCGGGGCAGTCCGGCAACTCGAAGTAGTCCGCGACTTTGATCGGTGCTGAGAACGTCATGCCGCCATCGGTCGACTTCGCAACGAGCACCTGGGCGTGGTTGTCCTTGGCTACGGGCGCGGCACTGGCGGCTGCGCCACCGGCGGCGGTATCCGCGCCTGGATCATCGTTGCCATTGTCCAGTACGGGGCCCGTGGTCGTGTTGTAGTTGTCCCACACCACATACAGCGTGCCGTCCGGCGCGGTGAATGGTTGCGAGAACTGGTTATTGTCGCAGCCAGCACCCGGTGTGACGGAGATCGGACACAACGAATTGGTGGTGGCCGGCGAGACGAGCACCTTGGGGCTGAACGTCTGGCCGTAGTCGTTCGAAAACGACTCGTAAATGTAGCCGCTTACCGCGGTGAATTCCGTCCACGTGACATAGATCCGATCGCGGAACGGGCTACTCGCCTTGTTGTCGATGGTCATGTACTGCTTGTCTTCGAGCGCGACGTTGCTGCTCTTGCCATCGACGTTGTCATCCACGATCACGTAACGGCCCGTGAAGTCCCAGGACGCGCCGTTGTTCTGTGTCGAACGAAATACGACGAAGCCGCTGGACGCGTCTGGATTGGCTGACGTTGGCTGTCCGCGATTGAAGATCTGGCACGACAGATACGCATTCCCACGGCTATCCCACGCAACGGAGGTGTCGCCGCCGCCCTGCCAGTACTCGCGCGGGAAGCCGAACGAGTTGTGCTCGCCCGAGGTCGTGCCATGCTGAATGTTGCCCGCATTACCGCGAGTGAACCCATTGGGTACGGTGGAGTCGTTCCAGGTCTCGCCACCATCGAGGCTGTACGACGTGCCGCACGTACCATCGCCGCGACGATAGTCGTTGTAGCTGGTAACAATGTGCTGCGAGTTGTTTGGATCCACGGCGACGCCGGTTTCGTTCTGGGCCTGTGCGCGACCTTGCAGATCCGGGTCGCTGACGTTGAGGCAGTTCTGGTTGACCTTGATGTTGTCGCCGCGACTGATGTTGCACTCGTCGGAGCGCGGGAAAAATGCGGCCGGCCGATTCGCCGCCGCGACCCCACCTGATTGACCGCTCAGCGCAAGGTCCGCCAGGCCAGAGACGCGGGCGCGCAAGGACGCCGGCATCTTGCTCGCATCGAGCGGTCCAGCCCCGTCGGCGGCCGAAACGGACGCGCTGAAAGGCGCGACCAATGCCACGGTAAGAACAAACGCGGAAACTGCATGCAGCAGTCCCTTCCTGCTCCGCATTGAGCCCTCCCAAGAATTTGACTACCGCTCACCCGGGCGGCCGAGAAGAGCCATGGTAAACCGCTTTGGAGCTTTGCAGGTTTAGCGCTTTATCGAGGCCGTTTATTTAGAGCGCCCGGCCCGTGAGCTCGCGCGCGATCACGAGCCGTTGGATCTCGGCGGTGCCTTCCCAGATCTGGTAAATCTTCGCGTCGCGGTGCCACTTCTCCACCGGGAACTCGCGAATATAGCCGTAGCCGCCGAGGATCTGGATGGCTTCGTTCGTGACATACATCGCGACATCGCCGGCTTTGAGTTTGGCCATGCTGGCTTCTCGAGCGAATGGGCGGTTCTGGTTCGCTGTCCATGCGGCGCGCCAGATCAGCAACCTGACCGCGTCGATCTCGGTCGCCATATCGGCCAGCTTGAAGGCGATCGCCTGATGGCCAGCGATCGGCTTGCCGAATGTTTTGCGCTGCAGCGCGTACTCCAGGGCGTATTCGTGCGCGGCGCGGGCGATGCCAAGCGCACCGGCGCCGACGCCCGGGCGGGTTCGTTCCAGGGTCTTCAGCACGCCGACGCCGCCCTTGCCGCGCTCGCCGCCGAGCAGGTTCTCGGTGGGCACGAAGCAGTCCTCGAGGATCACCTCGCCGGTGTGCGAGGCGCGCACGCCCATCTTCTTTTCCTTCTTACCGGCCTTCAGTCCAGGGTTGCCTTTGTCGACCACGAACGCCTGGATCCCACCCCAGCCGGCAGCCGGATCAGTGGTGGCGAAGATGACGTGGATGTCGGCGATACCACCATTGGTGATGAATCGCTTGGAGCCGTTTAGCAGAAACCCACCCTCCACGCGCTTGGCGCTCGTGCGCAGGGCAGAGACGTCCGAGCCGGCTTCGGATTCGGTCAGGCCCATCGCGCCCAGGACGACCTGTGATGAGTCGCAGAACATGGGCATGTACTTCGCCTTTTGCTCGGGCGTGCCGCACTGATCGATGGCGGTGGCGCACAGGCTCGTTGCGCTGATCGCAATGGCAATCCCTGCGCAACCCCATGACAGCTCTTCGGTCACCACCATCTGGGTGACCAGGTCCGAGACCCCGCCGCCGCCGTACTGCTCGGGATAGGCGTAGGTGTCCAGGCCCAGCTCGTGCGCCTGCTTCATGATCGGCCACGGTGTTTCTTCGGACTCGTCGTACTCGGGTGCGGCCGGCCGAATGACGTCGCGCGCGAACTCGTGGACGAGATTTTTGAGGTCCAGCTGCTCCTGGGACAGATCGAAGCTGATCATCGTGGGCGCGGAGTATACGCCTCCGTCCGACTAGAGTCAGTGAGGTGCGATTGGTGTTGATTCGCCACGGCGAGGCAGAGGTACTGAGGCATCTGGACCCTGGTGCGCTTCAACGATGGCGCACCTCCGCGCGGTTAGTTAGATTGCGGTCGCGCCGCCGTCTACGGCGATTACCTGGCCCGTGATGAAGGCCGAAGCCTCTGAGGCGAACAGGACGGCGATGCCTTTGAGATCTTGGGGGCCGCCCAGCCGCCGCAGCGGAGTGCCCTCGGCAATCTCCTCACCAAACCGGTCCAGCGTTGCCGCGGTCATCTTGGTAGGAAAGAAGCCCGGGCAGATGCAGTTCACGGTGATGTTGTGCTCCGCCAACGTCGCCGCGAGCGCGCGAGTGAAGTTCACCACCGCGCCCTTGCTTGTGTTGTACGGCAGCGTTGGCATCACCCGCGGATCGCTTCCCCGCAACCCGGCCACCGACGCAATGTTGATAATCCGCCCGCCGCCCCCCTGCTTGATCATCTGCAACCCAACCGCGCGGCTCACGAAGTACGTGCCGTCCACATTGGTTCGGATGACCTTGTCCCACCCCTCGAACGGCAGCTCTTCGAACGGAGCACCCCAGGTGGCGCCCGCGTTGTTGACCAGGATGTCGATATGGCCAAGCTCGTTCAGAAGCTGATCGACAGCTTGCTCGACCTGGGCGTTGGAGGAGATGTCGCACACCGCGGAGGTGGCCTTGATGCCAAGTCCCGCAAGTTGCTCAACAGCCTGATCCAGGCCTGGCGCGCGGCGCGCGGTGATGGCTACGCTCGCGCCTGCCTCACCTAACCCTTCGGCAATTTGCAGTCCCAGACCGCGGCTGCCACCGGATACAAGCGCAACCTTCCCATCGAGGCGGAACGCATCCAACACGCCCATGCGGTCGAACAGTCTACGCGGCTACACTCGCTGGCAAGTAATGCTGGAGGGTAGTGAGCGATGGGAGCAACGGCTCCCCTCAGCGCTTGCTGCCCTGGTGTACCGCGATTACCGGCTGATCTGGATCGGCCAGGTCATCAGCAATGTCGGCTCGTCGATGCAGCAGCTGGGGCTCGGCTGGCTCATCGTGCAGCTGGCCCAGCGAGACGGCACGCCGCAGCTCGTGCCGGTCTATCTCGGTCTCGTCGGCCTGGCGCGCGGTGCGCCGATCATCTTTGCGGGACTGGCCGCGGGCATCATCGCCGACCGACTCGACCGCCGCCGGCTGCTGATGTGCGTACAGGTCTACTGGGCCTGCGTCTCGGCAGTGCTGGCGTACCTGGTTCTGACCGACAAGGTCACGATCAGCCTGGTGCTGGCACTGACGGTCTTATCGTCCATCGCCCAGGCGTTCGACGGCGCTACGCGACAGACCGTATATCCGCGCCTCGTCCCACCACGCGCGCTGGTCAGCGCGATCGGCTTGAACTCAATGTCGTTCAACGTGGCGCAGTTCATCGGGCCGATGATCGGCGGCTTCCTCATCGGGCCGATCGGCGTGGGCGGGCTTGTCACACTGAACGCTGTTTCGTTCCTGGCATTGATCTGGGCCATTGCCGTTTCGAGCCCGCTGCCCGCCCACCTCACGCATAAGCCCAAGGTCGGGCCGCTGGGCTCGCTCCAGGAAAGCTTTGCGTTTGTGGTGCGCCAGCCGACCGTCGGCTGGGCGATGCTGCTTGCGCTGATCGCCAACGTGTTTGGCCGATCGTTTCAACAGCTGCTGCCCGCCTTCGTGGCGGTCGGCCTCGGCGGCGATGCGCGCGATCTGTCCTTCGTGATGACGGCCGCCGGAATCGGCGCACTCAGCGGCGCCTTCAGCACTGCCTCGCTCGGCAACATTCGACGACGCGGCGTGGTGTACGCCGCGTCGGGCATGGCTATGGGCGGTCTCCTCGTGCTCTTTGGCCTGCAGCGCAGCCTCCTGCCCGCGATTGTGCTGACGTTCGGCGTCGCCGCGGCATCGCAGTCGTTCATCACTATGGCGAGTGCGCTCTACAACACGCACACCCCCGACGAGCTGCGCGGGCGGGTGATGGGCCTCGCCACCGTCATTGTGCAGGGCGGCATCTCGATGGGCGCGCTGCTCATCGGCGGTCTCGGCGCGGCGATCGGTGTCGGCGCGGCCCTGTCCTGTGGCGGACTCGTCACCGTGGGCAGCGCCACGGCCATGCTGGCGCGGGTGCGCGCCCTGCGCGACGAAACCAGCGACAACGACGCGGCCGCCGCTGCCATCGGGGTGGCCGCCCAGGTGAGTGCCCGCCCCTAAGAGTGCAACAGTTCTTGCGGACAAACCGTCTCATTCAGAGAAGACAACTATGAACTCTACGTTTCCTCGTTTCGAATCTCCTGGCCAACTCGCGCTGGTGGCTGTGGTCATCTGGCTGATTGGCGCGCTGTTCCATCCGCTGGCAGTCCTCGCGCCGATTGGCGTGGTGCTGCTGGTTGTCGCGGGCGTGGCGTATGTGCTGCGGCCGAAAAACCAGAGCATGTACTGGCGCGGACGCCGCATCGACCTCGACCAAGGCCACGGCGCAGGCGCGCAGCTGTATCACGCGTTGTTCAAGCGCTAGACCCACCATAAGCAACAATAGCTCGTTGTTTCGGTCGCGGGCGAAGCATCCGCGCACTAAACTTCTGGGCACGAACCGTGGTGCGCGGGGCGCCCCGTACCATCCCTGCATGACCTCCACAGCCAACGCCAGCGGCGTCTTCGACCTGCTCGGCGTCAAATCGGTCATCAACGCCCGTGGCAATAACACGGTGCTCGGCGGCTCCACGCCTTCGGCGGCGGTGCATCGCGCGATGCTCGACGCGGAGCGCTACTACGTGGACATGCAGGACCTGCTGGAGCGGTCGGGCAAGGCCATCGCGAGCATGCTCGAATGCGATGCGGCGTACGTGACACCAGGTGCCGCGGCTGCGCTGGCGTTGGGCACCGCCGCGTGCATGGCGGGCGCCGATCCCGAGAAGATCCAGCAGTTGCCCGATACGACAGGCATGCCCAACACGGTGCTGATTCAGAGCGGTCACCGCTACCACTATCAGCGGGCGGTGACGGTCGCGGGCGCGAAGCTGGTGGACGTTGAGGCCGGGCAGCTCGAAGCCGCGCTCGACGCGCACGTCGCGGCGGTCCTGTTTCCAGCACACCTGGACGGTGCGCCCAACACGCTCTCGCTCGTGGAGGTCATTCAGCGAGCGCACGCCCACGAGATTCCGGTGATCGTAGATGCCGCGGGGCGGATCTATCCCATCGAGCGCTTCAAGAGCTACACCAAGCTCGGCGCGGACCTCGTGGCGTTTGGTGCCAAGTACCTCGGCGCGCTGAATGCGTCGGGCATCCTGTGCGGTCGGGCGGACCTGGTTTCGGCGGCAAAGCTAGACGGGTTCATCGCCTTCGAGACAGAGGCGTGGGAGAAGAGCTGGGGTCGACCGCTCAAGGTTGATCGCCAGACGATCGTCGCGGTTGTGGCAGCGCTACGCGAATGGCTGGACACCGATCACGAGGCGCGCCTCGCCGGTTACGAGCGGCGGCTGGAGGCCATGAAGAGCGAGCTTCAAGGCGCGCCTGGCGTGCGGCTGAGCATCGTTTCGGCGGAGGGGCCTTCGCCACGCGTGTTGCGGCTGGATGTCGATCCAAACACGGCACGCCACAACGTCTCGCAGCTGGTTGAGGCACTGTGGTCGGGCAAACCTGCGATTGCGGTCGGGCGCGACGGCGACTCCGCGATCAGCATCAACCCGGTCACCCTTCGTGAAGAAGACGACGGTACGGTGGTTTCGCGACTGGGCAACCTGTTGCTTTGATCGGGGAGTACCTGAGGGCAGCGCCCAAGGCCGAGCTGCACCTGCATTTCCAGGGCTCGATTCGGCCGGAAACACTTCTCGAGCTGGCGCAGCGGCACCGGATCGATTTGCCCGCGGAAAACGCTGCGCAATTGCGGGAGTGGTTTCGCTTCCGCGACTTCGCGCATTTCGTCGAGGTGTATGGCGTCCTCCGCTCGTGCCTGGTCGAGGCTCCCGATTATGAGCTGGTCACCTATGAATTGGGGGCGGCGCTGGCGGCGCAGCACGTGCGATACGCGGAAGTCACCTTTACGCCGGGACCAGAGGTCTACCGCGGTCCGCGCGAGACCTTCTTCGACGGGCTGACTCGGGGTCGGTGCCGCGTGCAGCAGGACTTCGGCGTGGACATCCGCTGGATCTTCGACATCCCGAGAAGGTCGGTCACACTTCATCCGGATATTCCGCTTGCGGACTTCATCACGTCGGTCGCAATCGAAGGACGCGACGCGGGGGTCGTAGGCCTGGGTCTTGCGGGAACGGAGGCAGGCTATCCGCCGGAGCCATTCGAGCCGTGGTTCAACCGCGCTCGCGCGGCTGGACTGCACAGCTCACCGCATGCTGGTGAAACCGCCGGACCTGAGAGCGTGTGGGGCGCATTGCGGGCGCTCGGGGCGGAGCGGATCGGTCACGGAGTCCGTTCGGTGGAGGACCGCTCACTGTTGGAGTACCTGGTGGAACGGCGCATTGCGCTTGAGGTGTGTCCGACGAGTAACATCCAACTGGGCGTGTATCCATCATTCCGGGAACACCCACTCCGGGAATTGCTGGCGGGTGGCGCGAAGGTCGCCATAAACACCGACACTCCTGCAATCTTCGGCATCACCTTGACGGACGAGCTGAAACTTCTGGAAACGGAGTTTGGCCTTCCCGCGGAGGTCGCGGATCAGGTAATCCTGAATGCGTTCA
>JAFAZN010000342.1 GCA_019239775.1 Chloroflexota bacterium
GCCGATGGAAGTAGGCTTCGTCGGCCTTGGCAAGATGGGCCGGCCCATGACCCAGCGGCTACTTGCCGCTGGACACACCGTCCACGTTTTCAACCGCTCCAAACCGGCCATTGACGCGCTCGCCGCCGAAGGCGCCAAAGCCGCC
This sequence comes from Chloroflexota bacterium, assembly GCA_019239775.1. Taxonomy (GTDB): domain Bacteria; phylum Chloroflexota; class UBA6077; order UBA6077; family CF-72; genus CF-72. The sequence goes on from JAFAZN010000342.1 coordinate 146, forward strand.
ACCTCCGCCGCCGAAGTTGCGCAGCGCGCCGAAATCATCATGACCGCGTTGCCAACACCCGAATCGGTCGAAGCGGTGTTTACCGAAATGTCACAGCACGCACGCTCCGGTCAGATCTACATCGACCACTCTACAGTCAGTCCGGGTCTCAATCGCAATTGCGCCGAAATGCTGAAAGCGAAAGGTGCGGATTTCCTGGATGCGCCTGTTTCGGGAGGTCCGGCGGGTGCCCAGAACGCAACGCTGACCGTCATGGTTGGTGGTGAACAGCAGGTTTTCGATCGGGCGGTTCCGGTGCTCCAGGCGTTTGGTAAAAACATCCGCCTGTGCGGTGGACTCGGCGCGGGCCAGGTGGTGAAACTGGTCAACCAGCTACTGGTTGGTATCCACACGTCGGCCATTGCGGAAGCAGCCGCATTCGGCGTCCGTTTCGGTGCGGATCCGCAAATACTCCTGGAGGTAATTGGCACGTCGTTCGGCGGCTCCACCATGATGACGCGTAACCTGCCGCGCTTCATCTCGCGCGACTTCAGTCCCGCCACACCGGTTGGGCTCATCCTCAAAGACCTGGGCCTCATTCACGACGAAGCCCGCACCGGTGGCGTGCCTTTCTTGCTGGGCGGCCTTGCCGAGCAACGGTTTTCAGAGGCGCGCGCTCGCGGACTCGGCGACGAGGACATGGCGGCACTCGTGAAATTGTGGGAAGAACCGGCTGGAGTAACCGTCGCCAAGACCGATACCTGATGCCCAAATATGCCGCGAACCTCTCTATGCTCTGGCCGGAGCTGGACGTCTATGACCGCTTCCGCGCCGCCGCCGAGGCTGGATTCACGCGCGTGGAGATCCTGTTCGTCCACACATTGGACCTCGCTCGAATCGAGCAGCAATTGCAGGAACACCACCTGGAGTTGGTGCTGTTCGATCCGGCTCCGGGGGATTGGGAAGCCGGCGAGCGCGGGCTCGCGTGCAATCCCGGTCGCGAGGCGGAGTTTCAGCGCACGCTCGAAGAAGCGCTCCAGACCGCCCAACGTCTCGGCGTCCAACGCCTCAACGCTCTCACTGGTATTCCGCGCCCCGAAGTGAGCCCCACAGCCGCGCACGCGATGATCGTGGAGAACTTCCGTCGTGCCGTACCGAAGGTGGAGTCGGCGGGTGTGAAGTTACTCGTAGAAAATATCAATACGACGGACTTCCCCGGCTACTACGTCAGCAGTGTGGAGCGAGCCGCGCAGATCGTGCGCGAGGTCGATCATCCAAGCGTGCGCGTGCAGCTTGACCAGTACCATGTGGGCATGATTGGCGCCGATGCGCGCGCCGCGTTGCGCGAACACCTGGACCTGGTGGAACACGTCCAGATCGCCGACGTCCCTGGACGCCACGAACCAGGGACCGGGCAGCAGCCGATTCGCGAATTCCTGGCGGACCTGGATGCGCTTGGCTATCAGGGTTCGGTTGGTTTGGAGTATCGCCCCAGCGGACCGACCGAAGCCGCCCTGGAGTGGCTTCCCCGATCGCAACGCTGATGCTCCAGCTCGATGCCGAGCGCCTGGCCGAGCTGGAGGCCGGTGGTTGGCGTGCCTACTATGATCGCAGCTGGCCGCGTGTGCTCAAGCTCATGGTGCAGTTGAACCAGGAGCAGTTTCAGATTCCGTTTCCGTTGTCGGTGGTTGCCGCGGTCCATATTGCTCGCGCATCGATTATCTGGGCTCCGGTGGACAACAAACCCGCCGAAGTCCGGCGTCACCTGGAGCGGTACTACCGTGTGGCGCGGCGCTGGTCGACGTTTGCATTTTCTCCAGCGCGGGCGGCGGAGCTGGAAATTGGGTACTGGATTGAACACCGACGGTTGTCTGGCAAACCAGACAAGGGGCCTTTAGTTGACGCTATGACGGCGTTGCACGCCGAGCTCTTTGGCCTTCCGCTGGATCGCGCACGCGAGTCCGCCGAATGGCGCGTTCGCGCCAACAACACGGTGGACTTGATCACCAGTGGAACCTCGGCGAACCCCGAAGCCGACTGGCAATCGTTGGAAGATGACCTGCGGAGCTGCTACCGCTCCGTGAACCGCGAGCTATCTCGCACCCCTTCACTGCGGTAGTCCCGCACGGCGGTAGTCCCTCACCGGTGGTAATCACCACCCGGAGGTAATCATCACGGACGTGGTTCTCACCGGAGGGTGGTTCCTCACCGGAGATGGCTTGTCACCGGACCGTAATCGCTCACCGGAGGTGGTCTCTAACCGGAGGTGTCGCTCAGCGCTGGTGGTCTCTCACCGAAGTGCGCAGGGCGTGTTGGAATGCGCCTTGGAGCAAATCTGTGAGTTCAATGAGCCCGTGCGTGCTGGCGCGCATATTGACGCGGGGGTCCAACTCACCCAATTCGCTGACAGCAGCGCTGACATCCTCCAGGTGCTCGCGGGCGGCGTTGAGGTGCTCCAATGCGGATTGGATCCGTGCGCGGTTGACTTCCGGCGACTCGCGCGGCTCGCCCATGATGTTGGGAATGTAGAAGCCCGACTGCTGCAAATCGTTGAGCACGCGCACGCGCTCTTCGATCGGAATCTGGAGCTCGCCAGGCCGGATCTTGATGATGCCGATGTCCCCGCGCGCGCCCTGAGCACGCAGCCAGGCCGTGAACTGGGTGTCGCTCATCTGCCGCAGCGACTTGGTGCCCATGCCGACGCGCACGCGGATGCGATCGAGATCCTCGAGGCTAAAGTCCATCTGGCCCAGCCATTCTAGGTGACCGCCACGCACCCTCCGGGAGGTAAGGCCAACCTCCCGGAGAACTCAGGCGATGGGCGCTACGACTTGGCCATCGACGCCAGCGCGGAGTACGCAGGTCTCGGGCTCCAGTCACTGCGCAAGACTGAAAAGCCCCACTTTTCATCGGTCTGCGGCACTGCAATTTGATAATTCAGATTCCAGATCATCACCCCGCCGATGTAGGGCGTCTGGCGGGCCATCTGAAAGGCCTGGACGAGGAAGCGTGCCTGGGTGTCCTCCGAGACATAGGTGGAGTATTCGTACCCAGGCACCGCCACGGTCGACGAGTCATAGCCAAACTCGGTGAGCCACATCTTCCGGTCGCCATCCCCGAGCTGCGAAAGCGCATCGTGGTACTGGCCCAAGCGGTAGAAGGCGAAGAAACTCGGGTCGTTGTTCCAGCCGCCCGACAAACTGCACTGCGGGGTGGAAGGGGTGCAGTCGGGCGGATTGGAAAACCCGCTGAGGTGAGCGCCGAGGATGTCGTAGTAGTTCTTCACCTCGCCGCCGTTGATGGCGTAGAGACCTTGCAGATACTGCAGGTCGTCCATCGAGATCCCGGCCTGGTTGGCGCCGGTCGGGCTCAGCGCGCCCAGGATCACCTGGGCATTGGCATCACCGGCTTTCACGCCCGCATAGCCGGCCTTCAATAGCGGTAGATAGCCAGCAGGATTGACGTTGCCTTGACCGGCCTCACGGGCCAGGTTCTCTTCGTTCCAGAGCTCATACGCCTGGATCTTGCCCGCATAGTGGCTCGCCATGGCCTGCATGACCTTCTGGTAGGTGGTGGGATCTGATGGCATCAGCCCGCTGCTCGAGCTGCGATAGAACTCAGGCGCGTGCTGCACGCTGACCACGACGTTGAGTCCCGCGGCGTTGGCGGCGTTGACGATGGTGTCGAGCTCGCTCCAGTCGTACTGACCCGCCGTCGGCTCGATGGCAGTCCATTCGACTTGATGCTTGAGCCAGTTGAAGCCGGCCTGTTTGACATCGCCGATGACGAAACCCTTGGCCTGGGAGCTGATGTCCCACATGTGCACCTGGAAGCCATAGGCGAAGTTGCTGCTGGCAGCCGGGGTCGGGGTCGTCCCTCCAGCTGACGGCTGCTCCTGGTCGAATGCGCTGGTCAGGTCGCTGCCGGGCAGGTCGTTCGGTCGCGCGAGAGAACCAGGCTTGCCTGGCGCGTACTGCTTGTAAAAACGCGAGGTCTGCACCTGGGCGGCCAGGTCGGGCGGCAGGTTCTGGCCCGTGATGACCGACTTCAAGTAGTCGGCCAACAGTAAGCCCTGCGTGCAACCGCAGCCTTTGTCGTAGTGCATGATGCCGCGTTGGAAGCGCTGGTAGATGAAGTTGTGGTTGTTTGGATCGATCGCAGGGTGGCTGGTGGGTGCGCCCCAAACGTCGAGGTCAAAGAGCGGTAGTAGCCCTGACGGCGTATCTGGCGAATCACTCTGGGCGACGGTCGTGTTGAACGTCGTGCCAAAGTTCACTTGCTCGCCCTGAAACGTGTCGGGCGCCTGTTGCTGCACGAATTGGACGATCTTGGTGGCGTAGTCGGGGTCGTTGGGCGTGGGCGTCGAGTTGATGACGCTTGGGTCGGGTGCTGGGAACGTACTGCCGTTGATGTTCGTGAATGGCAGCAGGCCGGCGTCGAGCAGATTCAGCGTGTGCACGCTGCCGTCGGGCCAAAGCTGCATGACTTCTCGCTGGTAGATCTGCACGGGAAAGCCATCGAGCTTGAACTGGCGAGACACGGGATAGCCGAAGGTGCGGACGGCGCCGCGGTGCTGGAAAAAGTCCCAGAACGTGTCGTTGTCAATGCGGAAACCGGTTTGCGAGAAGAATCGCGGATCGGCGGTCTGTGCTTGCGCGGGCGCGACGAGGCCCAGGCTCAGCACGAAGGCGCACACAAGTCGCGCAGCGGTGCGGACCAAGGTCAACTCCTCCAGGGGGTGTGTGGTTCAGAACGAAACGATGCGCTCGCGCGTCACACCCGACCTCGGCTGCGGATCCCGTATGCTGCCGTACAGACCCATCACGGTTGAGCCTTTAGCAGCCGCTTAACAACCAGTTAGTTAAGCATTAGAGAGTTCCAAAGCATACTCCCACTTAGACGGGGACCAATGCGTGCTCGCGAAGGTCTGCCCTGCCCTGCTGAGGTACCAGAAACGTGCTTTCACTGATCCGCCGCGCGACTGCCAATAAACCGATTGTTTTCTCGATTGTCGTCGTCCTGGTGCTGGCGGCGGCCGTGCCGCTTGCGTCGGCCATACTGGTCCAACCGCAAGCAGCGACCGCGCAGCAGGGCGGTCCGCCAGGTGGCGCCGGCCTGGTGGTGCGGACGGTACCCGCGACGCAGGCGCCAATGAGCAGTGTCCTCACCTACGCGGGCGCGGTTCAGGCGAGCCAGCAGGTCAACATCGTCCCGCGCACCTCGGGTGTCATCACCGACATCCCGGTTGATGTGGGCAGCGTCGTTCACCGAGGCGACACGCTCGCGACGCTTGATCAGGGTGCGCTGCCGGCGGAGTTGCAGCAGGCCCAGGCAGGACTCCTTTCGGCGCGTGCGAAGTTGGCCTCGGTGGAGGCCGGCGCGAAGCCCGAAGACGTAGCCGCCGCTCAAGACCAGCTCGAACAAGCCCAGATCAAACTGATGCAGCTGCAGGCGGGTCGACCAGAAGACGTGCGGACCGCCCAGGCCGCGGTCGATGCGTCACGGGCCAAGCTGCAAGCGCTGCTGAACGGCGCGACTGACGATGTCCGTCAGAGCGCGCAGAGCGCCGTCGACGCCGACAACGCGTCCCTCGTAGCGGCTCAGGCAGCCCTGGACAACTTCACCGGCTCGAGCGCTTCGGATACGCAGGGGGCGCAGAGCGCGGTCGACAGTGACAAAGCATCACTCGCGGCGGCGCAAGCCGCGCTGGACAACCTCAAGGGCTCGAATATTTCTGACCTGCAGGCCGCTCAGACGGCGGTCGATACGGATAATGCCCAGATCAACGCTGCTCAGGCGGCGCTTGGCGCCTTGACCGGCACCACAGCCGCGGACCAGCAGAACCTGCAGAGCAACGTGAATGCCGACCAGGCCGTGGTCGCCGCCGCGCAGGCAGGCATCGACCAGGCCAACTCGCCGCCAGACGCGCAGGTTCAGGCGGCCCGGCAGCTCGTTGACGCCGCGCAGGCGTCAGTGGACGCCGCCAACTCGACGCAGACAGCGCTGACTAACCCGACCATCCCGCCCGCCTCGAGTGGCGGCAGCAGCGGCGGCAGCAGCAGCAGCGGCGGCGCCTGCGCCGTAGACCACGCCGGTAGCACCATCAATAGCACGCAGTGCAATGCGGCGAAGACGGCTGCCGCGTCGAGTCTGGCGTCGGCCCAGCAGCAGCTCGTCTCGGCGCAGGCGGCATTGACGCAGCTGCTCAATGGCGGGCCGCCGGCCACCAAGGCTTCGCTCCAGAGCACCCTGGTGTCGGCTCAGGAAAAGCTCAAGACCGACCAGGCGCGCCTTGCGGCCGAAAAAGGCACCATTAACTCGCAGCAAGCGACAGCCCAGACAACGCTGACCTCGGCGCAGGAAAAGCTGTTGGCGGACCAGGCCAAGCTCGAGTCGCTGACCAACGGCAGTTTCCAGTCGCAGCAGGCCGCGGCGCAGAGCACGCTCATCGGAGCGCAGCAGAAGCTCAAGGCCGATCAGGCCAAGCTCGATGCGCTGACTAACGGGACGCAGCAGGCGCAGTTGACGCAGCTCCAGAGCTCGCTGGAGGCGGCCCAGCAGAAACTCACCAGCGACCAGGCCAAGCTGGACGTGATCAATGCGGGTCCGCTGCCGACCGACGTGCAGCAAGCCCAGGACGCGCTGAACCAGGCCCAGCTGGCGCTGGTCAAGGCCCAGCAGCCGGGCGCTGATACCGATCTCGCGGCGCAGCAGTCGGTCGTCGAGCAGATGGCCGCCAACGTCACCAGCAAGCAGGATCTGTATTCGGATGCCGACCTGCAGGCGGCCGTGGCTGGCGTGGCGCAGGCTGAGGCGGCGGTCTCGCTGGCTCAGGCCAACCTGGACCAGACAACCGTCGTCGCGCCGTTCGATGGCATTGTTGGCACCAAGTCGCTGACGGCGGGTGCCTTTGCCACGCCGTCGACGCCGATCCTTACCATTGCAAGCCAGAACGTCGAGGTCCATGTGACGGTGGAAGAGGCCAACCTGGCCCAAATACGCCCTGGCCTCGATGTGCAGTTGACCGTGCCGGCGTATCCGGGCGAGAACTTCCCCTCCAAGGTCGTGACCGTGGCGCCCGCGGGTGACCCGCGCGCTCACACCTTCGACGTCAAGATCGTGCCGACGACGCCTGATCCACGCCTGTTGCCGGGCATGTTCGCCCAGGTCCAGGTGGTGTACGCGCAGAAACCAGACGCGATCATCGTGCCGCGCGAAGCAATCGTGCAGCAGGGCACCTCGTCGGTGGTGTTCGTCAACAACAACGGCAAGGCCCAGCAGCGCACGGTGCAAACCGGTATGTCGGACAACACCAATATCGAGATCGTCTCAGGTGTTGCGCCCGGCGAGCAGGTGGTGGTCGTCGGACAGAACAGCCTGCACGACGGCACCCCGATCCAGGTAGCGACGGGCCTGCCCGGTCAGGGTGGCCAGGGCGGTCAAGGCCAGGGCGGTCAAGGTCAGGGCGGTCAAGGAGGCCAGGGTGGTGGCTAGGGCGGACAAGGTCAACGCCAGGGAGGCTAACTGACAGATGTTTCTGACCCGACTCGCGGTCGTCCGCCCGCTGACCGTGTTGATGGGCCTGCTCGGCCTGGTCATCATGGGCGCGGTCTCCTACACGTTCCTCAAGATCGACCGGCTGCCCCCGATCACGATCCCGTTCGTCAGCGTCTCGATGACCTATACGGGCGCTACCGCCCAGGACATCGAGCAGCTCATTGCCGAGCCGATCGAAAACGCTGTCTCGGGCATGTCGGGCGTGTACAGCATCACCTCGACATCCAGCGAAGGCAGCGCCAGCGTCAACGTCCAGCTCGTTGATGGAACCGATCCGACCCAGGCTGCCCTGGAAGTCGAACGGCGCGTCAATGGCATCCGCAGCAAACTGCCCGCGGACGCGAGTGATCCGCGCGTCAACAAGGCCGATCCGAGCCAACAGCCCATCATGGAGGTCGCCGTCACCGGCGCCCAGCTCGATCAGCTGTTCGAAGTCGTCAACGACCAGTTCGTCCCAGAGCTCGAGTCGATTCCGGGTGTAGCCCAGATCAACGTTTCGGGCGGCCTCCAAACGGAGGTCCAGGTCAAGATCGACTACGCGAAGATGGCCGCGTACGGCGTCACGCTGGCGCAGATCAACACGGCATTGACGAACGCCAACGTGGACGCGCCGGTTGGCTCGATCCAGCAGGGTCAGGCCGAGCTCGACGTTCGATCGCTCGGTTCCTTCCAGACCCTAGATGACCTCTCGAATCTGATCGTTACCCAGACCACGAATGGTCCGATTCTCCTCCGGGATCTCGCGACTGTCGGGCTTGGCTACAAACAGCAGACACAGCTTCAGCGCCTGAATGGCACCGACGCGGTCGGTCTGCAAATCGTCAAGCAGTCCGATGCCAACGCACTGCAGGTCGCGGACAGCGTTCGCGTCGCCCTCGCCAAACTACAAACCTTGCTGCCGCAGGGCTCGCAGGTCGTCGTTACCAACGACACCTCGGTGTTCACGCGCGCATCCCTCGATGCGATCCAGCACGACCTGTTGCTGTCAGTCTTGCTCGTCGGCGGCGTCATGCTGCTGTTCCTGCACGCATGGCGCCACACCGTGATCGTTCTGCTGGCGATCCCGACCAGCCTCATCAGCACCTTCCTGGTGATGTACGCGCTGGGCTTCAGCCTCAACATCATGAGCCTCATGGCGCTGGCGCTGATGATCGGCATCCTGGTGGACGACTCCATCGTCGTTCTCGAGAACATTCATCGACATATCACGCTCGGCGAAAACCCGCACCAGGCGGCTATCACGGGCCGCGGTGAGATCGGTATGGCGGCAATCGCAATCACGATGGCCGACGTCGTCGTGTACACACCGGTCGCGTTCATCACGGGCGTGCTCGGCCAGTTGTTCCGCCAGTACGGCCTGACGGTCGTCGCGGCCACATTGTTCTCACTGCTGATCTCGTTCACGCTGACGCCGATGCTGGCCTCGCGCTGGCTCCAGCACACCGAAAAGGCAGGCAGCCGTAATCCGCTGCACCGTTTCGGCGTCTGGTGGGACGACCATTTCGAGATGCTCGGCCGATTTGTCGGCCGAACGGTCCCGCTTGCAGTGAAGGCGCGCTGGCTGGTTCTGCTGGTGTGTCTCGGCCTCGTGGTCGGCAGTTTCGCCATGGTGCCGCTCGGTTGGATCGGCAGCGAGTACGCACCTCAGGAAGACGACAATACGTTCTCAGTCAACTTGAATGCGCCACCGGGCACCGCCCTTACCGCGATGGACGCGGCGGCCAAGCAGATGGAGGTCTATCTGCAGAGCCTGCCTGAGACCCAGTACGTCTTCGACTCGGTGTCGGGCGGCGGCGGCGGATTCGGCTTCGGCCGAGGTGGCGCACGTGCCAGCCTGGACGTGCAGCTCGTCCCGAAGCAGCAGCGCACACGCAGCGTGTTCGACATCCTCGACCAGGTGCGCGCGGTTGGGCGCCGCATGCCCGGCATGCAGGTCAGCGTGAACGTCCAGAGCCCACTGGGCGGCGGCGGCGGCTTTGGTGGTGGCGGCACGGCCAGCG
>JAFAZN010000370.1 GCA_019239775.1 Chloroflexota bacterium
CGCCGCCTTCCCACTTCAGCCGCGAGTACGCGCCCCGCCCATGGATCTCGAAGATGACTTCCTTGATGCCGCCCAGGTCGGTCTCGCTGGTGTTCAGGACTTCAACTTTCCAGTTTTTGAGCTCGGCGTATTTCATGTACATGCGCATCAAGTCAGCCGCCCAGAGATTGGCTTCCTGTCCACCTTCGGCGCCGCGAATTTCGAGGATGACGTCGCGCTGGTCGTTCGGATCGCGTGGTCGCAGAAACTCCTGCAAGCTCTCGACCACCTGATTCAGCTCGGGCCCGACCGACGCAATCTCCTCCTCAGCCAAAGCGCGCATGTCCTCGTCCACGCCATCGCGAAGCAGGTCTTCGGCCTCATCCAACCTGGTTGCGAGCTCGGCGTAGTGCACGTACTTTTCGACCACGTCCGCCAGGTCTGAGTGCTCACGACTGAGATCCGCGGCTCGACGGGCGTCGGTGAAGGTTGCGGGATCGGACAGCTCGCCCGCCAGCTCCTCAGAGCGCACGCGCGCTTCTTCGAGGCGCTTCAGGGCCGCCTCACTCAGGCGCGGCATTGCCCTGCCTCAACGTCTGTACCAACTCGTCGCGTCGCACCTCGCGCTGCTCGCCACTGCCCATCTCTTTCACGAACACCGTATCAGCGGCCAGCCCATCCTCCCCGACGACGATCGTGTACTGGGCGCCGGCCCGATCTGCCGCGGCAAGCTGCTTTCTCAACGCTCGATCGCTGAATGTCAGATCCGCCGAGATGCCTTCGGCGCGAAGTGCCTCTGCCACGTCGAACGCGAGCCGTTTGGCCTCGAGGTTGCGATACACCACAAAGGCGCGCAGCGTACCGACCGGGGGAACCAGCACCTGCTGGTCCTTCAACTCCAGGATGATGCGCTCGACACCTGTCGCAAAGCCCACACCGGGAGTGGGTCGGCCGCCAAGCTGCTCGGCCAGGCCGTCGTAACGCCCCCCACCGCCCAGTGCGCTCTGGGAGCCAACCAGGGGCGGATGGACCTCCCAAACGGAGCGGGTGTAGTAGTCCAGGCCGCGCACCAACCGCGAGTCGATACTGAACGGGATGCCCGCACTTTCGACGTAGCCCAGCCACGCCTCGAAGTGACCACGGCATTCATCACACAAGTGGTCCGCGCTCTTCGGGGCCCCCTCCAGGACTGCCTGGCACTCGCGCCGTTTTTCGTCCAATAGCCGCAGCGGGTTGGTTTCGAGTCTGCGCTGGCACTCCTCACAGAGGCCGTCGATGTGCTCGCGAAAGTATTCGGCAAGCGTGGCGATGTACGCGGGTCGACACTTCTGGTCGCCAATGCTGTTGACTTGCAAACTCAGGTTCCGCAGACCCAGCGCGGCGTACAGGCGCCACTGCAGCGCGACCAGCTCGGCATCGATCGACGGGTCCGGCTCGCCAATCGCCTCGAAATCGATCTGGCGAAATTCTCGGAAGCGGCCCTTCTGCGGCTTGTCATAACGAAACGTCGACAGCAGCATGTACAGCTTGACAGGTTGTGGCCGACTGGCCATGCCCCGCTGCAGATAGGCGCGGACGATGCCCGCGGTCGCCTCGGGCCGCAGGGTCATGCTGTCGCCGCCCTTATCTAAGAAGGTGTACATCTCCTTTTCGACGATGTCGGTCGTGGCGCCGACTCCGCGCGCGAAGACGCCAGTTTCCTCGAACGTGGGCGTCCGAATCTCCCCGTAGTTCGCCAGTCGCGCCTGGCGGCGCATCTCAGCCTCGACGAATGCCCAGTAGGGCTCGTCCTCGGGCAGGATGTCCTGGGTTCCCTTCGGCGCTTGGTACACGACCCTGGAATGATAGGCGAGGGCCGCCTTCGCGCTTCTACCCTGTGGTACATGCTGCTCGCCACTGCCTTGCAGTTGCGCCCTCGCGCAGTGAAAATCGTGGCCGGCGACGCTAGCCGCCGTAAGATCGTTGAAATCGACCTGCCGGCAGTTGACGTGCTTCGCACACGTCTTGCCACTGAGTAACAAGTAATGGCGATAGCTGATCGGAACACCGTAGCCACGGGTGCGCGCACGCGCGTTCGGCCCTTTACCCGGGCGGACGTGGATTCGTGGCAAGCCTGGCCCGACTACGCCGAGCAACTCCTGGTTGGTACCAGTCCGCGGCGCATGTCGCCCGATCAGCGCTCGCGCTGGTTCGACGACATCGTTCAACGCCAGCGCCAGATCCCCTTCGCGGTGGAGGACGAGACCGGCGAGATGATTGGCCGCATCTTCTTGCGCCACGTCCGCCATGAGGAGCGCTCCGCGGTGCTGGGCATCGACCTGCGCCCCGAGTCGTTAGGCCAGGGCTATGGCACCGACGCCCTCGGCGCATTTCTGCACCATTTTTTCGAGAACATGGGCTTCGAGCGCATGCTCCTCAGCGTTGCTGCCCACAACACCCGGGCACGCCGCTGCTATGAAAACCTGGGGTTCCACACCAACGGCACCCACTGGGATGCCCACATTGGGCCTGACGTCACAGGTGACGCGCAGTTTGCCTTCGTGCGCCACCTCTTCCGCCGCGGGCCGCTCGGACTCGAGAGCCTGTTCTATGACATGCGCCTTGACCGCAAGGCCTGGCGCAAGCGCCAGAGCGACACCACGCCCTAGACACACCCCGGAAGCCGGCGATCCCCTGGCGGCGGTGAACCCACGCAGGTGTAACCCCCGGAAGTCATAACCCACGGACGTGTGAACCCTCGAGGTGATGAACCCGCGGAAGTCATAACCCACGGACGTGTGAACCCTCGAGGTGATGAACCCCATGGAGGTGATAACCCACGCACGTGTGAACCCTCGAGATGATGAACCTTCGGAGGTGATAACCCACGGACGTGTGAACCCTCGAGATGATGAACCTTCGGTGGTGATAACCCACGGACGTGTGAACCCTTGAGGTGATGAACCCTCGGAGGTAGCAAACCCTCGGGTGTGCGCTAGACCCTGAGGTTCGAAAGAATCACCTGGATGACGAGCATCGCCGCGATCGGCGAGAGGTCGAACATGCCTATCCGCGGGATTACCCGCCGGAACGGGGCCAGTACGGGTTCGGTGACCTCGAAGATGATCCGAATGATCGGATTGGAAGGGTCAACAGGAAACCAGGTGAGCACCACGCGCACGAGGATGGCTACCAGGAGAATCTGTAACAGGATGGCCAGAAAGTTGATCAGATAGAACATTGTGTTTGCGGTTACCTCAGGTTCCGTGGACCGAACAGAGCGGTGCCAATACGAACCTCGGTTGAGCCTTCTGAAATGGCCTCCCGGTAATCGTCGCTCATGCCCATGGACAGTACGCGGAAGTGTACCGCCGGGAACGTGGCGGACAAGATTTCTTTTTGCTTGCGTACTTGTGTAAACGCATCACGTGAATTGCCGCCCAGAGGTGCGACCGTCATCAACCCGAGAACACGTATGCGCGGCACCTCGAGGATCGCACCAACGACGTCGATCAAGCCCGAAACTCGGACGCCAGGACGTGATGCGTCATCGCCGACGTACACCTCCACGAGGATGGGAAGCTCCTCGCCCATAGGTACTCGTCGCGCGAGAGCCTGGGCCAACTTCAGACTGTCCACAGAGTCGATGCGGTCGAACAGTTCGACGGCAGCTCCTGCCTTGTTGGTCTGAAGATGGCCGACCATGTGAAAAACTGGGGGCTCAACCCCCTCGAGGAGCTCACGTACGCGGGGAAACTTTTCGTCGGCTTCCTGAACGCGGTTCTCGCCGAGATGGCGCAGGCCTGCGCGGACGGCATCGGCCAGCGTCTCGGCAGGTTGTGTCTTCGAGACGCCAACCAGAGTGATCTCGTCCGGCTTGCGTCCGGCCCGCACGGCCGCCTCGGCGATCTCATCGGTTACTCGCATGAGGTTGCTGGCGAGATCGACGGGAACGTTCAGCATTGGAGCCGGATGACCGCGGCGAATCGGCCGGCTGGTTGCCCGCCGTTGGCACGATGCGAGAAGAACGTGTCTGCATTGCACTGGGTGCAAATGCCCGCGACCTCGATCTGGTCTGCGGGCACGCCTGCGTCTATGAGGGCGAGTCGGTTGGCCTCCCAAAGGTCGAGGCGCCCCTCCGCAAAAAGCTGTGGCCGATCGGCGAATGCCGTGCGCACATCCTCGCCGACGGTGTAGCAGCAGGGTCCGATCGCGGGACCGATACCGGCGACGAGGTCGCCCGGGTTGGAGCCGAATTCGTCACGCATGGCCACCACGGCTGCTTCCGCTGCACGCACCGCGCTGCCGCGCCAGCCCGCATGTACCACGCCGATGGCTTTCTGCACGGGGTCAGCCAACAGCACGGGTGTGCAGTCCGCGTAGCGCAGCATCAACGTCTTCGCGCGCGAACGCGTGATCAGCACGTCGCACTTCGGCCGCCCGTCGGACTCGTCGGTGACGACCGTGACCTCGCGACCGTGTACCTGGCACGCGCCGAACAAGTCCTTGCGCCGGCCGCCGACCGAAGTAGCCACCCGATGCAGGTTCTCATCTACGTTCTCAGCGACATCACCCACTGAGTACGACACATTCAGCGACTCACAACGTCCTTCACTGACACCGCCCACGCGAGTGCTGACGCCGTGCACGACACCTGGAACCTGTGAGAGATGTTCGAAGCGAAACAGCGGCAGGCTCACGCCGCCGAGCCCGCCAGGCGTGCTGCCTCCACCACGGCCGCGGCCTTCGGCGGCAGTTCCAGCATCGGAATCTCCTGGCCCCCGAGGCCTCGCGCACGACCGAACTCCTGCTTCAAGTACCACTCGGGCACGCCCGTGGAAACCATCGCCCAGGGCATGATCCCGTTCGGGTCCATCGTCCCGAGATAGAACTCGGGATCCAGGCCCGCCCGCTGCATGTTGGCCTCGAATTGCTGTAGCCGCTGCGTTTCAAGCATGACTGGCGCCAATCGCCTGTCACCCCTGGCGAGGATGGCCTGCACGCGCTGTGCGGCAGGGGCTTCGAATCGCACGTCTATCCCCAACGGTCCCAACGTGCGTTGAACGGTCTTGATGCGCTCGGATGTCGTCGCCACATCCGCCATGGCTTCCCACTGGAACGCGGTCTGCGCCTTCGGCACGTGCGGCGAGAGGTTCACAGAGACGCGGGCGTAGCGGTTGTGCGCGCGGGTGCGCTGCAGGATCTCGCCAGAAAGCGCCGCCAGCTCACGTACATCCTCATCGGTTTCGCCCGGTAGTCCCACGATGAAGTACAGCTTGACGTTGGGGATGCCGCCTCGCCCGGCCAGCTCGGCGGCATGCACGATCTGCTCGTGCGTGAGGCGTTTGTTGATGACGTCGCGCATGCGCTGGCTGCCAGCCTCTGGCGCGAGCGTGATCGTCCGAGTCCCGCTCCGTACGAGTGCTTCGACCAGAAACGGGGTGATGCGATCGATCCTCAGCGAGGACAGCGATACGTTCGCGCCAGCTTCCAGCATCCTTTCGAGCAGCTGCTCAAGCTGCGGATGGTCTGATGTCGCTGCGGAAATCAGGCCAACACGTTTGCGGTACTGCAGGCCCTGCTTTACGCCTTCCATCAAGTGGTCCACGTTGCGGTGCCGCACCGGCAACGACGTGTAGCCAGCCAGACAGAAGCGGCAACCTCGGGCGCAACCGCGCGTCATCTCGACCAGGAACATGTCTCCCAATTCGATGTCAGGGGAAAGAACCGCGGACATGGTCTGGAACTCGTTCACGTTGCGCGCATTGAGCCGCTGCACTGGTAACGCCACGTCCTTGGCGACCACGCCCTCGATCCTGCCGTCAGGCGCGTGCGCCACCCGATACTTCGCGGGAACGTACACCCCAGGGAGGCGCGACAAACGTTCGATCTGTTCCCACCTGTTACTGGTGCCGATGAAGACGTCCTGTAGGCCGTTCATTACGGGCTCGACTTCGCCGACGATGACCGCATCCAACATGGGTGCCACCGGCTCCGGGTTGCCAGAGACCGCCGGACCACCAGCGATCACCACGGGATCGGTGTCGCATCGGTCCGCGGCCAGCGGTGCGATGCCCGCCCGCCGCAGCATGTCCCCGACGTTGAAGTAGTCCAGCTCGAACGACAGGCTGAACGCGACCACGCCGAAGTCACTCAGCGGTCGCTGCGACTCCACCGAGAGCGGCTCTCCCGTTGCCAGGAGCCGCTGTTGGATCGAATAGCGGTCGTCGCCCGTCCAGTCACCGCGGCCGGCCGACGTGCTGCCAATCAGCACAGGCTCGGCAAAAACGCGTTCGCACACAAAATCGCGCGCCGAGTTGAACTGGCTATACACGCTCTGGAAGCCCAGGTTGCACATACCCACGGCGTAGGAGTTCGGGTAGCACAGCGCGGTTGGCACCCGCCCGCCCCAGTCTTTGCGGACGGTGCCCTGCTCGCGCGCCAACCGCTTGCGCTGGACCTCGACGTCTTGTGTGCGAATGCGCCCCATACACCGCGAGAGTCTAACGGTTTATCGGCGACGACCTCGCAAGAACGGCGGGATGTCCAGGTCGTCGTCCTGGTCGTTGAACACGGGCTCGGGCAACGTCGACCCGATCGTGCCAACACGGATCGGTCCTGTGTCGCGTTCCGGCGGCCGATCACGATCGCGTTCCTCGACTACCGGTTGCGGCGGTGGCTCCTGCGGACGATCGTACGAAGGGCGGGCTAGCCGCGACCGAAAGGAAGATTGCCGTTGCGGCCGCTCGCTCACGTCGAACCCGGTGGCGATCACCGTGATCCGCACTTCGTTTTCAATCTGCGGATCGATCACCGCGCCGAAGATGATCGACGCCTCGGGATCGGCCGCCGAAGCAATCACTTCAGCCGCGTCATTGATCTCGGAAAGCGCGAGATCGGCCCCGCCGGTGATGTTCAGCAGCACACCGCGGGCGCCGTCCATGGAGATGTCCAGCAGCGGTGACGAGATCGCCATTCTAGCCGCGTCCTGCGCACGAGACTCGCCAGTACCGCGCCCGATGGCCATCAATGCGCCGCCCGAGTCGGACATGATCGACTTCACGTCCGCGAAATCGAGATTGATGAGGCCGGGCTCGGTGATGAGCTCGCTGATCCCCTGGATGCCCTGACGCAGGACGTCGTCGACCTCCATGAACGCTTGCTCGAGCGTGGTCTTGCGATCGATGACCTCGAGCAGCCGGTCGTTGGGAATCGTGATCAGCGTGTCAACCCGTTCGCGCAGTTGCACGATGCCTGCTTCGGCGTTCTTGGCGCGTTGGCGGCCTTCGAAGTTGAACGGCTTCGTCACCACGCCAACGGTCAGCGCGCCCAGGTCCTTCGAAATCTGCGCGATGATCGGCGCGGCGCCGGTCCCCGTGCCGCCGCCCATGCCAGCGGCGATGAAAACCATGTCGGCATCGCGCACCAGATCGGCAATCTGTTCGGCGCTCTCTTCGGCGGCTTTTTCACCCGTGTTCGGGTTGCCGCCCGCGCCCAGGCCGCGCGTCAGCTTCTCTCCGATGTGCAGACGTGTCGGCGCATCACAGCGCGAGAGCGCTTGTGTATCAGTATTGATGGCGATGAACTCGACACCGCGCACGCCAGACTGAATCATTCGATTGACCGCGTTGCTGCCACCACCTCCGACGCCCAGGACGACGATACGAGCCGCGCCTTCGAGGTTGGTATATCCGTTCATGGTCAGCACCAATTCCCCCGCATTCTAGGGCACTTTACGGGAGGAAATTCCTCAACCAATTTGTCACCGCGCTTCCAATGTTGGCCAGTGGCATTCCGCCACGACTCGTCGTCGGCTCGAACTCTTGATCCAGACCCCATTTCAACAAACCCACACTCGTCGCGAATGCAGGCGTTGAAATCTGATCGGTGAGTCCATAGATACCCGTTGGTGCACCAATTCGCACGGGCGCATGAAACACTTCAGCCGCCAGACGACGGATGCCGCCGAGTTGCGCGGTTCCGCCGCACAGTACCACCCCCGCTGGTAAGCCGCGAAGCCCCGCTCTGTCCAGTTGCTCCAGCACAAGCTCGAAGGTTTCTTCGAGTCGTGGCTCGATGATCTCGCTGACCTGGCGCCGCGACACGGGGCGGCCGTCGCCAGTGTCGAAAGCCGAGACGTCGATGGTTCGATCGTCTTCCAGCAGTTCGGGCAGCGCATAGCCGTGTCGAATCTTGATCTCTTCGGCGGCGGCGAATGGCGTGCGCAGGCCTACTGCCAGGTCGTTGCTGACCTGGAAGCCGCCAACTGGCAAGACGCACGCGAACATGAGCGCGCCTTCAACGAAGATGCCGACGTCGGTGGTGCCGCTGCCGATGTCGATCAGCGTGACGCCGATCTCACGTTCGGCCTCGGTCAGCACCGCTTCGCCCGCCGCCACAGGCTGCAGTACCAGGGAATCGATGCCGATTCCCGCCCGCTCGACGCAGCGCACGAGGTTGTTCACCGAGGTCAAAGCGCCCGAGACAATGGTTGTCTGCACCTCGATGCGATGTCCGAGCATCCCGATCGGGTTCTTGATGCCATCCTGACCGTCTACGACGTAGTGCCTGGGCAGCACGTGCACGATCTCACGGTCGTTCGGCACGTTTACGACGCGAGCCGCTTCGAGAGCGCGCTGCACGTCGTCAGGCGAAATTTGGCGATCCGGGTGGCGGACGGCGACCACTCCCTGACTGCTCTGTGTGCTGATGTGCGCGCCCGAGATGCCAACGAACGCGCTTACGATCTTGAAGCCTGACTGCTGTTCGGCTTTGTTGACCGCGCTGACGATGGACTCGACGACCTCTTCGGGGCTGACCACGACGCCTTTCTTCAGGCCGCGGGACGGGACGATGCCAGTGCCGATTACTTCGAGATGATCGTCGTCAGAGACTTCGGCGATCAGCGCGCAGACTTTCGTCGTGCCGACATCGATTCCGACAACAATCCGGTCGCTGCTCATCGGAAATACGGACGGTCCCCGAAACGGACGTCGATCAGCCCCACGCTTGCCTTGGAGCGCGCGAGCTGTGCTCGGACCGCATTGAGCGTGGCCAGCTGACTCCTGAGATCACCGGCTTGATCGAAACGGACGTCCCACCCCTCGACAGTACTGACCTCGAGACCCGTATCCGGACTCCACTGGAACCCGCGCGGTTGTACGCCGATGGTTGGTAGCAGAGAGCTCAGTTGCGCCGAGGTGCTCAGGGCGCTCGCGTCCACGCGCTCGCCCGGGATCAGTGGCCCGGCCTCCGCCTGAACCACACTTGGCAGGGCCGCCAGTTGTGGATCACATGGCTGGCCCGCGCACGCGCGGATCTGTGCTGTTTCGGCGTCTACGGGCTTCAGAATAACTCCCTCACTATCGACCAGGAAGGTCTGTTCGCCGCTCGTCCAGAAGCCGGCCGGCTGCCGCTCAACAACTTGAATGTCCACTGTATCTGGCAGCGCCGCGCTGATTTCTACACGCTGGACGAGCGGCAGTGCTCGCAGGCGGGCAGCGACTTCAGCGTGATTGACCCAGAAAACGTTGGCGCCGACCACCGCCGCGGTCGTTTCGACCTCGGACTGACTCAGCAGAACGTTGCCGCGTACATGCACTGTCTGGACCTGGTACCGACTGGAGGATGCGAAATCGTAGACGAGCCAGCCCGCGCCGACCAGCAGCGCCGCGGCGACAATCCGACCCGCCAGCCACAGTCCAAAGCCAGCTGGCAACCGCGGTTCGCGCTCCGCGGCCGCCCGGACGGCCCTTCGGGCGGCCGGGTTATGTTCGATCACCACGCGCGGTGTGGGCCGTCGCGTCCTATTCATGGGCGGCTACCAGCGGAGCGGCTAGTGCGGCCCGCTCTTTCAACGTCCAGCGGCCCAACAGCTCGATTTCCGCGTGCAACCAGACGGCCGTACGCTCGAATACAACGTCCTGCGCTCGCCGCATCAAGGCGTATACGTCGCGTGCGCTTGCGCCACCCGGATTGACGATAAAGTTCGCGTGCTGTTCAGAAATCTGGGCGCCGCCAGATGATGCGCCTTTGAGCCCGGCCTCATCGATGAGCTTGCCCGAAAAGGTGCCCGGCGGGTTGGCAAACACACTTCCAGCACTCAAGATCCGCGGCTGGCTGCGCATGCGCTGCGCGTTGAACTCCCGCACGCGTGCATCGGCGGCACCTGCCACAGTTGGCTCCAACCGCAGTTCGACTGTCTCCACCGCAACGTCGCCCAGTTCGCGCCGCTTCAACACGCTGGTCCGATAGGCGTAGTGCAATGCGTCGGTGGCCAGTCGGGTTCGCTGACCGTGCGCGTCCACGAGTGTCAGGGCGACGAGGCAGGAGGCCGTGTCACCGCCGAACGCGCCCGCGTTGTTCACCGCCGCGCCGCCAACCGTACCTGGCACGTTGGCAGCCCACTCCAGGCCGCCCAGATCCTGCTTCGCCAGCCGCCGCGCGACATTCGCGAGGTTCGCGCCCGCCTCTGCCACGAGCACGGGCACCCCACCACGGTCCTCAACCGCGGTTTGCGCAAACCCGGTCTTGATAACAAGACCCTCGACACCGTCATCGGCGACGAGCAGGTTCGAACCGCCACCGATCGTGCGTACGTCGACGCCATGATCGGCCGCCCAGCGCAGCCCCTTGGCCACTTCCTGCGCGCTTCGGGCGAGCAGAAACCAGTCTGCGACGCCACCCACGCGCAGCGAGGTATGCGGCGCCAGGCAGACATTTCGTTCGAGGTTCACGCGCCCAGCGCCTCCAGCAGTTGGCCTGACAGGCGCGTGACATCCCCCGCGCCCATGGTCAGCACGAGGTCCCCGGGTTTCGCACCGGAGGTGACTACCTGGCTAGCGGCATCGAACCCGCCAACGTACCGCGCATCAGGATGGCCCTGTCTTCGAATGGACTCAACCAGGTCCGCCGCCGTGACGTTCGAGTACTCGTGGTCGCGTCCGCTCGGACGGTAGATCGGCAGCACGACGACATGATCCGCGGCCTCAAATGCGCGCGTGAACTCGTCGAAGAGCGCCCAGGTCCGATGTGCGGTGTGCGGCTGGAAGACGATCCACACCTGGCCTTCGGCGACCCCGCGTGCCGCTTCGAGGACTGCGCGGACCTCAGTCGGATGGTGGCCATAGTCGTCGACAACCCAGACACCGCGAGGCCGTCCGCGGGTTTCGAACCGTCGCCGCGGCCCTTGGAACGCAGGCAGCGCTGCAATCGCCACGCGCAGGCCAACGCCGAAGTAGTCCGCTACGGCGATCGCCGCCACGACGTTGCGAGCATTGTGCTCACCCACCAGCGGCGACTCGACGTCCCAGCTTCGACCGCCCGCACTGAGACAAAACCTGGCTCCACGGCCCGGCACTGGCTCGTAGCCCTCGATTCGCCAGTCGGCGTCCCTACCAAACCCGTACGTCTCGCGCTGCGACGGAGAGGTGAGTCCCGCCGCACAAGGTTCGTCCGAACAAACCACCAGCCGTCCGTGGGCGGGAATGCGCGAAACCAGTTCGGCAAAGGCAGCGCGGATTTCCGCCAGGTCGCGGTAGTAGTCCAGGTGATCGGCTTCGATGCTCGTGACCACTGCCACCTCAGGCCAGTAGTGCAGGAAGCGCCGATCGTACTCGTCGGCTTCGACCACCATGGGTCCTGCACCAACTCGGGCACCGTGCGCGTACCGCGGCGTGTCGGCGCCAATCAGCGCCATCGGATCGACGCCGCCCTGCTCCAGCAGCCAGGTGACCAGCGCGGTCGTGGTGGTCTTTCCATGTGTACCGGCGATAGCCACGCCCGATCTTCCCTGCATGAGCTCGCCGACGGCTGCAGCCAGCTTGCGGTTCGGCAGCCCACGGCGTTCCGCCTCCCGGACTTCCGGGTTGTCAGCAGGCACCGCTGAGGACCGCACGACGTACTCCACGTCCGGAGCCAGGTTCGCTGCCGCGTGCGCGCCGTAGACGGTCGCGCCTGCTGCGCGTAGCTGCTCCAGACCGCCGCCGACCGCGACATCGCTGCCGCTCACGCGCTTGCCCATCTGCAAAAGCAAACTCGACAGTGCGGCCATGCCGGAGCCGCCCATGCCTACCATGTGCACACGCTGCGCTTGCGCGATGCCGCTCTCAGTGGGCATACGCCAGCTCAGGCTCCACCCGCTCGTGCTCCGTGGCTGGCGCGACCGGCTGGCGCGAGATGTTCAGCAGCAGGCCGATGGCGACCAGCGAGATAACCGTGGACGAGCCGCCGAACGACACCAACGGCAGCGTCACGCCGGTGTATGGCAACGAATTGGTGACTACCGCGATATTGACCAGCGTCTGGATGGTCAGCATGCAGGTCAAGCCTGTGGCGAAGAGGCGCGCAAATGCATCAGGACCGCGCCAGGCGATGAGAAATCCCCGCCACGCCACGACGCCGAACAGCATGAGCACGCCCAGGCAGCCGACCAGTCCGAGTTCCTCACCAATGATCGCGAAAATGGCGTCGGTGTGGGCATTCGGGACCCAGTAGTACTTCTGCAGCCCGTTGCCGAGGCCGCTGCCGAACAGTCCGCCCGAGCCGAGCGCGATCAGCCCCTGCGCCGTGTGCCAGCCCGAGCCTTGAATGTCGCTCCAGGGGTCGAGGAAGGCGCGAATCCTCTCCAACTGGTAGCCACTAAGGTGGGCCAGCACCACCAGGCCCGCTCCGATACCGGTCACCCCTAACAGCGTGATGTGCCAGAGGTTCGCTCCGCCCACGAAGAACACGCACGCCGCGACGGCGATGATGATGGCCGTTGTTCCCAGATCGGGTTGTACCGCCACCAGTGCGGCCACGATGCCGACGATGATGCCGAACGGCAGCAGGCCCTTGAGCAGCTCACCGACTATCGGACCTCGCCGCGCCAGCCAGTCGGCCAGGTACAGGGTCATCGCGAGTTTGGCGATCTCACTGGGCTGGATCTGGACCGGGCCGAGCTTGATCCAACGCACGGCGCCATAGCTGCTCGAGCCGATGCCCGGGACCAGGACGAGCACCAGCATGCCAATACACACGAACATGATTGGGAGCGACAGCGAGCGCCAGCGGCGATAGTCAATCCGGGCTGAGATCAGCAGTCCGACGAGGCCCGCGGCGATCCACATCAACTGCCGCACCAGGAAGTACGCGTCGTCGTTGAACTCGTTGTGCGCGACCACGAAGCTCGCGCTGTAGACCATTAGCGTGCCGAGCACCAGGAGAGCGATCGTGCTGGCCAGCAAGAGATAGTCTGGCCGTTTCGCTTCGAGCTGCTCGAGCGGTACGGGCCTCACAGACCGTGTACCGCCCGAGCGAAATCGCGGCCGCGCTCCTCGAAGTCCTGGTACATGTCGTAGCTCGTCCCGCCCGGCGATAGGAGCACCACATCGCCCGCCAGCGCGATATCACACGCTTGTTTGACGGCATCGTCCATGGAGGATGCCCATGTGACCGCGTTGTATTGAGGCGCAACCGCGTTAAGAGCGTCTGCGACCAGCTGGCTCATCTCGCCGAGGAGAACCACGTGCTTCACGCGTCGTGCGATGAGCTCTGCCCACTCGCGCATTGGCAGGTGCTTGTCGCGTCCACCGGCGATCAGCACCAGCGGCTCGCGCTCGTAGGCGCGCAGCGCCGCGATGGATCGCTCGGGCGCCGTCGCGATGGAATCGTCCACGTACGTGACGCCATTGCGCTGCGCAACGGTCTGGAGCCTGTGCGCCACGCCGTTGAAGCTTTGGATCGCGGCGAGCATTGCCTCACGCGGGAGATCGGCAGCGTGCGCCGCGGCAACGGCGGCGAGAACGTTGGCGACGTTGTGGCGTCCCCGCAGCGGAATCTCACTCGTCGGCACGAGCGGTTCACCCAGCAGCATGACGTGCTCTTGTCCCCCGGCGTGGGCGACGTACGCGCCTTCCACCACACCCTGCAGGCTGAACCGCAGCGTCCTTGCAAGCGGCCGGTAGCGCAGCGACCATTCGTCGTCCGCATTCAACACAGCCCAGTCGGACGGCCGTTGGTGCGCCAGGATCTGGCCCTTGGCCGCCCAGTACGCCTCCATGCTGGGGTGTCGGTCGAGATGATTCGGCGTCACGTTGGTGATCAGCGCAATGTGCGGACTGGCCTGCAACGGCTCGAGCTGAAAGCTGGAGAGCTCCATCACGACCCAGCTGCGCTCGGTCATGTTTTCGAGCTTTCCCAGGAGTGGCCTACCAATGTTCCCCCCAACAAATGCCTCGCGCCCGGCGGCCTGGAACATCTCGCCAAGGAGGCTCGTGGTGGTGCTTTTACCCGCACTTCCGGTGATACCGAGGATTGGTGCGGGACACAGCGCAAAGAACAGTTCCACGAGGCTGCTCACCCTGACGCCTCGTTCACGAGCGTGGTTCAGCAGCACGTTGTCGGGCGGCACACCAGGTGAGGCGTACACCACGTCGGCACCGTCCACGTCCGTGGTTGCGTGCCCGCCCAGGTGAAACGTCAAGCTCGTTCCATCCAGAGCCGCCACCGACTCGGCCAGTGCTTCTGGCGTCTTCACGTCGGTGACCGTCACCTGTGCGCCATGAGCTGACAGAAAGCGCGCCAGGTCCACGCCTTCGCGCGCCAGCCCGATGATTAGCGCATGCTGACCATTGATGGCTGCTAGCTGATGGGTGACCGCTTCAGACGAGAGCAAGCGCCACCCCCAGCAGTCCGCTGACCATGCTGATCAGCCAGAAACGCTGCGCCACCTGCGTTTCGCTCCAGCCCATCATTTCGAAGTGGTGATGCAGCGGCGCCATGCGAAACAATCGCCGACCGCCAGTTAACTTGAAGAACACCACCTGCAGCATCACGGAAACCGCCTCCGCCACGAAGACGAATCCGATGAATAACAGCAGCAGGACCTGGCCAAGCATCATCGCCACAATGGCCAGGGTCGCCCCCAGGGCCAGGGAGCCCGTGTCGCCCATGAACACCTCGGCCGGGTGCGCGTTGAACCACAGGAACGCCAGCAGCGCACCTGTGACCGTGAAACAGAACGTCACCAGGTAAATCTGGCCGTACTGCGCGGCGATGATGCCGTACGCCGCGTACGCCACGGCAGCGGTATGACCCGCCAGTGAGTCCAGTCCGTCGGTGAGATTGACAGCATGGGCAGAGCCCATCACCGCCAGCAGCGACAGCGGGATCACCCAGATCCCAATCTCAAACGGCTTTTTGATGCCGGGCAGATACACGAAGTCGATGCCGAGCCCGTTCGGGCGGTCCCATAACACGAAGGATGCGGCCAGTGCGATTCCGCCGAGCAGCGCGAACTTGGTCCGCGCCCGCATACCTTCACCCTTTCGACCGACCAAGGTCATGCGATCGTCGTACCAGCCGAGCAGGGTGGTGAGAGCCATGACCACCATCGGCAGCAAGATCGATCGACCCGATTCCCGATACAGGATCAATGTCAGGCAGACCGTCAGCGCCAGGACGACAACGCTCACCAGGAGCCCACCCATAGTCGGCGTGCCCGTCTTATCGATATGGCTGCTGGGTCCGTCGCTGCGGATCCTCTTGCCCAGCCCGGCTCGCCGCAGATAGTTCAGGTAGGGGTAGCCGAGCACGATCGTGATCAGGAACGCCATGGCCGCCATGCTGAGCGCAGTTGCCATACGCCTCAGTCAGCCCTGATTCCGCGCACGACGTTGGCCATCCCCATCACCAAGGACCCTTTCACGAGTACGTCGTCGCCAGGCCGCAACTCGCGTCGCAGCAGGTCCACGATCTCTTCGTGCGTCGCAGCATCGTGCACGCTGCCCGCCGGCAGCCCTGCCCGACGGGCTTCCTCCGCGGTGGTGCGCGAGGCTGGTCCGTACACGACGAGCACATCCACCACGGCAGCCGCCCGATTGCCGACACGCCGGTGGCCCGGCTCGGTTTCGCTGCCGAGCTCAGCCATATCCCCCAGGACCGCGATCTTGCGCTTGCCTGGCAGCTCGCCCAACAGATTCAGCGCTGCCAGCACAGACTCAGGACTAGCGTTGTAGCTGTCGTCGATGATGCGTGAGCCGTTGATGCCTTCGATCACCAGCAGCCGCAGCGCGGGCGACAGATTCTGCAGCGCTTCGGCTGTCTCGCTCAGCGTCATCCCTTGCTCTGAGGCGACCGCTGCCGCGGCGAGGGCCGCGTGCACGCTCTGCGCTCCGAGCAACGGCAAGTGCACGTGGCGCCGCTCGCCCGCGTGGAGCAGGTCGAACTCGACGCCGTGCAATCCGTGGCTCTGGATCTCTTCGGCGCGTACATCGGCGGCCGCGGTAACGCCGTAGCGCACAACCCGTGCTGGGGTGGCCGTCGCCATCGAGGCGACTCGCGGATCGTCGGCATTCAGCACGGCGACTCCACTGGACGGCAGCTCCTCGACGAGCTCCTGTTTGGCCTGCTGTATACGTTCGATGGTACCTACCCGTTCCAGGTGGACGGGCAGCACCGCCGTTACCACGCCTACTCGCGGACGCGCCAAACGCGCCAGAAAGCGAATGTCACCTGGTTCGTACATCGCCATCTCGAGGACGGCCAGCTCGTGGTGCTCGTCGAGATTGTTGAGAACAGTGACCGGCAGCCCAATCTCCGAATTCAAGTTGCCCTCGGACTTGAGCACCCGACGTTTCGAGCCCAGGACACTGGCCGTGACCTCTTTGGTCGTGGTCTTGCCCAAACTCCCGGTAATCCCGACGACCTCCAGGCGTGGGTGGCGTGCGAGCGTGTAGCGCGCCATGTCCGCAAGCGCCTTCACCGTCGACGGCACGAGGATGAGCGGTGGTCCCCCGGCGTTGGGCGCATCAGCCGCAACGCAATCCATCGGTATGCGTTCCACCAGTGCACCCGCCGCGCCATTGGCCAGCGTCTGCGCCACAAACGTGTGGGCATCATGCTTCTGCCCAGTCAAGGCGACGAACAAGGCCCCCGGGACCACCGCGCGCGAATCGATGACGACCCGGCTAAACCGCAGCGCGCCCGTGGCATGCCCACCCCGTACTTCGCCACGAGTCGCTTCGAGCACCTCGTCGAGAGTCAGCATGCCTCGGCATTCCGTTCAGTTCGACGGCGGAACACGGTAATAGGCGAGCAGCTCTTGCGCGAGATCCTTCAGCACCGGCGCCGCCACCAACCCGCCATACAGCTTCTGGGGACCGTCGAGCCGAATCAGTACCGCGAATCGCGGTGCGTCCGCTGGAAAAAGTGCCACCAGCGAGCCGATCGTCAGCGCGGTGTTGTAGCCAACGTTGGTCGGAGTGTCCGCGGTCCCGGTCTTGAGCGAGATGCGATAGCCCGGTACCCGATCCGGTATCAGATCTGGCTGCTCGTCCACTGCCACCATCATCTGCAACAAGCTATGCGCAGTTTGCGGCGAAACCACCTGGCGCACCACCTCGGGCGGCAAGTCCTGCGTACCGTCCGGTCCGCGAATCGCACGTACGAGTCGTGGCCGAACCAGTTGTCCGTCATTGGCAAAGACTGATATCGCTTGCAAGAGCTGCACCGGCGTTACCGCGATGCCCTGACCGAACGAGTTGGTGGCTTGATCCACTCTTGTCCAATCCGCATCCTTGTTGGTCCGAACCGTCCCAGACACCTCGCCCGGTAACCGCAGCCCGGTGAGTTGTCCGAGACCGAACCGTTTGAAGTACTCGTACTCCAGGTCTGCTCCTAACTTCCCACTGACCCAGGTCATCCCGACATTGGAC
Organism: Chloroflexota bacterium; assembly: GCA_019239775.1. Lineage (GTDB taxonomy): Bacteria > Chloroflexota > UBA6077 > UBA6077 > CF-72 > CF-72. The sequence continues at coordinate 17,655 of JAFAZN010000370.1, forward strand.
GAGTGGATGAGGATGTCCGTCATCGTGCTCGTGCCGTTACCGACGCCGTTCCAGTTGTGAATTGTCGCGCCGCCGACACTGACCACACCGGTGTCGTTCATCGTGGTGTTCGGCGTGACAATGCCCTGGTCGATGGTGGCCGACATCGTCAGTGGCTTGAGAGTGGAGCCAGGTTCGTACTGGTCGGTAACGATTTTGGCCTTGTACCGGTCCGCTTGTTGTGGGTCGTAAATCTGGTCCGCGGTGAGGCTGAACGTTGGGTTATTAGCGGCGGCCAGGATATTGCCGGTGCGCGGCTCCATGATCACGATGAGGCCGCCGCTGGCTTTGTTGTCGAGCACGGCCTGATTGAGCAGTCGCTCGGCGACGCGCTGAACGTAGCGATCCAGCGTGAGCACCAGGTCCGAACCTTGTGTGGGCGGGGTCAGCAGCCTTCTTCCAGGTGTAATTTCTTGCCCGGCGGTGTCCTTCTGCGTATCGATCACGCCTGGCGTTCCGGCTAATTCGCCGTCATACGAAAGCTCCAGTCCCGCCAGACCTGAAAAGTCCTTGCCCACGAAGCCCAGAACCTGGGCTGCAAGTGATCCCTCCGGGTACTGCCGCACCGGTTCTGCACCGAGATAGACGCCGGGCAGCGCCAGTTGCTGAACCTGGTCCGCCACGGCCGAGGGCACGCCACTCTTGAGCACCACCGGGTGCCCGTTGTTCGGATCCATTTCAGCTCTCAGCTGATCGACCGCTACCTCGAGGACAGGACTCAGCGCGTTGGCCACACGGTCGGCATTCGCGGCGCTGCCGAGCAGGCTGCCTAGCACGTACACGCTGTCGTAGCGCACGCTGACCGCAAGTGGCGCCCCGTTGGTGTCCAGGAGCGAGCCGCGCGTGGGCGGGATGGGAATCTCGGCGTGCCGTTCGTTCACGGCGAGCTGCTGATAATGCGCGGTATCGAGCACCTGGAACGTGAACAACCGCCACATGAGAACCAGACCGCAGCCGCCGAACAGCGCGCAAATCAGCGCGAGGCGCACCTGTCCCGGTTGCAGCCGCGGCGCAGAAACGCGCTTTGGCCCAGCCCGTTTCTGCGAGGAGTTCTTGTGGTTCAGCGCCGCATGGACCGTCGAGCGCGAGTGCTCCGTCGCCAGGTTAGCGACGTGTCGCGTCCCAATTCCGCGTGTCTGCGTTCTACGCCGCGGTCGCGTCTCGAGCATCAGCGGCCGACCTGGACGTACGCCAGCGCGGTCGGCTCCGCTCGCACCATGCCCAATCTGCCAGTCGCTTCGGACTCGATCCACGTAAGCGATCGTCGCTTCGCAAGCTCCAGCTCGAGCTGCTCGTTGCGCAGCTGCCAATCGTCGCGCTCGGACTGGAGCCGCTGGATGTCGTAACCAGTGGTGGCGACGCCACTCGTTTGCAGCAGGTACACCAGCGCCACCAGACACGCCGCGAGCAAGATCGACGGTAGCCAGGCGGTCGCCCATAGCCGGCCGAGCAGCGGCAGGCTCGCTTCTCGCCATTCCAGTGCCGCCGGCGCAGCTTTCGGTGCGCGACGCAGCGGCGAGACGCCATTGTCCCGCCGCGCGCGCTTCCCTCCCTTGCCTCGCAAGACCGTTGTGCGCGGCGGCGCAAAGCCAGCGATCGTCAGCGCCATCAGCTTCGCTCCGCCACGCGCAATTTCGCACTGCGTGCTCTTGGGTTGCTGCTCGCCTCTTCCTTCGTAGGTACGACCGGTTTCCGCGTGATGATCGTCGCCAGACTCTGCTCCGCCCACCCGCGAAACCGCCACTTGACGATGCGGTCCTCGAGCGAATGGAAGCTGATCACCGCAACTCGCCCGTGCGGACGCAGCAGCTGGATCGCCGCGTCCAGCGCTCTCTCCAGCCCGCCCAGCTCATCGTTGACCGCGATGCGCAGCGCCTGAAACGTCCGCGTCGCAGGATGAATGCGGCCGCGCGCCGGCCCAAGCGCGGCCGTCACGGCTGCGACCAGCTCGGTGGTGTGATGCAGCGGACGCCGCCGCACGATCTGCTGCGCGACCCTGCGCGCCCGCGGCTCCTCGCCGTATTCGCGCAATACGCGCTCGAGCTCCAACTCCGGCAGCGTGTTGAGCAGCTCCTCAGCCGTCGATGAGCGCGAGGTGGGATCGAACCGCATGTCGAGCGGCTCTTCCATTCGGAACGAAAAGCCGCGACCGCTGGAGTCCAGTTGCATCGAGGACAGGCCGAGGTCGAACACGATCGCGTTCATCGGTTCGAGCTCCAGCTCGGCGAGCTCACCGAAATTGCGCTGGACCAATGTGACCCGTTCGCCGAAGCGTTCGAGCCGTTTTTGAGCGAGCTCCAGAGCGTTGGGGTCCGCGTCGAGTCCTGTGAGCATTCCGTCTGGTTCGGACCGTTCGAGCAACGCGTAGGCGTGGCCGCCCGCGCCGACCGTGCAGTCGAGGGCGGTGAAGCCAACGCCGCCACGCGGCTGCAGCGCGTGCACGACCTCGTCGAGCAGTACGCTCGTGTGTGGCTGCTCATCCTTGGGCGGCCTCACGAAACACCCGCAAGGTGCTCCGCCAACTCGGCACTATCGCGTTCGGCCTCGCCCCGCTCGCGCTGCCACTCGGTGCGCGACCACACCTCGATGCGATCGGCGAGTCCAACGACCACCACGTCCGTGTCGAGCTGCGCGTACTCGCGCAAGTACTGTGGAACGACCACGCGGCCGAGCTTGTCCGGCTGGGCCGGCACCGCTCCCGAAAAGAAGTGCCGCTGCAACCGCCGCGCGTCGCTCTGAAAGGGGTTGAGCGAGCGCACTCGCTCGGCCTGCGCCCGCCAGCTTTCGGTGTCCCAGATGACCAGGCAGCGGTCGAGTCCGCGGGTGATGACCAGTCCGTCCTGGAGCGCGGCGCGGAAGCGTGCTGGCACCGCCAGACGACTTTTGTCGTCGATCGAGTGCTCGAACTCGCCCAGGAACAGCGTCGGCGGCGCCATCCGTCAGCTCGTCCCCACTTCGCTCCACTTTTTACCACGTTCTTCCACTGTAGAGGCCATACCAAAGCCGGCGGACCGCGGCACATTCCAAAGCCGTGACAGTTCACATGACGCAAAGACGGGCGTCCCCCTCGGGCTTACGGCCCGACTGCTGCGAGCTACCCGCGGACGGCTACGGCGTCAGTCGCGCGGCGCTGTGCACGGACCTCGCCGTACAACGCCAGGTGCTCATCCGCGATGCGATCCCACCCGTACCCCAGCACGGACTCCCGCGCGTTCGTGGCCAATCGCCCATGTAGCTCGGAGTCGCTGAGGACGCGCCGCAACCGTTCGGCGAAAAGCTCGGCGTCCCGCCACGGCACCAGCAGTCCGGTTTCTCCGTCGCGCACGATGGACGTGAGGCCACCCACGCGCGTGGCCACCACCGGCGTCCCGCATGCCAGCGACTCCACCGCGACCAGTCCAAATGACTCGTAGCTCGAAGGCATCACCGACACGTCCGCCGCTGAGTAATACGTCGGCAGCTCCTCGTGCGGCACCGCGCCAACAAAGCGGGTGCGCTCGGCAACCCCCAACTTCGCGGCCAGGTGCTGGAGCCGCGTGATCTCACGTGACTCGTACGTTGTGCCCGGCCGTCCGCCGACGATGAGCAATTCCGCATCGAGGTCGGCCAGCAGCGCAAACGCCCGCAACAGCACTTCGAGCCCCTTGAGTCGCTGAATGCGACCAACAAACAACAGGACTTTTCGACCCGACGGGAGCCCGAGCGTGCGACGCGCCGATGTGCGCGGCAACGGTTTGAACCGCTCCAGGTCTACCCCACCTGGAATGACCACGATCGGCGCCTGCCCACCGTAATGCCGCAGCATCTGTTGCCGATCAACCTGCGTCAGGGCAACGATGCGATCAGAGCCGGCCATCGTTCGCCGCTCGATCTCGAACCGCACTGCTTGTTCGCGTTCGGCCGCCGTCTCGGCGACCCGGTTCTTGAGTTGGGCCAACGTGTGAAACGTGCTCACCATCGGCACGCCCCAGCGGTCCGCGAACAGCAACCCAAGCCGCCCCGAAAGCCAGTAATGGCTGTGGATCAGGTCGTAGCTGGCACCGGTCAACGCGCGAAAGCGCTGGATGCCGCAGGCGAAGTCCGGCAGGTAATCCAGGATGTCGTACTTGTCGACGTGTCGATGCGGCCCCGCGTCGATGTGGATCACCCGCGCGCCGGGCGCGTACTCGACCACGTCGGCGACGTCTGCGGCCTGGCGCCGCGTAAAGATGTCAATGCTCGCGCCACGGGCCGCCAGCGCGCGGCCAAGCTCGCGTACATAGACATTCATACCGCCGGTTTCCCAGCCGCCAAGCGGTGCCAGCGGGCAGGTATGCATGCTCAAAACCGCGATCTTCAGCGACACGTCCTGCGAACTCATGCTACTGGCGCGGCCTGAACCAACAGATCCATTTTCGCTGCGTGCAGCATGGCTTATGCCTGAGAACGCGCGAAGGCTTGGCGTTCTTCCCGAGCGGGCCGGAAGCCCGCACGAGCGCATACGAAAAACACAATGATGCGCCGCTCGACGGGCGGCGCCTTCGAAACCTCCCTACTTGTGGTACGGCCCCCGAAACGATCGGGGCTCGATTTCAGGCGGCTTTCTTCTCGGCCTTTCGGCACTTGGTGCAGCGGAGCTCTTTGCTGGTCAGTTTCTTGTGAAATGTCTGGCCACAATTGATGCAGATCTCGCGGCCTTTATCTTTTCTGCCCATACCTATGATTGTGGCGAGCCGAGGCACTACTTGGCAAAAGTACGCAGCCAGCCGGCCTGTGTGACGGCTTAGCAGCGCCGCGTGACGCCTCCGCGTCAACGTGACGCGTTTTCGCCCAGACGTGACGCTTTTTGGTCCACGCGTGACGCACTAATCGGTCCCGCGTGACGCTTCGCGTGACGCCCCCTGTTGCAGGATGGGCGCATGCAAGCCTGGCACTGGCTCACAACCCATCTCAACGCCGAACGCGTCAGCTGGTTCGGCGCGGGCCTCGGCGCCGCGGCCGTGGGCGTGCTCGGCTACCAGTTGCTCCTTGCGGCATTCCTGGCCGGACCGCTGCCCGGCCCGCAGCCGTCGCCTGATGCTGTGGTGCAGACCGACCGGCCGACGCCGAGCCCGTTTTCGACGCGCACCCCGCGGCTGACGTCAACACCAACGCCGACGCGTACGCCGAATCCCACCCGAACACCGACCGAGACACCGACGCCGCGCCCAACGGCAACGCCGCGCCCTACCCCGACGCCAACGTTCGGGGTTGCGCTACCTGATCCAGATCTGCTGGTCGGAGTGGTGGCAACGTTCGCTGCGCGCACAAACGCGGCGCTTCAGCCACTGGTGGTGACGCCCCGGCCATGACAGTGGTAACCATCTGCGCGGCGGCGCTGGCAGGCATCGTGGCTGGCTTGCTGACTCGCCCAAGTCCGCCGTCCCTGCTTGCGGCTGGCGCGCTTGCGCTCGTAGCGACCTGGTTGGCGCGCTCTCAGACCCTGGGGCGCACGCTCGGGCTGTTGGCCTGTGCCGCCGCGCTCGGAGCCCTCCGCGGCTCAGCGCCACCATTTGCGTCGGTAAACGCGCTTACGGCTGTTTCAGGTGCGCTCGGCCCGGTGCGCACAGCCGCGCAAGCCAACATTCGGGCCTACCTGCCTGAACCGCAGGCGTCGCTTGCGGCCGGCGTGCTGCTCGGCGGCTCTGGCCGACTGGACGCGAGCTTCAAAGCCGATCTGCAGCGCTCTGGGCTCGGGCACCTGCTGGCTATTGACGGCTTCAAACAGGTCGTGGTGGCGGCCGCCGTTGGTGGTCTGGCGACGCATTTCGTCGGCCCGAGTCTGGGGCTGGTGCCGCGGCTCGGCGCGGTTGTCGGCTACACGCTGCTCTCGGGCGCGCATCCATCGGCGGAACGCGCCGCGCTGATGGTGACATTGGCGGGTCTGGCGAGCTTGACCGGGCGCATTGCCGATCCGCTGACGAGCCTCGGCATCGCGGTGCTGCTGATGGCAGGCTGGGATCCCGGGGTCCTGATGGACCTGGGCTTGCAGCTCAGCCTGTCGGCCACGCTCGGCATCGTGCTGCTGTGGCCAATGCTGCGGCGCGCTTTGCGCCTGTACGTGCTGCCAAGATCTCTGGGCGAACCCATTGGCTTGAGCCTCGCGGTGTGCATGGCCTGCCTGCCAGTCACGCTGAGTGTGTTCGACGAGGTCTCGCTCGTTTCGCCGTTGGCGCACGTGCTGGCGATGCCGCTGCTACCGGCAGTTCTGCTCGGTGGCGCGGGGTTGGCAATCGCTGGCTCGGGACCGCCGGTTGTGGCAAGCGTCGCTGCCTGGCTGACGTGGCTGCCGACCTCAGTTCTGGTTTGGGTGATCCACGCCTTCGGCGGCCTGCCGGGCGCAGCGGTGATGACGGGCCGGCTGTCCCAACCCGCTGCCGCCGTACTCGCGCTCGCGTTGCTGACCTGGGGCATCTGGCACCTGCCCGAGTTGCGCCAGTTGCGTTTGACCTGGCTCAGCTGGCGGGCACGCCACCGTCCGGTACTGATGCCTGTTGCGTGCGTCGGCGCGTGTTTGACTGCAACCGTCGCGCTGCACCTATTGCGGCCTGATGGACAGCTCCATGTCGAGCCGCTTGGCCTGCCGCGAGGGCAGGCGGTGTTCATTCGCGGCCCGACCGGCGCGACGGTGCTGGTGGTGCTGGGTGGTGCCAGCCCTACCCTGCTGGCCAGCCGGGTGGCCGAGCACCTGGCCGTCTGGGAGCACCACCTCGACTCGGTCGTGGCGCTGGATGCGCGCGCCGCGGCCGTGCTCGGCCCAACGCTCGCGCGCTACCCGTCGGATCGGCTCGTCGTCGCATCCAGAATACCGCTGGACGTAGAAGTGGGCGGCTCGCAAACGGTCGAGCTCGGCGCCACCGATGGTCAGCTCGTGGTCGTGCCGCTCAGGTCAGCCCTGACCACTTCTGCAGCCAGACAAGGATCAGCAAATTGAGCATGATCACAATGAACATGATGACCAGCTCCATGCCTTCGCTGACGACCATGTGAGTATTTTAGCCACACGCGCGAACGGCGCGAGTTGGCGCGTGGCGCGAGTTGGCCCTAGCCGCGGGGGGGTTGCTGCGCGTTGAGGCTAGCCGCGGGAGTTGGCGCTGCCCGCGGCCGCGGCGGCAGCTTCGGCCGCTGCGCGGCCGCCCGAGCCTGAGCTGGTGGTCGAACCGCTCGCGGCATTCGCGCTCGGGCCGCCTGGCGCCGCCATGCGCGAGTTGCCGTCAAAGTAGGCGCCCTCTTGGACGATCAGTGCGCCAGCGTTGATCTCGCCCGTGACGCGACCGGTCGGGCGTATCTCAACGCGCCCTTCACAGTAAATCTGGCCGTCCACCTGGCCGGCCACGGTGACCTGCTGGGCAGTGAGCCGCGCGGTCACCCGCGCCCTCTCCTCCACGATGATGGTCGCCTTACTTTCAATCTCACCCTGGATGGTGCCGAGCAACCGCACGGAGCCCTCCGTTCGGAGGGTGCCCTCGAAGCTGGTGTGCTCGCCAATCAAGCTTTCTACTTCGCCGTTGTCGGACATCGGGCTGCGCACCGAGCGCGTGGTCGGCAGGCCGACATTTACGTCTGCCGCGGATGATCGAAAACTTGGGCCTGAGCCCACAGACTGTCCGGCCGCGGACGGCCCAGAAGTCGTTGCGGTCGACTGGTCGCTGGCATCTGGCACGGTCGGTGCGGCTCCTGTCTCGTCACGGTCCTTGGACAACGCGCCACGGAACCGAGTCCATTCCTGTTCTTCGGATTTCTTGAACATGTTGACTGGGGTCCTCCGAGCACGTTCGGCCTCTCGGCCGTCCGCGACCGAGTATAGAACACTCCCTCTGTACAACCCATCGCCGGGAGTGCACCATTGACCTTGCGTTGACAACACGCTCGCGACGCGATTTCGTGCGGCTTTCGGGGGGTGTTTCGGCCGCGCTGGGCGCCCTTGGGGCGCTCGGCGTAAGCCTGGCTCCGACCGTTGCGCACGCACGTGCGCTACGCATCCAGAACGCCCAGTCCGTGCCGACGATATGCCCCTATTGCGCGGTTGGCTGCGGGATGATCGCGCATACGATCAACAACCAGATCGTCAACATCGAAGGTAACCCCGACTCACCGGTCAATGAGGGCAATCTTTGCCCGAAGGGCGCGGCGAGCTACCAACTGGCGGTCAACGAACGGCGTTGGACCACCGTCAAATATCGGGCACCAAACTCCGATCATTGGGAAGATCGACCGCTCGATTGGGCGATGGATCGCATCGCGCAGCTGCTCAAACAAACGCGCGACGACACGTTCCAGGAAAGAACAGCCGACGGCAGCAGAACGCTTATGAACACCACGGCGATCTTTTCGCTGGGCGGCGCGACCATCAACAACGAGTGGAACTACGCGCATTCCAAATTGATGCGCGGCCTGGGGATCGTCGCGATCGAGAACCAGGCGCGCATATGACATAGCTCTTCTGTCCCCGGTCTGGGGACGAGCTTCGGGCGAGGCGCGGCGACGACGTTTTCGCGCGATGTGTCCAACTCCGACGTGATCACGATCATGGGATCGGATATGGCCGAATGTCATCCGGTGGCTTTCCGCTGGGTCATGAAGGCCAAGCAAAATGGCGCGAAACTGATCCACATCGACCCGCGGTTTACGCGCACGTCGGCAGTGGCGGATATCTACGTGCCTATTCGTGCCGGGTCGGACATCGTGTTTCTGGGTGGTCTCATCAACTGGGTCATTCAAAACGAGAAATACTTTGCGGACTACGTCGTCAACTACACCAACGCGGCGACGATTATCAATCAGGATTTCCGCGACACCGAGGACATGGACGGGGTGTTTTCGGGCTACAACGCCCAGACCCGAACGTACAGCAACGCCACGTGGCAGTACGACCGTACGCAGGTGCAGCAAAACCAGCGTAATGCGGATACGCAGCAAGCCAACGTGCAGCCACAGCAACCGAACTACGGTTTTGACGCGGCGATGCAGGCGGATACGTCGCAGAACTACGACGCGTTGGTGAAGGCCCTGGTGCCGCCGCGCGAGCAGCGCGATCCCACACTGCAGCACCCGAACTGCGCGTTTCAGATCTTGAAGCGGCACTTCTCGCGGTATACGCCCGAAATGGTCGAGCAGGTGTGCGGCTGTCCGCGCGACAAGTTCCTCGAGGTTGCCCAAACGTTGGTCGACAACTCAGGGCCAGAACGCACCGGTTCGATGGCGTATGCCGTGGCCTGGACGCAACACACGATTGGCGTGCAGATCATTCGAGCCGCGGGAATCCTCCAGCAATTGCTCGGCAATATCGGCCGTCCCGGTGGCGGGATTCTGGCGCTGCGCGGTCACGCCAGTATTCAGGGCAGCACGGATAACCCCACGCTGTACCACTCGATTACCGGCTACATGTCGCATCCGTCGGTGCTCAAACGGCACGAGACGTTGAACGAATATCTGGCCACGGAGACGGTGCCGACGTCGTACTACTCGAACCAGCCGAAGTTCATGGTGAGCTACTTGAAGTCCATGTATGGTCAGGCCGCGACCAAAGCGAACGACTTCGCGTTTGGCTGGCATCCCCGCATTTCGGGTGACCATTCGCACATCCCGATGATGGTCAATATGGCCGATGGCAAAGTGAAAGGCTTACTGGCCATTGGTCAGAATCCGGCTGTCGGTGGCCAGAATGCGGGATTGCAGCGCAAAGCTCTGGCAAATTTGGACTGGATGGTTGTTCGCGATTTCTTCGAGACCGAGACCGCGGCATTCTGGAAGGATTCGCCCGAAGTACAGTCTGGCGAGCTCAGACCCGCCGACATCAAAACCGAAGTCTTCTTTTTGCCCGCGGCGCATAATGCCGAAGGTGACGGCAGCTTTACCAACACGCATCGGCTGCTGCAGTGGAATGAAAAGGCCCAGGATCCGCCCAACGATGCGCGGACAGATATCTGGTTCACCTACAACCTGGGCAAGCGTCTGAAGGCGCTGTATGCGGGAAGCACGCTGCCGCGTGACCAGGGCTTCCTGAACCTCACCTGGGACTACGAGCCCGAGCCCAGCGAGGTTGCGCAGTGGCAGATCAAGGACGAGCCGAGCAGCCTCAAGGTGCTCAAAGAGATCAACGGCTACGACGCCGCGAGCGGCAATCATCTGAGCGGCTTCGGTGCACTCAAGGACGATGGCTCGACAGTCTGTGGCAACTGGATTTATTCGGGTGTGTTCCCCGCGCCAGATCGGAATCTTGCCGCTTCGCGCAGACCGGACAACTACGTCAACCTGGGCTGGGGCTTCAACTGGCCTGCCAATCGACACATCATGTACAACCGCGCTTCGGCTCGACCGGACGGCCAGCCGTGGAGCGATCGGAAGCGCTATGTGTGGTGGGACCCGAACGCGCCACCCGCGGCGGGGACGACGCAACCAGGCGGCTGGGTGGGCTATGACGTGCCCGACTTCACCGTCAACAAAGCGCCCAACGCGCCTGCCGACGACAACGGCGTTGGCATTGCCTGGCAGGCTGGCAGCGATCCGTTCATCATGCACGCCGATGGCCGTGCGTGGCTGTTCGTGCCGACAGGGCTGGTGGATGGACCGCTTCCGACGCATTACGAACCGGCCGAGTCCCCGGTTCAGAACGCGCTCTATCCGCGCCAGCAGAATAGTCCCGTATTCATCTATTTCAATCGACCGGATAATCCGCTGGCCCAGGTCGGCGATCCCCAATACCCCTACGCACTCACGACGTATCGTCTGACGGAGCACTACCTGAGCGGCACGATGAGCCGCTGGTTGCCGTGGCTGGCTGAGCTCCAACCCGAGCTGTTCATCGAGATCAGCCCTGAGTTGGCTAACGAACGCGGCATCGCCAACCTGGATGTGGTGCGGGTCTCGACGCCACGCGCACAGATTCGGGCCCGCGCGCTGGTGACGGGCCGCCTGAGACCGTTCACGATCAACGGCCAACGGGTGCACCAGGTTGGTATGCCCTGGCACTGGGGCTACAAGGGCGTCGCGACGGGCGACGTCGTGAACTCACTCTCGTCATTGGTCATGGACCCCAATGTCTCGATGCACGAGGGCAAAGCCTTCGTCTGCAACGTGGAGAAAGCGTGAGCCTCGTGCGCAACCTGTTTGGACTGCCTGGTCTCGCTCAGCAGCCGGCGCCGCAGATTCCGGCGCAGCCGCAGGTTGGCAATGCGCCTGTGCCTGGCAGCGCGGTTCCGTCCACGGGAACGGGCACGCCGGCTGGACCGGTCACCTTTCAGCGCGGCCAACCGGTTGGTTTTTTCACGGACACCACGCTGTGCATCGGCTGCAAGGCCTGCGAAGTCGCGTGTAAAGAGTGGAACCAGCTGCCGGCTGAGCTGGACCCGCAGCACTTCAAGATGTCCGGGAACTCGTACGACAACACCGTTGAGCTTTCGGGCACGACCTTCCGCCACGTGAAGTTCGTCGAGCAATTCGACGTCACCGATCCGAATCGGGTCGGCGGCCGCTGGCTGATGCTGTCCGATGTCTGCAAGCACTGCGTCCAGGCGGGTTGCCTCGAGGTGTGTCCGACGGGTGCGATCACACGTACTGAATTCGACACCGTCTACATCCAGCAGGACGTGTGCAACGGTTGTCGGTACTGCGTGGCGGGATGCCCGTTCGGTGTGATCTCGATGAACGACCAGGGCGTTGCAGGCAAGTGCACGTTCTGTTACGACCGTTTGCAGGCCGGGCTCACGCCGGCGTGCGCGCAAGCGTGCCCGACCGCCTCGATCCAGTTCGGGCCAATCGATCAGCTGCAGGCGCATGCCGACGCGCGCGTGCAGCAGCTCCAACAGGCTGGCCGCACGCAGGCGCGCCTGTATGGACGTGACGAGTCCGTGCTCGGCGGGCTGAACTCGTTCTTCCTTATTGAGGATGCGCCAGGCGTGTACGGGCTGCCCGAAGCGCCGCGCCTTCCGAGCCGAAATCTGGCCGCCAGCAGCGGCCTCGGGCTGGTCGCTGCGGTGTTGGCGGGAATCGCCGGGATGTTGGCGATACGGAAGCGCCGCGCAGAAACGGTCGTAGCCACGGAGACGCGGCCTGAGTAATGCCGACTGATTTCGATCCGAACTTCCAGGTCCCGCACTGGGGCTGGTGGATCGTCCTGTACTTCTTCGCGGGCGGGCTCACCGGCGGGATCTATTTCGCAGCGGCCTGGCTCGACCTGTTTGGCGAGCGGGCGGACCGCGTCGCCATGCGCGTGGGTCACCTCGTCGCGTTGCCGCTGCTGCTCGTTTGCGCAGTCTTTCTCACCGCGGATCTCGGCCAACCGTTGCGCTTCTGGCACATGATCTTTCAGAGCGAGAATTTTCCGGGGCCGATTTTCAAGGTCTATTCGCCGATGTCGTTCGGGTCGGCACTTCTCGCGGCGTTTGGCCTTGTGGCATTTCTTTCTTTCGTCGATGCGCTCTTTGGCCGCGGTCGCTGGGTGCACGCGCCTGGCAACGTGATCGGGAAGATCCTCTCGGTCATCGGCGCGATTGCCGGCCTTGCGCTGGCCAGCTACACGGGTGTGCTCTTGAACGTCGGCAACGAGCCAGTTTGGGGCAACAGTCCATGGATCAGCGCGCTGTTCCTGTTCTCGGGCGTGTCAACTGGCATTGCGGCATTGATGCTCCTTGCGCGGAGTGCACCGCAGACAACCGTCGAAAAGTTGTCCGAAGCCGACAACTACATGATGCTGTTCGAGCTGATCAGCCTGGTGGTGTTCCTGGTGACGTTGGGCGCCGTTGGCGCACGCTTCATCTTTGGAAGCCCAAGCCTGATCCTGTTTGCCGTGGTAATCGTCCTGGGGCTGCTCGCACCCCTCCTGCTGCACTGGCGCCGAGGCATCTTCGGGAGCCAGCGCACCGCCTCCATCGCATCAGCTCTCCTGGTCCTCGTTGGAGGCTTCGTCTTGCGATGGGCTGTGCTGGCAGGACCGCAAGGTATCGGTTTGTGAACCGCGTGGTGGCGGCTGTTCTGGCGATCCTCGTAGCCGCCGCCTCGATCGCGTGTTCGCCCGAAGCCTCACGCGCCCGTAATGGCGGCCCCGGCGCCGACGTTGGGAATCATTCGCCGAATTCGCCATCGCCGTCCACGCCCCCAGCATTGCCGGGCGGCTAGCTGCCAACTGCGCCACAATCTCCGACGTGACGGATCGTCTGATGTTGCTGGACCGTCGGGTTGCCGGGCTGCGCAAATCGCGTCCTGATCTCGGCGAGGCGCTCGATCTCCAGGAGGTGCTGGTGCGCACCGCGCTCACGGCAGCGCGACCGCCGCAGGCGGAACCGTTCCCGCTGCCGCGCGAGGCAGCGGCGGCACGCGCACGCGACGGAGTGCCGCTGTTGCACGACCAACCCATCGCACTCGACGTCAACTTCGCGGCGGACCTGTTCAGTCGTCTCGCAAACTCGTTGGCCGACCGCGATCAACCCGAGCTCCGTCCACAACTGGACGCCCTTGTTGAGGCCGCGACCACTGGCCAGCTGGACCCGGAGCGCCTGTTTGCAGAGGCGTTTGTGCAACACGTCGACCACGTCGCCGAGCTTGCGGCGAGTAGTGGAGTCGACGCCGAGTTGCTCGCGACGCTGGCGCATCAGGCCGTCGCGCCGCTCTTGCGCGCGTATGCTGAGCGCCTGATGCCCGTGCTGGAGCGCGCAGGCGGCGAACTGTGGCAGCGCGGCTATTGTCCAATCTGCGGCGGATGGCCGCTGCTCGGCGAGCTGCGCGGCGTGGAGCTCTCGCTGTGGCTGCGATGCTCGGCCTGCGGCAGCGGCTGGCGTGGCCGGCGCCTGGACTGCCCGTACTGTGCGAATGACGACCACCGCCGCCTTGGAACGCTCGTCCCCGATGGCGAGAACCGCTACCGCCTCTCGGTGTGTGAGCGCTGCAAGGGCTATCTCAAGGTGGGCAATGCCTTCGACCCGCCACCGCCCGAGTTGCTGCCAATCGAGGACGTGGTCACGCTGCACCTGGACGTCGTCGCGATCGAGCGCGGGTACCGGCGACCCGGCGGCAGCGGCTATCGCATCGAGCTGGCTGTGCCCGAAGGCGAGTGGCTCGAGGAGCTGGCATGAGCCTGTTGATCGACGAGGCCGAAGCCCTCACGCCTGTTGTCCCTCGCCGCTATACGCGGTTTGTGGGCGACCAGCCCGAAGCCGTCGAAGCAGGCGTCATCGGCGAGATTCGCTTCACGATCTTTGTCGAGGACCGCGAGCTTGTCACGCTCATGTGCTCCGCATGGCAGCTCCGACCGCTGGTGGTGGGCTTTCTGTACCTGGAAGGGCTCATCGAAGGTATCGACGACCTGGAAATGCTGCGGGTGTGCCTGGAGGATCGGTTGGCAGACGTGCGGCTGGCCCACGGGTTTCCCGACGTGCCGCCGCGCAAGATTCTTACTTCGGGGTGCACGGGCGGGGTGAGCTTCGGCAAGTACCTGGATCAGATCGAGCAGTTTCGTATCACCGATGACAACGTGTGCGTCGCGCCCGGGCAGATGTACGGGTTGTTACGCGAGCTGTACGACAGCTCGCACCTGTACCGCGCATCGGGGGGTGTGCACACCTCGGTGCTAGCGCTGGAGGGGGAAAGCGCTCCGCGGTACGTGGCCGAAGACATTGGTCGACATAACACCATCGATAAGCTGCAGGGCATGGCGCTACTCGACGAGGTGCCGACGCGAGGAGGCGTCATCCTGGCCTCGGGCCGCATCTCCAGTGAGATGCTGTTCAAAGCGGCGATCATGGGCGTGCCGGTCGTTGGCTCGCGCACGAGCCCGACAAACCTGGCGCTCACCGTCGCTGACCGACTGAATATCACGGTCTGCGGCTACCTGCGTCAGGGCAGCATGAACGTCTACACCCACCCGGAGCGAATCCGCCCGTGAACTCGACAGGCGGCTACGTCTACGTCCTGTATGGCGAAGACGCGTTTGGCCGCGACGAAGCCGTGCAAACGCTCAAGGACCGCATGCGTGCGTTGCCCGCGGGCGATCACAACCTGACTGAGCTTGGACCCGACACGACCGTGGCTGGCCTGCGGCAGGCGGCCGACGTGGTCCCATTTCTCGCCGAACGCCGCATGGTCATCGTGCGTGGGCTCTTGAGTCGTCTGTCAGGCCGCACGCCTCGACGTGCTGCTCGGTCGCGCAAACCCTTGGAGGCCGGCGCGGATGAGCTCCAGTTGCTGCTGGACTACCTGCCTGATCTGCCGCAAACCACTTCGCTCGTGTTCGTCGAGGACGGCCGCATCAATCCGGACGCGCTCACCAAAGCTATTCCCCGCGGCCGCGCGCACCTTCGCGAATATGGTCGGGTCATCGACGTGGTGGACTGGGTTCGTAAACGCGCCCGGCTGGTCGGCGTGGATATGGACGAGGGTGCGGTACGCGAGCTTGCTTCGTTGGGCGGAACCGACCTGCGCCGACTCGACAGCGAGCTTCACAAGTTAGGCGACTATGCCGCAGGTCGAACGGTGACTCGGGCCGACGTGCGCGAGATGGTGGTCAGTCGGGACATCGCGGTGTGGTCGCTGCTGGATGGGCTCTCGGAACGACGACTCGACAAGGCGCTTGGGGCGTTGCATGCGCTGTACGCGCAAGGTGAGCCGCCCGAAGCACTGCTTGGCCGCGACATCGCGCCGCATTACCGCCGGTTGATGGTGGCGCGTGAACTGGCCCTTCTTTCAAGAGCCGAACGCGCCGCGGTTGACGTGGCCAGCCTTGGCTTGAATCCCGCGACGCTGCCGCGCTGGACCGAACAGGCTTCGGCCTTCGAGCGTTCGGAGTTGGAGCAGTCGTTGGCGGTGCTCCTCGAGTTGGACCGCCACATCAAACTAGGCGAGACAGAGCCGGAGCCATCATTGGAAGTGGCCGTTGCCCGGCTCTGCACCCGCCTTGGTGATTGATTGATTACTGTCGAATCTTTCTAGACCTGGTGCAGCAGGAATACCTGCCCGCTGCCGAGGTCGACCGCGACAACCTGCGTGTTGTTGAGCAGAGCGACGTTACTGCCCTGAAGCAGATTGTCCAGGACATTGTTGCCGTTCAAGCTCTGGTTGAGATCACCGCTCAACACCGGACTGCCGTTCAGCACGTTCTGCAAGATGTGCAAGTCGTTCTGATTCAGCGCGTCGTTCAGACAGACGACCTGCAGGTTCGAGCCATTCAACGCACTGATGGCCGCGTTGATGTTGTTGAGGGCTTGCACGTCCTGTACGGCCGCATCGATCACGCCTGTCAGCAGCGCCGAGCTGTTGCTGGCGTTGACGCCCTGGCCGCCGCCGGTGGTCGCGCCACCGCCGCCCGTTGTGCTCTGGGAACAGTTGCCGCGACTGACGTTCGAGCCGCCCACGTCACCGCCACCGTTGCCGTTTCCGTTGCCGCCATTGCCCTGCGCGTATGCTGGTGCCGTGCTCGCGATCACGAGCAGCGCGGCGAGCAAATACACAATGCGCTTCATCTCTCAGTAGCCTCCGTATGCAGATAAGCGCGCGCCAAAAGTGAAGATTCGGGGGTCGACCAGAAGAAGAGAGAGGCAGAGAGTGTGCCTAACCGTTGCTGAGTTGTGAGGCCCAGCGTGACAAATGAGCGCCCAGCTGTGAGGGCGGCGAGTTGAGCCGACCAGAAGCTATACTTCGCCAACGTGGCCAATACCAAGTCGGCACAGAAGGCGATGCGCCAGGCGGAGCGCCGCGCAGCGCGCAATCGAGCGGCTCGTTCGTCAGTCCGCACCTACGTGAAAAACGCGGCTATGGCAGTCGCTACGACCGCCGACGATGCGGCCGAAATGGTGCGCGCGGCCGTGCGCGCGCTGGATAAGGCCGCACAGAAGGGGATCGTCCACCGCAATGCTGCGGCACGCCGTAAGTCTCGCTTGATGACCCGGCTGCACCAGTTGTCCGTGGCGGCCACGACGCCCGCTGCAGAAGCGACTGCTCCGACGAAAGCGCCGACACGTCGCGCCACCACGTCGCGGAGCACCAAGAGCACGACCGCGCGCAAGTCCTCGGGCAGCACCACCACCAGCCGCACCCGCCGCGCCACCTCCTGACGCAGCGCGATAAGGCCACGCCCACGTCGACGTGGCGGATACGGTTGTCCCGACCGACGACCTGTGTGCTTGCACTAGTCTGTTGTGCGCCTACTGCGAGAGGCCACGAGCTCCGAGGGCAGTAGCAGTAACCTCTGAACTCAGGAGATCCGAGGGTTTGCGGCGTCGCAGCACTCAATTCGTGTAGGCTGTCAGTAGAAACCGACTGACGAGTCGGTCGGTTTCACTCTCACGCAGAGCCGTAACTGAGAGATGCCGATCGAGCAAGCGCGCAGCCAGCAGCGCCACCAGCGCATCCTCGATGCCGCTGTTGCCGTGTTTTCGACCAAGGGCTATCACGGCACGCTGGTTGACGA
>JAFAZN010000256.1 GCA_019239775.1 Chloroflexota bacterium
ACTATCGCCCCACCCGCCTACACGCAGTGTGATGAAGAAGAAGAAGAAACCAGGACGGATCCTGGAGCACTCAGGAGTCCTTGCAGCGCAACCGCTTCGGGTCGGCGCCTGCGGCTGGGTCGTTGGATGTGGATGTGCGATGGCTCACGCGTGGCGAGGCCCGAACTGTGGGCAGTCGCGGCACTCTCGCGAGGAGCGGCCTGCGTTGAAATTGGAAACATGTCCATGTTGGGCTCCCTTCGGGCTATACTGAACCGGAGCTTCCTCCGCTTTCAACAGCAAGTATAAACGGAGCCGCCTCCGATTCTGCAACAAATGACCGCTGAGACATCCCCCCGCTCGCTGCGCGCTGACGCGCAGCGCAACCGCGACAAACTTTTGAGCGCTGCTACCGCGGCGTTCGCCGAAGCCGGCGACGAGGTCGCCCTCGAGGCCGTGGCCGAGCGCGCTGGCGTTGGCATCGGCACCCTGTACCGTCATTTTCCGAGCCGCCAGGCGCTGATCTGCGCGGCGTACCGCAGTGAGGTGGACGCCCTGTGCGCGGCCGCCGCTGACCTGCTGGAGTCGATGCCCGCGGACCAGGCCCTGCGCGCCTGGACGGAGCGCTTCGCGGATTACATTGCTGCCAAGCGCGCCATGGGCGAGGCGCTGCGATCGGCTGCCGGGTCTGATTCGCCGCTTTTTGCCGAGACGCGCCAGCGCATTCTGGGCGCACTGCGGCTGCTGTTGGAAGCTGGCGCATCGGCGGGCACCCTGCGCGCCGATGTCAATCCCAAAGACGTGATCCGCGTGATCAATGGCATCTGGTACTTGCCCAGCGGTCCCGAGTGGCGGGCCGACGTTGGCCGCATGCTCGACCTGGTCATCGATGGACTGCGCTACGGCGTTCGGTCGACGTGAACCGTTCGCAAAAACATTGCAACTTCGGTTCGGCGTGCGCGTCTAACCAAAAAGCGCCGCGACAGCGTTTGAATCGTCACAATAAATGTTGACGCGGCTGGCGACACAGGCGTAGCTTGGAGGCACATGTGACGATATATCGTTACGAATCTTTGAGGAGGTGCCTTCTCCCGAAAAAATGTCCAAAGTAGACGTTTAGCTAGATAAAGGAAAAATCGCCACTCCCCGAGCGGTCACCCGGTGAGTGGCGACGAGAACGGTTTGCGAGCCCCATTCTCGTCGTCGACTGTATCAGGGTGGCACTCGCGGGACAATTCCCCCGAACGAGGAGTCATTCCATGACAGGTATGCGTTCGAGCAGCGCTACTACGCGCGTGCTCATTTCGGCGGCTGCCTCCGCGGCCCTTTTGATGACGGCAGTTAGCAGCACCTTCGCGGCTCCGGTCACGGTGCCGCAGCAGCCAGTTGCGACCGTTGTTGGCACGGTCACCTGCGGGCCAAGCGAGGAAGCGCCTGCGTCGCAGGCGATTGTGTCCGTTGCGGGCAGCGACATCAGCGTGCGCGCTGGTGAGGGTGGCAAGTTCACGCTGGCGCAGGTGCCGACCGGGCAGGCGTTGACGATTGAGGCGATGTCCGATCCTCTTGGCACGGTGGTGAGCACGCGCCCGGATGTGTCACTGCAGGCGGGCGAGACGCTCGATATCGGCAATCTGGACCTGGCGACGTGCCCGCAGCCGGAGGCGGTTCCCGCGACGACCGATCAGCAGGTTCTGGATATCACCCAGTTCCCACAGCAGTAGGTCTCCGGACCCTTTAAGCGAGAAAGCGCCGTTTCTCACGTGAGAAACGGCGCTTTCCGTTGGGGGAGTGCGTTGGTCGTTCTGCGATGGACGGGAGCCTAGACGGAACCGCCCAGCTTGCTCAGCAGGCTGCTCACGGCTGGTCCAAAGATGACGAGGCCAGCGATCGCGAGGACCGCTACCAGGGCGATAATCAAACCGTATTCGACCAGGCCCTGCGCCCGCTCGCGTGTGTTGGCAAACATCTCTTTCCTAAATCTCCGCTCCGATTGGTATGCCTGCAGGATGCGATTTCTGCGCGGCGCGCCAAAGGGCCGCGAGTACTTGTTGGGTTAGACGAAGGTCACGCCGCTCGAAGTACCCCTGCGCGGCCTGCGGAACTTGGATGCGAGAGCGCGTTGCGCACTGGCGCGGCGACGTTGTGCAACGGCGCAGGCCGGATCACTGCCACAACGGTGGTGTGCGAGGTGGACTACGCCGAGCTCAACGTATTGGAATGCCTGGTGGCTGACATCGCCGATGAGTTCGGCGTATGCGCCAGCATCCGCGAGGCCTCGGGCGCCTATGCCGTGCGCTTCAGCGCGTAGGTGCGCGTGTCCGTTTAGGCGGCGCGCTGAATGCCTACGTAGGCGTCTTGCAGGCTCAGATTCTGCTTATACGTGAACTGTCCAACGTTGGGGCCGACCACGAAGTAGGTTGGCACCTGGACCAGCTCGATGTTCACCCACATCGTGCTGTAGCCGTAGTGCATCATCTGCTGCCACAGGCCTTTGGCTTTGGCATCGTCCAGCTCGGTAACGGCGGCCTGGTACATCTGATCCGCTTTCGGATCATTGCCGGTGGATCGGGTGCCGGTGGAAGTGAAGAGGTTGGCGGAGTGATACACGTTGTTGAAGAAGCTCGGTGCCACCCAAGGCATGACCGCGCCGACCTGCTTGTCCGTGTCACTCTTGACGCGAACAAACGACAGGCTCAGCCATACTGGTGAATCCACTACCTGGATGTCCGTGTTGAGGCCGATGTTCTGCCAGTAGCCCTGCAATATCTGCATGAGGTCCGCCATGACTGCATTCGTGTAGAGCGTGACGGTCTGCGGATTGAATTTGCCTGGGTACCCAGCATCCTGCAGCAGTTGTTTTGCCTTATCGGGATCGAACGGATCGGCCTGCCATTGACTTGGATCAAAGCCCCAGGTCTGCTCGCTCCAGAACCACCAGCCGCCGGGTTTGGCAAAACCCTTGTAGAAGGTGTCGCAAATCTCCTGACGATTGATGGCGTACGACATCGCCTGCCGGATGCGGATGTCTGACGTCGGTCCCTGCGTCATGAACCAGCCGGGGAACGAGAAGTTCGCCAGTGTCGGAAGGCCGACCTCTTGCAGCCGGAACCCGTTGTTCTTGAGCTCCACCAACCGGTCGAATGACAGAGCCCCGATCATGTCCACATCGCCGCGCTCGAGCTGCGCAATTCGCGTAGCCTCTTCCGGCACCAGCGTTTCGGTGATGTGCGCCCATGTTGGTTTGACTGGACCCCAGTAATCGGTATTGGCGTCGAATTCCATGCTGGTCTTCGGCACCCACTTCGAGAATTTGTACGGGCCCGTGCCGACCGGCGCGGCTCGGAAGCCGTCCTGGCCAACCTGGTCGTAGTACTTCTTGGGCCAAATCCGAACCCATGCGAACGGAATCTTGAGCGGCCACTCCGGTTTTTGCGCTTTGTAGACAACGGTGTAATCGTCGGGCGCTGTAATGGACTCGCTGTTCTTGAGAATGTACGGCGACCACGGGTTGGTGGAGTCCTTTGAACCGAACCGCTGCAGCGAGAACACGACGTCGGCCGAGGTGAGCGGGTCACCGTTGTGGAATTTGACACCCTGACGAATGGTGAAGGTCCAGGTCAAGCCGTCCGGACTCAGGCTGTAATTTTCTGCGAGATTCCCGACCACATTCCCTTGCTGGTCGAACGTCAGCAGCGAATCGTACATGGCCCAACCCCAGGTGGACTCCAGCAGAATCGGATCCATTGATTCGTTGCTGAAATCCGCGCTGGCGTAGCGCAGGTTGCCGCCGGGCGCGCCCGCGGCACCAGCCGGCGCGGCAGTGGGGTTGGAGGCAACGGTGGCTGCCTGCGTCGGTGCGGCCAATGCGGCTTGCGTGGGCGCCTGGGTTGGCGCAGCGGCGGGAGCCTGGGTAGGCGGGCTCGTTGGCTGTGCCGCCGGGCCGCAGGCCGCGAGCACCGAGACCGACACGGCTGCCACGGCATAGCTACTCACTAGCCGCAGCATCTCGCGGCGACTCAGGCGGCTCTCACGTGCGTCTGGGTTCACGCTTCGTCCCCCACCGGCCATTATGGGCCGCGGGCCGGAGGATTGTCACCTAAGGGGTGCGGCTACACTGCTGGAGGCATGCTCGATCAGCGCCTCACGCGTCGTCGACTCCTGGCGACAACTCGGCTGGCCGCGGCGTTTGGCCTCTTGGCGTCCATACCTGCTCCGTCTCCCGCCGTCGCTCAGTCGGACTCCGCCGCTGGGCTCCCGCCACCGGATCAAACTGGAATCGAGCACATTGTCGTGGTGATGATGGAAAACCGCTCCTTCGATCACCTATTGGGCTGGCTACCGGACCACGATGGGCAGCAGGTTGGTTTGCAATACGTGGACAAGGCCGGTGTGGTGCACGCAGCGCATGCGCTCGCCCCCGATTTTCAAGGTTGCGGATTTCACGATCCGGATCATTCGTTCGGTGGGGGACGGGTTGAATACAACAGCGGTGCGTGCGATGGTTGGCTGCGGGCTGGCAGCAACGACGCGTTTAGCATCGGCTATTACGGCCAGGACGACCTGCCGT
Organism: Chloroflexota bacterium; assembly: GCA_019239775.1. GTDB lineage: Bacteria > Chloroflexota > UBA6077 > UBA6077 > CF-72 > CF-72. The sequence goes on from JAFAZN010000256.1 coordinate 4,547, forward strand.
TTCTCGGCCAAATTGCACCAAAATTTGTGACGCCGGCGCGCTACTTCGCGTCAATTCTTGGCCCGACATTCCCGAACCGCATGTATCTGCACGCCGCCCAGACGGATCGACTGAGCAATACGTCGACAACGAGCGTGCTGCCGACGATCTGGGATCGCCTGGCCGCCGCTGGCGTCAGCAGCGGGTACTACTACAACGATTTGTCGTTCCTGAGTCTGTGGGGGTCGGTCTACAAAAGCATCAGCCAGCCTGTCGGAAGTTTTCTTCAGGCCGCGACGGATGGCAGCCTGCCGGCGGTCTCTTTTGTCGATCCAGCTTTTAGCAGCAGCGAGGCATCACCTGCGAACGACGACCATCCACTTCACGATGTGCGCGACGGCGAGGCGTTCCTGAACGCTCTTTATGTTGCGGTTACGAGCGGACCTGCCTGGCCTTCCACCGCACTGGTCATTACCTTTGATGAATGGGGTGGATTTTTCGACCACATTCCGCCGCCGGCTGGGGCTGTCACTGCGGCCGAACAGGCGCTGGGCTACACGGATGGATTGCGCGGCTTCCGCGTTCCGTGCGTGGTGGTTTCACCGTGGTCGCAACACTCGACGGTGACGCGCACTGTGTTCGATCACACGTCGATTCTCAAGCTGATCGAATGGCGATTTGGATTGGATCCGCTGTCGCTGCGCGATGCGCAGGCGAACAATCTGGCAGAAGTCTTCGATTTCAGCAATGCGCAGTTGGATGTGCCACATCCGAATGTCCCGGCCGGACCGTACGGCAACACCTGCGCCCCTGCGGGCTGACATTCTGCTCCTCATCCCCAGAGGTGTTTTCATTGGTCACTGCGCAGAGAAGCTCGGCTGCGTACGCCATTAATGCTCTACGCAGTAGGAAGACAAACCTAGAAGACAACATGGAATGACCGACTCATGCTCCTGGACGACTAGTAGGGTGTCAACGGAGAATTGCTGAGTAAGAATTTCCGGTAAAGTGCAGCGCCATGAAGCTGTACCGGGTGAGGTTAACGGCGGAGGAGCGGGTGCAACTGGGGGAGTTGCTGTCGAAGGGCAAAGCGGCGGCTCGTACGTTGACACACGCGCGCATCCTGCTGAAGGCTGACGAAGGTCTTGACGGTCCACGGCTTACTGACGAGGACATTGCTGAGGCCCTAGACGTCAACCGCTCAACCGTGGAGCGCGTACGCATCCGCTGTGTCGAAGAGGGCTTCGACGCGGCGCTGCGCCCGCGCCCGTCGCGCCAGTTGCATCCGCGCAAGCTGGATGGAGTCCAAGAGGCACATCTGGTCACGTTGGCGTGCAGTCCGGCGCCAAAAGGGCGGGGGCGCTGGTCGCTGCGTCTGCTTGCCGACAAGCTTGTGGAACTGGAGATCGTCGACGACATCTCGCACGAGACCGTGCGGCAGACGCTTAAAAAAACCAACTCAAGCCTTGGCTGAAACAGCAGTACTGCCTGCCAGAAGCGCCGAGCGGCGAGTTCGTTTACCACATGGAGGACGTGCTGGACGTCTACATGCGGCCCTACGATCCGCTTCGGCCGCAAGTCTGCCTGGACGAGACCAGCCTCCAATTGATTCGCGAAAAGCGCATCCCTGTGTCGATGGTGCCCGGGCGCCCGGCTCGCTTCGACTACGAATATGAGCGGAATGGAGTCTGTGCTCTGTTCATGCTCAATGAGCCGATTCGCGGGTGGCGAGAAGTGGTTGTCGCCGATCAGCGCACTGCCGTCGATTTCGCGCACGTCGTCAAACACCTGGTCGACGTCCATTACACATATGCCGACAAGATCGTGCTGGTGATGGATAACTTGAACACGCATACACCGGGATCGCTGTACGAAGCATTCGAGCCAACCGAAGCCAGACGCCTGATCGACAAGCTGGAGATTCACTACACGCCCAAGCACGGCAGCTGGCTGAACATGGCGGAGACCGAGCTGAGTGTATTGACCACGCAGTGTTTAGATCGCCGCATTCCCGACAAGCCCACCTTGACCGAGGAGGTCACTGCCTGGATGCACGAAAGAAACGTATACGAGCGCAGCATCGACTGGCGCTTCACGACTCCAGATGCGCGCATCAAACTCAAGCGACTCTACCCGGCGATCCTGCCGTGACGAGCTAGTAGC
>JAFAZN010000286.1 GCA_019239775.1 Chloroflexota bacterium
TGAGCTGCTGGCCTCCGACGCAGCGCTAGACGCAGGCGCGTTGGCAGCGACCAGCGCCTCGATTACCGAGGATGCGGTCGAGAACGAAACCCTCGCCCACGCCGAAGAGAGCCTGGCCAACGACGAGGCGATGCTCGCGGACGCCACGGAACCCTAGTCATTACCGCTTCGCAGTTCACTGAGTAGCCGTCAGGAGGTGCCGAGCCATTTGCTCGGACTCGCCTGGCGGCTTTCCTGTGCGCCGCGCCTTGCCGTGATCGCCTGGTCAGCGCACGACACCCATGACATGCGCCACGGTGCGGAGCCCGCTCATGAGCGGGCTCCCTCCAAACGAACTAGTTACCTGTGCCGCACTGTTTGATGTAGCTGGGCGTGGTCCTGAGCACCAGGTCTGCGAAGTTGCTGTTGCCGACGAAGGCAAACATCTTATTGTTCTCCTGCTGCTCCAACCAATCGCTGGTGACCTTGCCGGTTGCGCCGTTGACCATCTCCCAGAAGTTCGCCTCGTTGACGAAGGCGCGCGTCTCGGCACCGTAGCAGGCATCCCCGGTCATGTCACCGAGCTTGCCATTGATGTCGTCGGTGAGGTGCGTGAGCTCATGCGCCAGAAACGCGGTCGCAAGCTCGGTGCTTTCGTTCTGCAGCATCGAGGAGAGCTTGAGGATGTTCTTGCTCGGCACGTACTGCCCGTACACACCGTTCGGGAGTGGCGCCCATGTCAGCGGCGTCGGGCGATCTTGCGCGCTGTAGAGCTCCCAGTCGAAGTGGTACGCGTGCAGCATCTCGAGCATCGGCCACATATCGGTGGGCGCGGTGATGTGGAAGCCGTACGCCGTCCACTGTGGCTGAACGTCGACCGCGGCCGAGTCGAGCGCGGGCGGCGCTGCCGCAGGCTCAGCAAAAGCCAATGCGGAGCTGGCAAACAGAGTGGCAAATGCGAGCGGCAGAGCGCGCCAGAGGAGTTTCGTCCGGTTGAGCATGATCAATCAGCAGGTTCGCGCGACATTAACCCGTCCACCGGCTCAGGGAAAGGGCTTTTGACAAGGCGTTAGCAATTGGTCTCAACTTCGTGACGTGGACCTTGAATTGGCCGGTAAGACGGCGCTGGTGACCGGCGGCAGCCGCGGCATTGGCAAGGCAATCGCGCGCGAGCTTGCGGGCGAGGGTGTGGACGTAGCGATCGTGGCCCGCTCCAACGCGGACCTTCAGACAACCGCCGCCGAGTTGGCGGAAGCGACCGGACGGCGCATCGTCCCCATCGCGGCCGATACCGGCAACGATGCCTCGGTCAAGGCTATGGTCGAGCAGGCGGCGAGTCAGCTCGGCCACCTCGACATCCTGGTCAACTGCGCCGCCCAGCCCGGCGGTCAAGGAGCCGTTCCCAAACTCGGCGACGTGACCGACGACCTGTTCTGGGCGGACGTGAACGTCAAAGTCATGGGCTACCTGCGCTGCGCGCGCGAGGTTGCGCCGCACATGATCCGCCAGCGGTGGGGTCGGATCATCAACATTAGCGGCCTTGCGGCTCGCAGCACCGGCTCCATCATCGGCAGCATGCGCAACGTCTCGGTAGTCGCAATGACCAAGAACATGGCGGATGAGCTCGGGCCGCACGGCATCAACGTCACGGTGGTGCACCCAGGCCTGACGCGAACCGAGAAAACGGCCGGCGTGATTGCCGCCTCAGCCCAGCGGCAGGGCATCAGTGAGGCCGACGCCGAAAAACGCATGATCAACAACCTGACCGGTCGGTGGATCGACGCTCGCGATATCGCATACGTTGTCACGTTCTTGGCCTCGCCGAAAGCGGCCGCGGTCAACGGTGACGTGGTCGCCGCGGCCGGCGGCATCAAAGGCGTCATCTACTACTGACATGCCTGGCCCATCACCCCGCGAGTTCTGCCAGGAACAGCTGCTGCTGCTCGGCGACGAGGAGCTGCTGCCCCAGGCCCAGGCGGCAACCCTGGAGATCCTGCATTCGACGATCATGAAGGACCCGGACGGGCCAACCTTCGAGGCTCGTCTCAAAGTGCTCGCGGCTGCGGGGCCGGAGGATGGTTCGCGGCTGAGCGACGCGGCACAGGTCGCGCAGGTGCTGCTGGAAACCTGGCTGCACGCCCAGCAGCTCGAAGCGTAGGCGGGCTGGATCCGTTCGTCAGTTCGTGACCGAATCCGCTTCGGTGCGTGACGGGATCGCGAACGCCGCGGACAGCTTTTGAATGAGCTCCTCCGCCTCAAATGGCTTCGCGATTAGCCCCGCCACCGCGCTCGAGAGGTCCGTCGCATCGAGCAACCGTGACCAGCGCCGTGGGACCATGACCACCAAACGCAGGCGACCGTTGACATCAGCAAGCTCTGCACGGTGGTCTTCCGAAAGCAAGCCCTGCATGGTCTGCCAGGCAACGAGGGCCACCGCGTTGGCTGTCTCACTTGCGAGATCGAGCCCCTGCTCGAGCGACTCGATGACTTCCGCCCGGTAGTGCTCGGCGGTGAGAATGGTCAGAATCGCCGAGCGCAGCGCGGCATTCGGTTCGAGCAGCAGCACGCGGCCGCGGCGGTGCTCAATAGCGCGGGTCTCCATTGACACCTAGATCCGACAGGGTAGGCAACGTGGCGCGTGCAAACCCGTGTATTCATGCACATCTTCGGCTCTGGAGGGTCGAAATGTGCGGAGTTTTGTGACGTTCAGCCGGGCGTCAGGCAGAGCCTGGTTGGTCGGTGGCCGACCGCGCCGGAGTACCCCAGATCAGATGCAGCGGCCGGCGCACGGGCGGCTCTTGCGACACCGGCGGCAGCGCCGCCATGGCGATGATCTGCTCCAGGCGGGTGCGGCGGTCGCGTGGATCCCTGCGGAAACGATCGCGCCTGATGCGTGGCTCCCATCGGGGCTGGTCGTCAAAACTATCAAACCAGTCGATCTTCGGCACCCCTCACAGTCTATTCGGCACTCAGAAACCCGAGCACGTCTTTTGCGAAGCGCTCTGGCTGCTCTACGGGCACGCCGTGTCCCGTGTCGTCATAGACAACGAACTTGGCGTTGGGAATGCCGTTGGCCGTCGGCTTACCAACCTCTTCGAACGAGTTGACCGGGTCATTGCGCCCCCAGATCACCAGCGTTGGCACCTGGATGTGCGGCAGCCGGCGCAGCACGTTGTACCGCTGTCGCGTGATTGGGTTGGTCATGTGCCGCATGACTTTGGCAAACGCCTCAGCATGCCCTGGCAGGTCGCGCTTGGCAATGAAGGTCGCCGCAAGCTCGTCTGCAGTAAAGGCTCCGCCAGATGCCGCGGCCATGCGGCTGTAGTGCTCTCGAATGGCTTCGGGCGCCGGCACCTTGAATTCGACCATGTTCTGCAACGGTCGCGTGGCTGCGCCACCACCGCACACGTTCACCGCTTTGCGCACACGGTTAGGGCTCTCATAGGAGAGCAGGCTCAGAATCCAGCCGCCCATCGAATGCCCCACCACGTTGGCCTGGTCAATACCGAGCACGTCCATGAATTCGCGGATGTGGTCCACCAGGTAGGCGAACGAGAATTCCTGGTCGAGTACGTCGCCGCTGCCCCAGTTGAGGCAGTCGATCGCCAGGACCCGAAGCTGCTGCGAGAGCGGTCCCATGGCCAGCGACCAGCTCTCGCAGCCCGAATTCCAGCCGGCGCCATGGATCAAAATTGTGGGGGTGCCCGTGCCGGCTTCCCAGTAGCGCGTCCGGCCATGCGACATCTGTGCGAACTTCTCGGTCCAAACTCGTTCGGCGATTGTCATGTTGCAGAGCGCTCCTACCTGTTGATGCGAATGAAGAGTCCTGCGAACGCCAGGGCGACGCCGAGGCACACACCTGTGCCATCGAGGACGTACTGCGAAACGGCGCGAGCGTAGGCGGCGCGATTGTTGGCATCGATGCTCGCGGGCACGCGCGTACCGTTCACACCCAAGTCCTCGAACAACAGCACGGGATTAAGTCCACCGTCGGGACTGATGCGGTCGATGGTGGTGTACGCGGTAGCCGCGTGCGCCGAAAGGCCGACCGCGAGCACCAGCCCGAAGACGACCAGGACCCATGCCCAACCTGGCGCGCGAGGAGCAACAGCGCGCTCCAACGCCGCAAGCTGCGCCTCGGCCGCCTCAGCCAGCGACAGCCTCCCAGCCGGCGTTGGTGATGCGCCCGATCCCGGGAAACGGCAGGTGATACGACAGCACCAGGGCGCCTTCGCGTCGCGCGCGCTCCACCAGTGCTTGGCGTGTCTCGCGCGAAAGCTGTGGTAGCGAGTCAAACACGGGCGACCATTCGGGATGGTCGATCTGCAGCGCGTGGTGCACGAGGTCGCCGACGTACACGGCCGTCTCCTGGCCCGCCGTAAATGCCACGCCCATGTGCCCAGGCGTATGGCCAGGCAGCGGTAGCAAGCGCACACCAGGGGCAATCTCCTGCTCACCGTCGGCCAGATCGAGGCGCTGCGCCGCGTGCAGCGGCGCGATTTTTTCCTGCACCACCTCAACCACGGGAGCACCTGGCTGGCGTCCATGTTCCCAATCCGCCTTGCCCAACCAGTAGCGCGCTTTCGGGTACGCGGGTGTTGCTGCTTCACCAGCGCCGAGGACGGTGCCGCCCACGTGATCACCATGAGGATGGCTCAGCACGACGGTGTCGACGTCCTCGGCCGAGACGCCAACCTCCGCCAGCGACTGCGCGAGAAGGCCTACTTCCGGTCGATCCGGGCGCGGCCCAAAGCCGGTGTCGACAAGGATGCGTCGGTCCCCGACGCGCACGAGCAGGCAGGTCAGCGCCAGCTCGATGTTGCCATGGGCGTTCAGCGGCACGTGCGGCTGCCACTCCTCGGACGCGGCATCCTTGAAAATGCTCGCCGGTGGCATCTGGAGAATCGCGCCGTCCGAAACTGGCTGGATGGTCAGCGGCCCGATGCGCAGCGGGCTGGCACGATGCACGATCGCCATCTGATTGCTACCGCACACCACGGTACCGCATCGGACCAATGCTTTACACTCGCGTCGAATGGCCGAATCCAGCGAGTACCTGCGCGAGATTGAGTCCCTCGAGGCGCAAGAGCTGCGTCGGCCACTGGCAATTGTTGGTTTTGGCGGCTGGATCGACGCGGGCTACGCCGCGACCGGGGCGGTGCGCTATCTGGTTGATCATCTCGAAGCCAGCCGCATCGCCGAGCTCGACCCGGAGCCGTTTTACGCGTTCACCGATACCCGCCCGCGGGTGAGTCACCCGTCACCAGGTCGGCGTGAGCCCGTCTGGCCGAAGGTCGAGTGGTTCGCGGTGCACATGCCCGAGGACCAGGCGCATGACCTGGTGCTGTTTACCGCGCCCGAGCCGAATCTCCGTTGGCGCGGCTTCACCACCGTGGTGCTCGACGTGTTTCAGAAGCTTGGAACCGACACCCTGGTGAGCTTCGGCGCCGTTCTCGCGCCGGTCCATCACCGGGCGACGCCGCCGATGCGTGGCTGGGCTACCACCGACAACCTCAGGTCCCTGCTGCGTCGACGCCAGATCGGGTCCGGCCGGTATGAAGGCCCGACGGGCATCACCACCGTGTTGCTCGCCGCGGCGCGAGACCGGGGATTGCCGGCCTTCAGTTTGAGCACGTCTTCGCCAAGCTATCTGACCGACATGCCCAATCCGCGAGCCTCGGCAGCGCTGCTGCGCATGGCCGGCGAGATCGGCACCATCCAGTTCCCGCTCAGCGATCTTGACGCCGAGAGCCTGGTGGTAGCCGAGCGCATCGACCAGTTTCTCGCAGAGCGGCCCGAGCTCAAAGAAGCCGTCGACCGCTTGCCGTATACCGCCGAGGAGACGCCCGCCTCGTCTGAGTACGAGCCATCCGAGCCGCCCGCTGAACTACCCAGCTCAGCCGCCGTGCTGCAGGACCTGGAGGATTTTCTCAGAAACCTCCGCCGCGACAACGGCGGCTCGACAGATAACTAACCGCCTCCTGTTTAGGGTGGGCGGGTGGGACCTTACTCGGGGACGGTCATGATCTCCAGCAGGTGCCCATCGGGATCGGCGAAGTAGAGCCCACGCCCGCCGCGGCGATGGTTGATCTCGCCATCCCGTGATGAATTCGGCCCGCTGCCGTACGCCACCTTCTCTGACTTGATCCGACCAAAGATGGTGTCGAACTCGTCGTCGCTGACGACGAAAGCGTAGTGGTGTGACTCGAACTGCTCGCGGTTGTCGTAGTCCAACGCTAACTCTTCATTGACGCGCACCTGGGCAAAGTGGCCAATTGGCCCGGAGTACTTCACCCCGAAGATGCGGGCGAAGAACTGAGCCGATTGCTCCTTGTCGCGTGACGGCACAATGGTGTGATTCAGCGTGATCGGCATAGCGCTGTTGTACCTCAGCCCACTACGATCGGTACCGGCGTTTTGCAGCGATGTTCACAGCCCGCGGCTATTCGTACTCCCAAAAGCGGCGCCGTCGACATCGCGCTGCCATCCGCGCGAAACGGCGGCGGCCGCCGGGAGCTGCGTTGCTCATGGCCCTGGCAGTCTTTGGCCTCTGCGGCGCGGCATTCACGATCGTGGCATCGATGTCCTCCGCGACAAGCACGGAGGCGGCAGCGCCAACTCCGGTAGCTGAAGCGCTGATGGCCCTGGCAACGGTCGCACCGCCTACGTCGACAACCGTGCCACTTCGGCCAACGGCGCCGCCCACACTGGTGCCAACGCTCGTGCCCACGCTTGCGCCGCGACCGGCTGGCCTCTTGCCGGAACACCGCATCCTCTCGTTCTACGGCAACCCCCTGGCTAAGGAGATGGGCATCCTGGGCGAGTTGCCTTCCGAGCAGATGCTCGCACGGCTGAAGCAGCAAATGGCAGCGTACGCGGTGACCGATGCGTCGCGGCCATTCGTGCCCGCACTCGAGCTGGTGACACCGGCCGCCCAGGGCTGGGCCGGCGAGGATGGCCTCTACCGTGCCCGTATGAAACCAGAGGTCATCGAGCAGGTCGCCAATTGGGCGGAAGCCAACGATGCGCTCCTGATCCTCGATGTCCAGATTGGCTTGAGCACGGTGCCCGAGGAGGTGGAGGCACTTATCCCGTACCTCCGTCGACCCTACGTCCACCTGGCGCTTGACCCAGAATTTGCCATACCGTCAGGACACATTCCAGGTGAAGTGGTGGGAACCCTGGACGCCTCCACCATTGATGGGGTCGTGCGCACGCTTTCAGAGCTGGTCGCCTCGGAACATCTGCCGCCGAAGATCCTGGTCGTCCACCGTTTCACCGACTCCATGGTTACCAATGCCTGGGAAATCGCCCACTCCGATCCGAATGTGCAGATCGTCGTCACCATGGACGGCTTCGGCCCGCCTGCCCTGAAACTGGCGCAATACCGAAGTTACGTGCACGACCAGGGAGTCCAGTACTCGGGGATCAAACTCTTCTACCACCACGACGTGCCGCTGCTCACGCCCAAGGACGTGCTGGGGTTGGACCCGTCACCGGACCTGGTCATCTACCAGTAACGCGGAAACTCCACCCGAGGGGTGAACTCGGTGAGGTTTATCCCTGTGGGTGCAACCTCCGTCGGTTGAGGTCCGTGAGATTCCGCCCCAGAGGTCCAGGATCCCTCCTGGTTGTTTCGCGCTCCGGGGCGATAGCAGTCGGGCGCGTTATACGACCGCGTAACGATTGAGCGCTTCGGCGCTGAATTCCAGCCCCAAACCGGGTTTGGAAGGAACTCGCAGGCATCCATCAAGTTCCACCGATGGAAACTCCGTCCACAACCGATAGGTCCATGGCATGTACTCCACCGTGAGCCCATTCGGAATAGCTGCCACCAGGTGGAGGTGGATCTCCGGAATAAGGTGCGAAACGACCGGCCGGTTGAAGGCCTGCGCCATACCCGCGACTTTCATCCACTGCGTGATGCCGCCCACGCGCAAGAGATCGATCATGACAATATCAATCGAGCGCGACTCCAGCAGGTGGCGGAAAGGCACGATTCCGTAGTGATACTCACCAGCCGCAATAGGCATCACCAGGTTATCCGCCACGGTTGCAAGACCTGGAAAGTCATCATGCGCCACCGGATCTTCGAGCCAGAACAGGCCGTACTCCTCGATGGCCCTGCCAACTCGGATGGCGTGCGGCACGCTCCAGAGCTGGTTGATGTCGCACATGAGATCGACGTCTGGACCAATACTGTCGCGCATCACGCGAACGCGCTCCACCGATGCGGACACGGTCGGCTCGGACCCGCATTGCATCTTCATCTGGCGGAAGCCCATGCTCACCAGCCGCGGCCCCGAAGTCGCCAGATAATCCACCGGATGCTGGCGCAGCAGTGCGCCGCTGGCGTACGTCGGCACCCGGTCGCGCAGACCACCCAGCAGCTCCGAGACTGACTTGCCTTCGGCTTTGCCGCGCAGATCCCAGCAGGCGATGTCAACGGCCGAGAGCGCCAGCGTGTAGATGCCACCCGGCCCCGCCCCGCCGCCGGCCGCTTGGGCTTTCGCGGCAATCGTCTCGACATGCGTTGGATCTTCGCCAACGGCAAGTTCCGCAAGCGCATCCACCGCTGCTTTGAGAGCACCCGTGAGCGCGCCACCGAAGAAGGTCAATCCAAGACCGGTGAGACCCTGGTCGGTCTGCAGCTCCAAGGTGACGAATTCGCGCGTATCGTTCCGCTCGGGCAGTCCGACAACGAGAGGATTGTCCGCGGGCGTCCGCACGATGTGACTGACAAATCCGGTGATTTTCATGAAGGCGTGCCCACCAATCGCGCGCGTAAATTGTGCACCTGCTGCTCCAGCTTGGTGCCGGCCGATGAGCGAATCAGAAAGCCATCCTCCGGTTCTGTGCGCACCGACACGAATATTGGACCACGCCGCTGCAGGAGGCTCGGCAGCTCGGAGCTGAAGCGAGTCGCATCAACGAAACGGAGGCTCTCAGCATAGCCGGCGGCACGCGCCATCTCCGTGAGGTCGAAACGTCCTTCACCGGGTAGTGGTTGGCTCCCAGACGTCTCGTACACGCCATTTTCGAACACGAAATGAAAGAGGTTCGCCGGCGCAGCGCCGGCGATGGTGACGAGCGAGCCGAGCTGCATGAGCAGGCTCCCGTCACCGTCGACAATGATGACGGTGCGATGCGGCTGCGCGAGCGCAATACCCAGCGCAATGGTGGATGCGCTTCCCATGCAGCCGACAACATCCAGGTGGTCGGGAATCTCGTTGGCCGGCTCCGGCACAGCTGCGCGCCAGGCGCCAATCGCTTGCTCGGTCGTAACGGTAACGGCGCCGGAGCTGCGCGCGACCAGCGCGTCGATCGCGTCCCTTCGCTTCATGCGGTTGGCGCACCAATCAGCACAACCGACGCACCGCTATGTTCCAAACAGTGACGATATGCGCTGCTGACTGCGCTGATGTCCTCCGGGCCTTCAATTGGAAAGTATGCGATGCGCCACGCGTCCAACGTAGGCTCGATGAGATTTACTCCGCGACCGGGATTTTCGCGTGCCGTCAGGCTCACGTCGCGACCGAAGTAGCCCACCAGCATGCACGTCGGAATGCGTGCATCCATCGCGAGAGCCTTCACGTTATTGAGCGCCGCGAGTAGCCCCACCTGTTGAATGGACAACATCGGTCGCAGGCCACCAATCCAGAGCCCTGCGTTGATGGCGATGGCTTCGTCCTCGGTGCATGCCGTCAGCAGTTTGATGCGCGATTGCTGAGACAACGCCTTCAGCAGTGTTCGCTGATGCGTATCGGGCACATTGATGACGTGGCTGATGCGCAGGTCGTACAACTCATTCAGGATCGCCTCGGCTGAAACCGGGCGTGCGACAGGTTCCGCCTGGACCACCCCGCGATGGTACTCAGTTTCGCTGGACGAGCACGATCCCAAGCGCGACGGCGACCAGTCCGATGCCATCCCCGGGGCCGACGGATTCGCCCAGAAATAGCGCACCGAAGAAGATGCCAAAGATCGGCGTCAAGAAATAGAAAGCCGATACGCGGCTGGCCGCGCCGCGCGAAAGGAGCCAGAACCAGAGCAGCGAGGCCCCTACGCTCAGGATCAGCACGAGGTACAGAAAGCTCGCCACGACCGCGCTGCTGAGTTCGACGCGTGGTCCGCCGTAGATCAGCGTTGCCGCGGGAATGAGTACCAGACCTGCCGCCAGCAGCTGGATCGTGTTGATGGCGAGGAGGTCGTTGGAGCCCTGGGCGCGTTTGAACAGGATTGTCGAGGCGACGTTGGCCGTGACGCCAAGCAGTGCCAGGCCGACGTCCTCAGGCCGCGCCGTTTCGGTGCCAGTACGCGCCAGCATGACTCCGACGACGCCGCCGAAGCCGAGGAGCATGCCCAGGAGCTTGTTCCTGGTGAGCGGTTCGCCGAGCAGCCGCGGCGCAATGAGCGCCAGGATCAGCGGATTGGTGCTGGCCACGATTGAGGCAATGCCTGCCGCAAGGCCTCGACTCAGCGCGGCGTAGGTCAAGCCGAGATACGCCGCATTCGCAAACACGCCGAGGGCGGCGTACGCGAGCCAGTCGTTGGGTCGGCGCGGAAACGGGCGCTTGAGCACGAGCGCGAGGGCGGCCATGAGCACGCCCGCGGCCAGAAAGCGACCGACCAGGAACCACAGCGGCGGCATGGCCGTCGCGCCGATCTTGCTCGGGACATACGCCGATGCCCACAGCAACACATACAGTACCGCCAGCGGGCTGCCTAATCTACGCAGCAAAAGAAGTCCAGGATCCTTCGGGCTTTGATCTCATACCAGAGGTCCAGGATCCTTCCTGGTTGCATCTCATGCTGCGTATGCCCCTCGGGCGAACGCTGCGACTGCCATACGCTGTGTAAAGACAACATCCATCCCTGAAAGAGGGAACAGGCTCAGACCTCGCATTCGCTAACGCGGCGAGGCGAAACACCACGGGTGGATTGAACCGCTTCGCCTATTATTCCTGCCCATGGCCGCTCGCCCGCCTCGCGGTAGCCCGCGCCCGCGTCTGGATTTCGCCGTCCTCATGCGTGCGCTGCGATACGCCACAAAACATCGCAAAATCGCCGTTCTTGCCTACGGCTCGCTGCTGATCGCCACCATCGCCCAGCTGATCGTGCCGCAACTGGTGCGAATCATCATCGATTCGGTCGTTGGTGGTGTCCAACTCCAGAGCAACGCGGACAGCGTAAAAGCAGCGCTCGTGGGCGCGATGATCGCCATCGTGGTCTTCAGCCTCGTGCGCGCGCTGTTCGCGTACGGCCAGCAATACAACGCCGAGCGCATCTCGCAAAATATCGCGTTCGATCTCCGCAACGAGCTGTTCGCCAAAATCCAGCGCGTTTCGTTTTCGTACCTGGACCGTACCCAGACCGGTCAGCTGATGATCCGCGCCACCGACGACGTGGAGAAGGTCCGCCTGTTCATTGGTCAGGGCCTGGTGATGGCGTTGCAATCCTTCCTCCTGCTCACTGCCACGTTAGTCGTGATGTGGTTCAGCAACGCGGGCTTGACGCTGGTGGTGCTGCCAATCCTACCGATCGCGTTCGTCGTGTTCTTCTGGTTCGGTGGACTGGCGCAGCCACTGTTCATGTCCGTCCAGATCCGCATCAGCGCATTGAATACGGTGCTGCAGGAAAACGTGGCGGGCCTGAAAGTCGTCCGCGCGTTCGGCCGCGAGCCACACGAACAGGCCCGCTTTGATGCTTCGGCTGAGGCACTGCTGGAGCAGCAGTTGAAAGTCAGCCGAACGTTTTCCTTCCTGTTCCCGGTCGTTTTTCTGATTGCGAGCCTGGGCCAGGCCGCCGTGCTCTACTTCGGCGGACGCCAGATTATCGGCGGCACGCTCACCGTCGGCGAGTGGCAGAAGTTCAGCCTCTACCTCGGGTATCTGTTCATGCCAATGGGTCAGCTTGGCTTCATCATCAACTTGATGTCGCAGGCCTCCGCTTCGGCAGAGCGCATCTTCGAGATCCTGGATACGCAGAACGAGATTGCCAACAAACCTGACGCGATTGGACTACCCGAGGTGCAGGGTCGCGTCCAGTTCGACAAGGTCACGTTCCGCTACTTCAAGGGTGGCGAACCGGTGCTCAGCGACGTCTCATTCGAGGTGGAGCCCGGTCAGACCCTGGCGCTCCTCGGAGCGACTGGTAGCGGCAAGAGCACGATCATCAATTTGCTTCCGCGTTTCTACGATGTATCCGCCGGCCGGGTGCTGGTGGATGGCCGCGACGTGCGCGACGTGCGCTTCGAGGACCTGCGCTCGCACATCGGCATCGTGCTTCAGGAAACCACGTTGTTTTCGGGCACCATTCGCGAAAACATCGCGTACGGTCGTCCTGACGCCACACTCGAGGACGTGGTGTCCGCGGCGCGCGCCGCGGCGGCGCACAACTTCATCATGGATTTCCCGCTCGGCTACGAAACGCCAGTCGGTGAGCGTGGCTCAACATTGAGCGGTGGCCAGAAACAGCGTATCGCCATTGCGCGTGCGCTGCTCACCGATCCGCGAATTCTGATCCTGGATGATTCCACTTCCAGCGTGGACGTTGCCACCGAGTATCAGATTCAGCAAGCGCTCGAGAAGCTCATGGTCGGGCGGACCTCCTTCGTGATTGCGCAGCGAATCAGTACCGTCCGCAACGCGGACCAGATCCTGGTATTGGACAAAGGTGCCGTGGCCGCGCGCGGCAGTCACGAAGAGTTGCTGGAGTCATCAGAAATTTACGCCGACATCTATAGCTCGCAGCTGCTGGACGACGCGCCGACCAGAGCGCCCAGCGCAGCCCCGGTCGATGGTGTCGCGGCCCGCAATGGCGCCGCGAGCGCGTTCGCACGCGCTGGAGGCTCGCGGCCATGATGATGGGTCAGCGCGACTGGATCTTCCAGCAGGAAGCGCGCAAACCAAGAGCCGTTGGCGAAACGCTCGGTCGTTTCTGGAGTTACTTCCGCCAGTATTCGTGGATCCTGGTCCTCGAAGTCATCCTGGTGCTCCTGAGCACTTACCTGCAGGTGGTGATTCCCAACCTGATCGGACAGGCAGTGGATTGCTACCTCGCGCCCGCCACCCAGGTCGGCACGGCTCCCACCTCTGAGGCGCACTGCTGGCTCGCGACAATTCCTCCGGGTGCAACCACGCAGACCTATCTCGCCGGTCTCACCGGCCTGGTGCTCCTGGTCTGCGTGATCTACATCGCGAGCTCCCTGCTGACTGGCCTGCAGTTCTATGTGATGTCGTACATGGGCCAGAGCGCACTGCGCACGATCCGCCAGCAGGTCTTTGCGCACATTCATCGGCTGTCGCTGGGGTACTACAGCAAGCATGAAGCGGGTGATGTGATGAGTCGCATCACCAATGATGCGGACACCGTGCAGCAAGCGATGGGCTTCCCGCTGATCGGCGTGGTCCAGGGTGCGCTGCTGATCGTGTGGATCGCCTACACCATGCTCACCCAGAACCTGGTGCTTGCGCTGGTGGCGCTCGCGGTCACGCCTGCGATGTTCATTGTCACGTCGTGGCTCTCAGGTCGTGCGCGGCAGGCGTTCCGTCAGGTCCGCCGCAGCGTGGGTGATGTGAATGCGAGCCTGCAGGAAAACCTGTCCGCGGTGCGCGAAGCGCAGGCCTTCAACCGCGAGGACCAGAACATCGAGACGTTCTCGGAGTCGAACGCGGCCAGCCGTGATGCGAGCATTCGCGCGGTCGCATACACGAGCGCGCTTCAACCGTCGCTGGAGGCGCTTGGCTATGTGGCAGTGGCACTGGTTGCGGGCGTTGGCGGATTCATTCTGCTGAGCGGCCAGAGCGTCGCTGGCGGCACTGTATCGTTGGGTCTGATCGTGGCGTTTATCGCGTACACACAACGGTTCAATCAACCGATCTCGCAGATCTCGGCGATGTGGACCAACGTGCAGAGTGCGATCGCTGGAGGTGAGCGGATCTTCGGATTCCTGGACGTCGTGCCGGACCTTCAGGATGCTCCGGATGCAGGTGAAATGCCACCGATTGAAGGTCGCGTTGAATTCGATCACGTGTGGGCGGAGTACGAGCCAGGTCAACCGGTGCTACGCGATGTGAGCCTGGTTGCGGAGCCCGGCCAGATGATAGCCATCGTCGGACCGACCGGCGCAGGCAAGACGACGATGGCCAATCTAATTCCGCGTTTTTACGACGTATCCGATGGTGGAATCACCATCGACGGTACCGACGTGCGCTCTGTGACCGCGCGCAGTCTGCGCTCGCAAATTGGCATCGTTTTGCAGGACTCATTCCTGTTCAGCGACACCATCATGAACAACATCCGCTACGGTCGGCCGTCCGCCACGGATGAGGAAGTCATCGATGCTGCGAAGCTTGCGCGCGCTGATACGTTCATTGAACGTCTGCCATCGGGGTACAACACGGTGCTGGGCGAACGCGGCACCGGTTTGAGCCTTGGGCAACGTCAGCTCCTGGCGATTGCGCGCGCGGCACTGGCGCAGCCGCGCATCCTGATCCTGGACGAAGCCACCTCATCGGTGGATACACGCACGGAGCGGATGATCCAGCACGCCCTGGAGGAGTTGCTGCACGGTCGGACTTCGTTCGTGATTGCGCATCGCTTGAGCACCATCCGCCACGCCGACCAGGTGCTGGCCGTTAAGGATGGAAAGATCGTGGAGCGTGGCACACACGAACAATTGCTTGCGGCCCGCGGGTTCTACTACGAGCTATACATGCGGCAATTCCGTCGCGACATCGACTTTACCGAGGCTCCAGCCGTCGCATAGAGATTTGAACGTTCCGCCAATTGTCTCTGCGCGACTGGACCTCGTGTCCATGTCGCCGGAGTTCATGCGCGCATCGCTGGCTGGTGACCTTCGTGGCGCCGCGGAGTTGATTTGTGCCGAGCTCCCGGATACCTGGCCCGGCCGCACCGGTCGCACGATGCGTTATCGCCTCGTGCAGCTCGATGCGGACCTCACCATGCAACCATGGCTGTTGCGCGGCATGGTGCTGCGCGAGCCAGTCCGCGGCGTCATCGGCCACATCGGGTTTCACGGTCCACCCGATGGTCGGCACGCGCTCGAAGTTGGCTACTCGGTGGAACCGCACTATCGTCGCCAGGGTTACGCGCTCGAAGCGGTCCAGGCGTTGTTCGGCTGGGCCACGCGCGAGCACGGCGTCCACCACTTCATCGCGAATGTTGCGCCCAACAATTTGGCGTCGCTCGGTTTGGTGCGTAAGCTCGGTTTTGTCCAAAACGGCAGCCAGTGGGATGACGAGGACGGTGAGGAATTGACGTTCGAGCTCCTCGTCCGGTAAACGCCGAGCGATGCAACCCGCGATCCTGCTGACGCCCCTGTACGTTGCCGTCGCAGCGGGTTGCGTGTGGCTGTGCATTCGCGGCTGGCGCCGTCGCGTGACCATCCCGGGCGCACGCTGGCTCGGACTGATTGGCCTGCTCGTCGCGCTGCGCGCCCTCTGCTATGCGCTGGACCCCCTGTCCGTCGACGACGCCAGTCGCCTCACCCTGGACGTCATCGCGGTGGCGTTACTCCTGCCGCTGCCGCCACTCGTACTGCTCTTTGCGGCCGAGTTCACCGGGTTCCTGCGCCGCCTGGTACGTAGCCGCGGCTCACTCCTCCGGCTGGCAGCGATCCCGGCAATGGGCCTCGCCATCCTGCTCACCAACGGCAGTACCGGCCTCCTCTGGCAACACGTTGCCGTCGCTGGCAACAACATCGAGCACACCCCCGGGCCGGTATACCGCGTGATCTCTGTTGTCGAAGCGCTGCCGTACATCCTCGCCCTGCTCCTGCTCACGTACGCGCTGGTGGTCGCGCCGCGAGCGTTCCGCGGCCAGCTCGGCTGGCTGCTGGTTGGGTTCAGCTTGCCTGGAGCAGTCGAGGCCGTGCTTGGCTCTGGGCTCTTGCCGTTTCCGACGTCGCCGTCGCTGACCTCGATCAGTCCCGCCGTCATGCCATTCGCGTTCGGGGCGGTCGCGTGGACTCTGACGCGGCACGGGCGCTTGCTGGATCTGGCGAGAATCGCGCATGGCACGGTGGTCGCCGGTATGGCCGACGCCGTCCTGGTCGTTGACGGGCTCGGCCGTATCGTCGAGCTGAACCCCGCCGCGGAAAGTCTTCTTGGCATTACTGCCGTGGCCGCGATCGGCCAATCCGTGCAGCAAGTCGCGCCCGAGCTCGCAAGTCTTTCCGCAGGTGCTACCGACGAGGTACAGCTGCGCGATCAGTTCCTGGATGTCCAGGTCTCCGATGTTCGCGGCGGAGAGGGCCGCGTCATCGTCCTGCGTGACGCCACGCGGCGTCGGTTGCGGCTGCTCGAACAGCAGTTGGCTGACATGGCCGCCTCTCGCCGTCGCGTAACCGCCGCGGAAGAGCGGCTACGGCGGGAAATCGCCGAGATGCTGCACAGTCGTGTTCAAGCACGCCTGCTGCTCGCCCGTTTGCACCTGGATGAGGCCCTGATGTCCGCCACGGACGAGGCGATTCGCCAAAGTTTGCGCGAGGTGTGCGACGACCTCGACCGCATTCGTGAGACCGAAGTGCGCGAGGTCAGCCACCTGCTGCATCCAAGCATCATTCGCATGGGCCTGGTCGCAGCGGTCGAGTCGTTGGCCGACCGTTTCGAACGTCGCGGCCTGGTGGTGCGGCTGCACGCTTCGCCGCGGCTGCGCGAGCTGGACGCGCCGCCTTCCAGCGCGTTGCCCGAAGAGTTGCGTCTGACGGCGTACCGCGCGATCGAGGAGGGGCTTTCCAACGTGCTGCGCCACGCCAACGCACGGTCGGTCGATATCACGCTGGAAATCGGCGATGCGTGGTTATCAGTTGCAGTCCAGGACGATGGCCGCGGCTTCGATCCGAGCACGCTGGTGCCGAGCCTTGGCCTGGACAGTGTGGCCGCGCGCGTCGAGCAAATAGGCGGCGAGTGGCGCCTTGAGGGCGCGGCCGGCTCAGGTGCCTGTCTCGCGGTGCGTTTCCCGTTACCGCAGGCGGCTGCCGCGCAAGTACAGCAGCACGGCCTGGACGCGCGGTTGGACCGTACGATCCTCCCGGTCGATGCCGAGGTCGCTGTACAGCCGGGTGATCGCGTTTTCGACGGCTTTGGCGGAGAGCACCATGCGCTCGGCAATGGCCACGTTGGTCAGTCCGGCCGCGAGCAGCTCGAGTAGCTCGCGCTGGCGCGGCGCCAGCGTTTGCAGCGCGCTCTGGCGCCGTGGTTCGAGTCGCGCCAGCACCTTCGGGTCCACCGTCACGTAGCCGTCTCGCGCTCCGAGGACGGCTCGCTCGAGCGTGGCGACGTCGGCAACGGATTGCTTGAGCAGGTACGACCAGCCCGCCGCGACCTCTGGCGACAGCGCGGATACATAGCGCGGCTCGACGTGATTCGACAGCAGCACCACGCCGAGGCGCGGGTCCAGCTGACGTAGGCGGAGCCCAAGTTCTACGCCATCCATGGCGTCGCCGAGCTGAATGTCGAGCAGCGCCACGTGCGGCTGCAGCGATCCCGCCGCGGCGAGCGCGGCGTAGGGCTCGCCGAAGGTTCCCACTACGTCGAGGTCAGCTCGACTTGCTAGGGCCGTGCAGAGCAGCTCGCGATACAGCGGCTCGTCTTCGACCACCAGCACGCGGGTCATCGCCACCACCTTGCGCGAGGTAGATGCGCCCGTATCGGATACCGACCCACGAGAACCACCCTACCGTCCCGCGAAACCACCGACGTGTGTGGGATTCTCAAGCTCTGGAGCGCGCTGCGCCGTCGAGCTGCTGCGCCCTGGCAATGTGCGCCTATGCTCCTCCCAGCTCAAGCGGTTCGCACCTTCTGCCGAAGCGAATCCGCGTTGCCCCGCCGATTGGCGAGACCTTTCGGTTGACTGAAAGTCTTTGTTCCCGCGGGGGTTGAACCCGTCGGCTCCTGTGCGCCACATTCGAGCTGCAGCGCGGCGTCCTCGGGCGTACCCGCGACCCGACGTCCTTCGTCGGCGCAGGTGCACGCCCGCAATTTGAGGGGATTTCCCACTACGTGCACGGCGCACCTACGTCCTAGTGTGGCCACGTTCACCTTCGATACGCGGGAGCGTTCGCCAATGACCATGACTTTGACAGCGGCCAAGCCTGGCATACATGCCCCTTTGGCCAAGGCACCCCCGAGGATTGCCACGGATACGTCTGTGGCTGACGCACCTCCGAGGCCTGAGGCAGTGCGTCTGCGCGCGGTCATGACCGCCGCCGTGCTGGCCTGCAGCTTCGCCGGCATCCTCGGCCTTGCCTGGGATGAGCAGTGGCACCAAAGCGTAGGCCGCGACGCGTTCCTCACCCCGCCCCACGCCCTGCTGTACTCAGCCACCGGCGTCGCCGGCCTGCTGTGTCTGGTGGTAGTGCTGTGGCAGACCTGGACGTACCGTCGACAAGGTCATCTTGCAAATGGCGTGACGGTCTTCGGCGTCTTCCACGCACCACTGGGCGTAGTCGTCGCTGGTTTTGGTGCACTGACGACTGCGCTTGCCGCGCCGCTGGACAACTACTGGCACGAGCTCTACGGCGTCGACGTCGTGCTGTGGGCGCCATTTCACATGATGGGCATGCTGGGCGGCTTCATCCGCATCAGCGGTGCGCTGTACCTGGCCGCCTCGCTGCTGGTGGCGCGGCCAAACTCGCGCTGGGCAAAAGCGGGCGTGGTGCTCGCCAGCACGTTCTTGCTTTGGACCTTCGTGAACCTTGCCCAGCCGGGCGAAGTGCTGCTCCCAACGTTCAACTTCGGACCGATCCAGGTCATGAGCTATCCGCTGGTGCTGGCCGCGCTCGTGCCGCTGCCACTGCTGGCAGTGCAGCGCGCAATGCCCGGGCGTTGGCGCGCCACGCTGGTGGCCGCCAGCGCCCTCGGTCTTGGCCTCGGCCTGGCGGTCTACGTCCCCTGGGCGGTGCAGACCGGCGCCGCACTCGAGGGCCTGAGCTACCGCAGTGCCTCGCTTGCGCCCCAGTTCAACCCAACGTCACTCGTGCCGCTCTTGGCCATAGTCGCAGTTGCGTTCATGGTCGACCTCCGCACAACGATGCACGTGAGCGCAGCGCTCGTTGGCGCTGCCCTCGGCTTCAGCCAGTGGGCCTGTGGCGCCGCTCTGGCCCACTGGCTGAGCACCTCCCTTACGGCCGCCATCGCCAGCGGCCTGACCTTCCCTCCGGGCATCCAGATCCCGGCGCCCGCCTCCAGTATCGCCATTCTTCTCGCCCTTCCGATCGCAATGTTGCTGAGCGCGCTGAGCGCAGCGCTCGGCGCCGGCTGGGGCGAGCTCCTGCGGAGGAACCCCCGATGAACCGCGTCTTCTCCATGAGCGCGATCGCACTGGTCGCGCTCGGGGCAGTCAGCCTGGGTGCGATGCCAGCCCTTGCGCACGGCGTCCCCGCCACACAGGCCGAACGCGACGTCGGCGGCTATCGGCTGATCATCAGCCAGTACGCTGACCCGGCTCACGTCGACCAGGCCCTGCCCATCACCGTCTGGGGCGCCGACGGCGGCGCCACTCTGGATGATGTGCGGCTCACCGCCGTTGGCGAGCCCGGCCTGGGCACCGATGCGACTCCCACCCACACCGCGCGACTCGTAGAAGAGCCAACCGAGCCTGGCAGCTACGCCGCCGAGCTCGAGTTGCCTGTCGCCGGCAGCTGGGATGTGGAGGTCGACGTCGACGGTCCCGCCGGTAGCGGTTCCGTGCGGGTGGCAGTACACGTGGCCGCGCCAGCCGCAATCCCGGTCTGGCTAGGGTGGGCGATTGGCCTGTCGCCCCTCCTAGGCGTGGCCTGGTTCGCAACCTGGAATAGCCGCGAGCTCCGCCGCCTGTCGCTCGCCGCCCCCACCTGAAAAGCCGTGCCGCTCCTCTCTCACCCAGGTTCGTCCCTCGCTGCGGCTCATCCCTCGCTAAAGCCGTGCCGCTCCTCTCTCACCGAGGTTCATCCCTCGCTGCGGCTCATCCCTCGC
>JAFAZN010000441.1 GCA_019239775.1 Chloroflexota bacterium
CATAGATAGGTGTCGGGTTCGTTGTAACGGCGTCTCCGTCTGGCGATGCGTTTTGTGGGATCACTTCCGAAAACGCGGAACTTACTGTCGGATTTGTTTCACCGTACATTTCCAGGTAATGCGGAACGCTGGCATCGTCTGGCTTCCACGCCGACAAGTCAACCGGATAGCTAACCGGTTGGACCATTGTTCTTTCCCCGTCGGGCCCCGGAGCTACTTCCCGAGACCGAATCGCATATTGCGCATAACCCAGAACTGTCAAGCCAACGCGACGGATTCGGTCTCGAGACCCGCCAGGCGATCGTGTGGCGAAGTCGGTCCCGTTCATCTCAGCGGTGCCAGCTTTGGAGTAACTGCTACTGGAAGTCAACGCAGCCGAAGGCACCCCACCTGACGGAGCCCGGCGTGAGCAACCAGTCGCTTGATCGAGCTAAACGAATTAATCGGGGTAGGACTGTAGCCAGAACCCGGCTGCTGATCCCTGAGAAGCGGGTCGGTCAGCGTCCCCGCCCGATCTCCTATTCCGTGCTGCACGAGGTAGTCCAGAAGGGGCAAACTCCGAAGCTCAGTGGGGCCGGACCGGTTGTCAGGGCGGACCATGCGCTGGCGTGGTTCCTCGAATCCGCATTGCACGCTTTGGGAGATATCGCCTGGAAGAAACGCTTGTCGCGGCGTCTCACAAGCAGTATCGTGCTGATACATGGCGACCAGGACCTCCAACCGCAGGACCAACCTCTCTCGCGCTGATTGGTTGTTGCGTCGACTCGAAGAGGGCGGCGAACGGATGACGGGTCCGCGGGAGATCGTCGTACGTGCGCTGGTCGCCCAGCCTGGCGTGATCAACCCAGAGTCGCTGTCGTATGAGCTTCATCCCGATGGGGTGGGGCGCGCCACGGTGTACCGTACGCTGGACCTGCTGGAGCGCTACGGCATGCTGGCGCGTGTCCATGTTGACGGCTGCCACGGCTACACCCTGTGTGACGAAGGCCACCACCATCACCTGCTGTGCAGCGGGTGCAATACGGTCTTGCCGGTGGACGCGACTGGAGTTGAAGCGGAGATCTTGCGTCTGGCGGACGAGCTCAAGTTCCGGGTCGACACGCATACGCTCGAATTCGCTGGGCTGTGCGAGGCGTGTCAGGCCCGCAACGGCGCCGAGCAGCGAACGACAAGCCGGCCTCGCCGGGAAGCCGCACCAGCACACTGAGCGCCGGCGCACGATGCACTGAGTTGACATGCCGTCTCAACAGATGGCATGCTTGTTCCCAACGATACGACATCTCGTCACTCTGACGGGTTGACTCAGCGACTATGCCGAAAGGAACGGTCTATGCAACGACGGCTCGGACTCGTGTTTGCGCTACTCGCCAGCCTGGCGATGCCTGGTACCCCGGTTCACGCTCAGAGCGCCTGTCAGCTCACGGGCGGCTTTGCTCTGCTTCAGTCCCAGATTCCCGATCGCGTGGGTACCTGCACTGGTTCCGAGATCGACCGCATCGAGCTGGGCGAGGCGACACAGCCCACCACCACTGGCCGCCTCGTCTACCACTCCGTCGATGGTGTCGTCTCCTTCAGCGATGGCACGCACACCTGGGTGCTGGACTCCAACGGCCAGGCGCAAGTGCGTGGCGTCAACGAGCGTTTTCCGTGGGAGTTCAACGGTGACGGTCTTCCTCTGGTGGGGCAACCAGGGCCGCAGATCAACGGGCCGTGCCCGACTTCACCTGTGCAAGTGCTGGCGGTGGAGAACTTCTATGGCAGCCTGGTCAATCAGATCGGCGGCCAGTGTGTCCAGACCACGACCATCCTGTCTGATCCAGACGCCGACCCGCACGAGTTCCAGCCGGCTGCTAGCGACGTGCGCTCGTACCAGGGCGCCCAGCTGGTGATCGAAGACGGCCTCGGGTACGACGACTTCTCGGACAAAATCCTGGGCACGCTGTCCACGCAGCCTGCGCTGGTGAAGGCAGGTGATGTGCTCGGACTGCAAGTCGGCGCCAACCCGCACGTGTGGTACAGCGCTGGCTACGTCGATCAGATTCGCGCAGCAATCCTGGCGAAGTTGAAGGCGCTGAATCCGCAGGCCTCAGCCTATTACGATGCGCAGTCGGCAGCATTGGATCAGGAGTTCGCCACCTACCACAATCTGATCAACCAGATTAATTCGAAATTCGCTAACACGCCTGTCGGCGCGACGGAGTCGATTTTTGTCGACATGGCCTACACGACCGGTCTAAACCTGATCTCGCCGCCGGAGTTCATGAATGCCGTAGCGGAGGGAAATGATCCCTCTGCGCGCGATGTCGCGATGTTCCAGAATCAGATCACCAACCATCAGATCAAGGTGCTCGTCTATAACACACAGACCGTAACTGGTTTGACCGAGCAGTTGAAGGCAATGGCGCAGCAGAACAACATTCCAATTGTCGGTGTGTCCGAGACCATGCCACTGGGCGCGCAGACCTTCCAGGGTTGGCACGCCAACGAGCTCCAGCT
Source organism: Chloroflexota bacterium (assembly GCA_019239775.1). Lineage (GTDB taxonomy): Bacteria > Chloroflexota > UBA6077 > UBA6077 > CF-72 > CF-72. The sequence goes on from JAFAZN010000441.1 coordinate 2,497, forward strand.
CCTCCTCCAGGCGCTACAGAAAGCGACAGGCACCTCGTAGTTGACCATCCCCCAGCCACTCCGCACCGAGCGTGCGACCGTGACGTCCTCAACTGACGCCGCGGTCCTCGCGTTTGAAAACGGGTCGGTGGCCTTTGGGCGCCGCACTGTGTGGACTGACGCCAACTTCAGTTTGAAGGCAGGCGAGTTTGTCGGCGTTATCGGACCCAACGGTACGGGAAAAACGACCCTGCTCCGCGTCCTGCTGGGTCAGGTGCAGCTCGCGGGCGGCAGCGTGCGTGTGTTGGGGAAGCCGCCAGGGCGCGGCAATCCAGCCATTGGCTATGTTCCACAGCGCCGCAGCCTGGCGTCGGACCTGGCGGTGCGCGCGTACGACCTGGTGCTGCTGGGACTCGTCGGTCACAAGTGGGGTTTCGGGCCTCCGTCCGCGGCGGAGCGCCGCGCCGTCGACGAAGCATTAGAAGCGGTGGGCGCATCCGACTACGCGGAGCAACCGGTTGGATTGCTCTCCGGTGGCGAGCAGCAGCGGTTGCTGATCGCCCAGGCGCTGCTGACGGATCCGAAACTGCTGCTCCTGGATGAACCGTTGGCGAGTCTGGACATCAAGAGCCAGCACGAGATCGTCCACCTGGTGGAGGACATTCGCCGCGCGCGCAGTATGACTGTCATGCTGGTTGCACACGACCTCAATTCAATGCTCGAAATGCTGGACGGAATTGTGTTCATCCTGGATGGGCGGGTCATTGCCGGCTCCCTTGACGAGGTGGTGCGCAGTGACGTGCTGAGCCAGCTGTACGACACGCCGGTGCACGTTCACGTCACTGAGGACGGACACCGGTTCGTCGTTGGAGCGTAGACATGCTCGCGCCATCCTGGAATCTCATCGACGATCTGCGCGAGATCTTCAGCTATGGCTTCATGCAGAACGCGTTCATCGCCGGAACCATCGTCGCCATCATGGGTGGCGTCATCGGCTATTTCGTGGTCGTGCGGCGTCTGGCGTTTGCCACCGAAGCGCTGTCCCATGGAGGCTTCGCGGGTGCAACCGGGGCGGTGGTGATCGGCCAGGATCCGTTCCTGGGTCTGCTGGTGTTCGT
>JAFAZN010000454.1 GCA_019239775.1 Chloroflexota bacterium
CGAGCTGCAGCGACCAGCCGGTGTTCGCTTGCACCTCCGTGGGCGACGTGAACGGATGGTAGGAGGCGAGAAACGCCTCATGACTTGACGGATCGAAGCGCAGCACACCCAGGGTGGTGATGACGGCTGACGGACCACCGCGCACGAGCCCTTGACGCTGGCGCCAGTCGGGAGTGCCGTCGCCGTACCCCGGCGACGTGATGAAGTCCACGCGCTCCCGCAGGCGGCGCCGGTCATGCTCCATCAGCGAGACCAGCCGCTGGGCCAGGCAAGCGATATCCGCGCCGCCGCCACTGCCGGGCAGCTTTACCTGTGGCGCATCAGCCGAGCCAATCACGCTGGTGTTGATGTTGCCGAAGCGATCCACCTCGGCGCCGCCGATGAACCCGAGATTCACATCGCCCCGCTGGAGCAGCTGCATCACGTCGACCAGACCCGTTGCCCAGGCCCCATCGCAAACATTCGGCGCATCGCTCATCGTGTACAGGTCCGGCGGCGGTACGTGGTCGCGGACAAGGCCGTTTTCGAAGATGCCGATCGCAGACGGCGCATGCGTGCGTTTGGCCAGACCAAACGCCAACAGCGGCAAACGCATCCCGACGAACACCAGCTCGCCGTCGGCGATTTCGCGTGCCGCGGCCACCACCATCAGCTCCTGCGGCGTGTACTCCGCCGAGCTCACGCGTAGTCCACAGGTGCCGCGAGGCGCGCCCTGGTTGGCCTCAACGCGTCCAGGCGCTTGCCCAGTTTGCGGCAGTAGACCTCCAGGTTCGGCACGTCCAGGACCCACTCTTGGAGCCATTGGAGATAGCCTTCTCGGTCACGCGACATACGGTGGTATTCGGAGAAAGCAGCGTGGTCGCGACCGTAGCAGCCCTGGACCGGCGAGGGGTGGGCGCCAAACGGGGCGTGCACCACAGCGCTCACTCGGTGTGGAGGCAACAGGATCCGATTCGGGTCGCTGAGGATGACGTCCGATGGGACCACTTCCTCCGCGGTGAGGATCACGCTCCTAGCAGCCAGGCCTGCTTCACGTGTAATGCCGAGATTGCCCCAGCAGTGCGCGTGGCCCTCGGCGTCCGCGCGCTGCACGTGGAGGATGGCCACATCAGGCTCGATTGCCTGAACGTGCATGAGCCCAGACTCTGGCGCGGCGGCGATCCGTCGGTTCCGCAGCCCGAGGTCAGAGCCCAGCAGGGTGCGCGTCGGCAGGTACGGCACACCCATCGCAGCAGCGAGCAAGCCCAGGCCCACCGAGAAGTTCGAGTGCTCTTCCAGTTCCAGGCTGCGCGGAATACGGTGCTCAACGGCCCGGCGGTAGTTATGCCCGAGCCCCGCGCTGACGTTGCCGACCCAGGCGGCCGTCACACGACGGACCAGGCCGGCGCCGATGAGCTGGTCGAACAGCATGTCGGAGATGGGACCGATCAGTTCGAGATCTTTCTTGCGCTGTCGGATGAGCGCGTGGCCGGCTGCGAATGGGATCAGCGCCTCGAGCGCGGTGCCCATCACGACGGAGGCGCCGTTCGGGACGAAGCGCTGCAACGCCTCCTCCAACGACATCAACGACGGCGACTTCACGCGGAGACAGGGTATCCTTCGGCTCGACAGGAAAAGAGCATGAGTCAACAAGCACCCGCTGAGCCGTTCGGTCGGCTCACACCCCAGGCCGTCAACGAACGGATTACCAGTGGCGAGCTGAAGATCGTCGACGTGCGCGAGCCTTGGGAATACGCCCGCGATCACATTCCCGCAGCCACCCTGACACCGCTCGGACAGATCATTGCTCGGCCGCAAGAAACGATCACGGCCGACAACGTCGTGTTCGTCTGCGAAGTCGGGCAACGCAGTGCCGTTGCCGCCGAGCTAGCCGCCGCCGCGGGTATGCAGCACGTCTTCAACCTGGAGGGCGGCATGCAGGCCTGGCGCAACGCTGGGCTTCCCGTCGAAAGCTGACGGCGGAGGACTCGTCTCCTCGCCCGCGCTTCAGCGCGACGACGATTGAGCACTTCCAGCATCCGCGCAACATCGGGCGCATGGCGGATGCTGATGGCATCGGCCGCATCGACGATGCCGCGACCGACACCATGGTTCAGCTGTTCATCAAGCTCTCAGCCGCGGGCATCGTAGAGCGCGCAACGTTTCGCACATTCGGCTGCAGCGCGTGCATTGCCGCGAGCAGCATCGCCACCGAACTGCTCATCGGCCGCACCCGGGCTATTTCGGCCGACCAGCTCGATGACGCACTCGGCGGACTGCCCGAGGACAAGCGCTACTGCGCCGACCTCGTCGCAGAGGCGACCGCGAAGGCGTTCGGCGCCGCGGTTTCGGCGGGTTAGGTGGTGCCGCTGGGCGTGTCGCTCGAGGTGCTCGAGCCTGTTGGAGCAGTCGACGGAGTCGAGGCAGCGCCACCGATGGAGCTGGCGCCAGTTGCACCGCTCGAGCCGAAGCTGCTCGTGCTGGACGAGGTGCCCGAACTGAAGCTCGAGCCGCTGTAGCCGCCGTAGGTGTCCTGGTCACTTCCGAGACCAAGCAGGTCGCGGCCGAAGGACTGCCAGGCCCAATAGCCAGCGGCACCAAAGGCGACACCGAATAAGAACTTGAACATTGCGCTCCTCCACCGTCAAAGGGGTGTTTTGCGATATATCTATCTATCTATCTATCAGGTCAACGTGTCATGTTCAGACTACGCCAGGGCCGCGCAAAACGCCAGGGAATAGGTCTGGCATGCGGCCTGCGAAAGCGCTGCGCCAAATGTCATCGTCTGAATCTGAGCGCGAGCGCGACGACGCGCTGGCGCGCCGAGCCGAAGACCTCCAAGCGCTGCGCCAGGCCGAGCACGACACCACGCTCGCAGGCGATTCGCGCGAGGTGAGCGGCGAGATCAGCCTGGTTGGTCAGCACCCAGCCGACGTGGCCGACTTCACGTATCAGCGCGAAATGCAGCAAACCACCCAACAGCTGCTCGACCGTGAAACCGCCCAGGTGGAAGCCGCCCTGCGCGCGCGCGAGCGTGGGACCTATGGCAAGTGCCAGGAGTGCGGACGGAGCATTCCGGCCGAACGGCTAGAGGCGCGGCCTGAGGCCACCCTCTGCGTGGAGTGCCAGCACCGCCTGGAAACTGGCCGCCCCGGCTAGGGATGAACGAGGTCCAGGCGGAAGGAAAGCGGCGGACCTGAGAACGTCACCGCGATTTGCATGGGCTGACCTTGTTCAACCTCAACGCGACGCACCGCGCGACAGGTAAGCCACACCGACTCGGTCCTTCCTGGTGGCAGGAAACTCAGTTGGCAGGCCGCTCCGACCTCGAGGTCCGGCCCGCCCAGAAGTTCGGCCCCGGCCGAACTTCGGTCCAACAGACTGCGCCTGGAAACGCGGCTGTCACGCGAAAGCAGGCGCTCCGAGCCTCTGGTCGGCCGCGTTTCCAGGCGTGCGCCGCTGCTACTCAAATCCAGCACGCGAACGCTGCACGCGCTCGCAAGCGCACTTGAAGAGAGCACGCCCGGCAAGTCCACCTGTACTCGCGCGGCGCCTCGAATCGTGCGACGGCCAGCGGGGATGCCGGTCCACGCCAGCGCGTCGTGTGTCAACGTCACTGTCTAAGTCATCGGCCGGACCTGCCGATACTTGTAGTCGCCAGGCTGCCATCAATGTCGCTCGCTGTCGCTCCAGAACTGATCCCCCAACCCGGACGCCCACAGCTGCCCATCCGCATCCCTATCCAAGCTGAAATGAACGGCGCGGTCCTCGCGGGAGAGGTCCTCGGGTCCACCGCCAACGTGCTGCTGTTGCAAGGGCCGGACGGCGCCACTCTGCCGCCTCTTGGCTCACCCGTGCGCCTCACGTCCGATTGGGACAAGCAAACGCTCAATGGACGCCTCGCTGCTCACGGCACTGCGGGTCGCTTTCTGGTCACGCTGGGTGAACGCGCGATCCGTCGCTCGCGACGGTTTCAGGTCGACCTCCCAGGGACGGCGCGCAACTCGCAGCTAGATGGGCCGGTCGAGGTGCGCATCAAGGATCTGAGCACCGGCGGTGCACGCGTCGAAGGCATCATCCTGCCAATTGGCGCCGAGGTCGAGCTGTGCTTCACCCCGCCCGGACGCAAGCAGCCACTGACCGTGCTCGCCTTCGTGGTGCGCATGATCGAACAGGCAGCCTCACCCACGCTGGGCGTGGCATTCCGCCTGGTGCAGCCGTCCATGGATGTGCTCAGTACCTCGAATACGCCCGCCGCTGCGCCGGTTTAGCCTTTTCAAGCCGCGGCGACGGTTTAGCGGTTCCTTTCCGGAGAGTGGATTCTTTCTGGACACTGGATAAGGCAGAAGCTAATGGGCGAGCACACGACCGTGCTGCGTTGGCAGCGTGACGACGGCTCGTACCCCGCCATCGGCGGGAAACTCGAACTCGAGCGTGCCACCGTGCAGTGCCACAATCGTCCGGGCAAGCAGGAGCGAGCGTTCGCCCCGCCCGCTTGAGCTAGGCACCTC
>JAFAZN010000488.1 GCA_019239775.1 Chloroflexota bacterium
CGGGTGTGGCGCGTATTGATCCACGTCAATCCGGAGTTTGTGGGGCGCCACCACGGCATGTGGTACGGTCCGAACGTGAAGGCCGGCATCACGCCACTTTCCGAAACCGATGCGTACATGTTCGTCGTGGAGAATTGCGACGATCCGGTGCGACCTCCACGTGAGCAGTGGCCGTCGCTGGTGAAGGACCAGCTCGCTGATTTTGCTGACGTCATCGGTTGGGTGCGCGATACGCAGATTGGCGACCCTGCGCGAATCGATTGTCGTCCGCTGCATGCGATCCTGGTGCCGCTGCCGTGGCATCGCGGGCGCGTGGTGTTAATCGGCGACGCCATTCATGCGACCACTCCGCACATGGCCTCCGGCGCGGCGATGGCCATGGAAGACGGCATCGTTCTGGCTGATCTGCTTGCAGAGCAGAGCGGTGTGGAGGCTGCGCTGAGAAAATTCGGCGAAGTGCGGTGGGAACGCTGTCGGGTGGTCAATGAGAATTCGCTCCAGCTTGGTGAATGGGAGAAACACCCGGCGGACCCAGCTGCAGATCCAGGCCGCCTGATTGGTGAAAGTCTCGGCTTTCTCGCGCAACCGTACCGCCCCTCGAGTGCCCCGGCGCCGTGACGTCGCTCGGCTCGGCAATCTCACGCAACCGCCTGGTGGCCAAGACGTGAGCGCCGCCAGCATTGATACAGTACGTGAGCTGGCAAAGCGTTACTCCAACTGGGGTCGTTGGGGTCCGGAGGACCAACTTGGTACGCGGAACGCGCGTAGTGGGACGCCCTCTCGCACGTGTTCTTCGAGGGCAGAATGTACAACGGCTTCGACGCCGGCTTCGTCACCAGTGGAGGCGCCTACCGCAACGACATCTCCGTCGCGAGGGACCGCACCATCGGTCGTGGCGTGCTGCTCGACCTTCCGCGCGTCAAAGGTCTGCCGTATCTCGAGCTGGGCTACGCCATCACCAGGGTCGACCTGGAGCAAGCGTGTTCGGCGTTGAACGTCCAGGTGGGCACGGGCGACTTCGTGCTGGTGCGCACCGGGCACGTCACGCAGGTCCGCCAGCGCGGAGATTGGGCCACCTGTGCCGGCGGCGATGCCCCGGGCCTGGAATTCTTTCTCAGCGCGCAACCGCTGGTTGTCTCGCGGGCGGTTGGCAGCTGTTTGAACCCGGTGGCCATTTTATGAACTCAGTAAGCCTGACTCCAATCGCGACCCAATGCGCCACCCACTGGAACCGCGCACGCTTGATGAAATTCGGGACGTCGTGCGGATCCTTCGGCGGGATGAGAACCTGGGCTCCGGCGTGCGATTTGTGAGCATCACGCTGCAGGAGCCGCCAAAGTCCACGGTGCTTGCCTTTCCAGCGCGGGCGCGTGGTCGAACATGATGCGTTCGTCATGTTGCTGGACCGTGCGACGGGCCGCGCGCACGAAGCCCCGAAATGGCGCAAATAGTCTTGCTCACGACAGTTGCTGCATAGGCCGAATGCGCGCGGCGTGGTGGCCTGGCCTGGGACACCAGTGGACGGTACGGCCGCCGAGAAATACATGGTCGGCTACATGGTTCTGGGGACGCGCACCGAGTTTGAACTCCGTACGGTTGTTCGTAAGCCCAAGCTGGTTGACACGCGAAGGGAGTCGGACACGAATCGGGATTTGAGTGCACCCGATGGCTGGTACCCAGCGGATGCGCCCTCAGGCATGGCACCGCAGACGTAAACCTCGGGTCCCGACCACAGCCGAGGTGCGTTGCGGTCGCCGTTCGCCCTTGTGGAAAGAAGGCCACCACATGCAGTTGCGATTGATCGTTGCGAACGTACATCTGCTGCTCATAGCGGTCGGGGTCGGCTCCATGAGTGCGCTGCACCTCCTCAGAGCTCTGGGCCCGGAGTGCGGCTAGCTTGCCTTCACACCACGTGATGGTCCACTGCCCAGATCGCTACTTCCCTCCGGGAGCGCAATGAAAGTTTGTTGAGAATGTTCGCCACGTGCCGCTCAGCGGTGCTGCGGGCGATCACCATCGCATCCGCGATTTGGCGGTTCGTTCGTCCGCGCGCCAGATGGGAGACTAGCTCGAGCTCGCGCACGGTGACCGGGTTTGCTGCTCTGTCGTAGCTGGTAATTTGTACATCCCGGTCGAACTCGTCGCGCGCGAGGTCTGGAAGCGAGCAGTATTGCGCCTGCTTGCCTGGCTTTCTCGAATGCGGTGTCGCCCAACTCCAGGTGTGCCCGTGCAACGGCGTGCCAACCGAGAGACCCGCCGGGAGGGGCCAGCGCAAACCAGCCGCGTGGCCAACTTCGTCGGGCGCTCGGGTTCACGCAGGAGCTGTTCGACGACTCAAACGCAAGCGCGCGCCGAGCCGCCACCGGCGGACGAAATCGCGCGTGCGTTTGCCGCCTTCCCGAGCGTGGCCAGGCTGGCCGTCGCCGTCAGGCACGATGGTGTCCTCGGTGCCTGCGACGACAACTTCGAGTTCGAGTTCGGGCTCGACCTTGTTCTTGAACGGTCTCGAACGGAGCCGCACGAGAGCTGAATAAGCAGGGGTTGTGGACGAGCGGCTCTACCAAAGTCGGCTGCTCGCCAGCTGGGCCCCCTTCACAATGTTCTCGTACTTCGCCCAGGCGGCCTGGGCGTGCCAACGCATGCCGCAGTCGGTTCCGGCGATGACGTTCTCGCGGCCGCAGACACTGGCGAATGTCAGGATCGTGTCGGCGATTACGTCCGGGGGTTCAACCACCGGCGTGGTGTGATCGACTACTCCGGGAATGATGATCTTGTCCTCCGGCCACTTGATGTCGTCGCGCCACACCTTCCACTCGCTGCGATGTGAGGATTTGGCCGACTCGATCGAAAACGCCTGGGCCTTCACCTTCAGCATCATTCTGGCGAAGTGCGCGAGCGGCTGCTCGTTGGTGTGCATGCCGGGCCAGCTGCCCCAGCACACGTGAAAGCGGACCCGGTCCTCGGGGATTCCCTCCAGCGCCGCGTTGAGCGCGTCGATCCGCAGCATGATGAAGCGCTCGTACTCCGCGTCCGACATCGGAGGGCGGCGCGCCTCCTCCCAGTCGTGCGAGATCGCTGGATCATCGATTTGGAGGATGAGCCCGCTGTCAACCACGCACTTGAAAATCGGCGCCATAACCTCCGTAAGCGCGACCACGAACTCGTCGTCGGTCCTGTAGTACTCGTTCCAGACAAATTCCTCCAGCCACTCCGGCGCGACCACGCAGTAGAACGCCTCCTTGCCAGGGGCGTTCGCCTGAAGGGCCTTCTTGAAGAGCTGGATGTCGTGCTCGAACGGCTCGAGCGACCGCAGCTTCAACGGACCGCTCACGACCGTACGCGTGCTCAACTGTGGATTGTTCCGATTGCGGCCCCCCATCGAGCCAAACATGTCCTCGTAAAAAGCTCTGTATGTGAACATGTCTCGCGACAGCCAGCGAACCCTCTCGAGACTTACCACCGGCTCGTCCTCGGGAATGTTGGGGTTGACGTTCTGAAAACCTTCAACCAGCCGGAAGATGGTGCCGGGTCCGATGCCGGCAGGTTCCCCGTTCGAGACGATGTCCATCCCAATCTCGACCTGCTTCTTCACCAACTCGTTGATCTCATATTCCACGCGCTCGGGTGGCGTCGGGGGAGGGCCCATGCCAGGGTTGCCCGCGTCCGGCATGAACAGCTTGCCCGTATGCGTCGTGAGGATCCGCTCTGTGCTCCGATTCACACTTGCGATCCTAGCTGCACGTCAAGCGCCGGCCAAGGCGATACCCGACTTGCTGGCCAGGGCGGCGCCTTCGGCAAGGACTTTGAGCTTGGCCCATGCCAGTTGTGGGTGCACCCTGCCGCCCAATCCGCAGTCCGTGCCGGCCATGACGTTCTCCCTGCCTACGCGTTCAACGAATCGGCTGATCCGCTCCGCAATCAACTCCGGGTGCTCGAGAACATTGGTCGCGTGGCTCACCACGCCAGGAATCAGAATCTTGCCCTCAGGCAGCTTGACGGTCTCCCAGAGGTGATACTCGTGTTCATGGCGGACATTTGCCGCCTCGAACAGGTATGCCTGTGCCTTTACCCGCAACAGCAGGTGAATGATCTCTTTGAGAGGGACGTCGGTTGAATGTGGACCGTGCCAACTCCCCCAGCAGATGTGGTAGCGTACTCTGTCCTCCGGCACATCACGCAGCGCGTGGTTCAGCGCTTCGATTCGCAGCTCACAGTGTTTCAGATAATCCGAAACTGACTTTCCATCCGCGAAAAAGCGATCGTAGTTGTATGGGATGAAGGCGTCATCCACTTGAAGCAGGATGCCTGAGCCAGCAATTGTGTCGTATTCAACTTTGAGCGCTTCTGCAAGCGCGTAGACGAACTCTTCCTCGGAGCGATAGTGCTCGTTAACGCGACCAGGCTCGACGCTGGCAGGCGCCGCAACCGGCAAGAATGCTTCTGTAACGCTGATCTGGTTCAGCGCATCGCGAAAATTCTCGATATCGCGCTGGAGCGCCGCCTGGCCGGCATAGGTGATTGGACTTGTGCACACCCACTGCACGGGCGCACGTGGCGTCCGCAGCCGGCCATCGGGCGTGTACCACAATGCCTGTGCACGCGAGGCGTCCGCGTAGAACTCGGCAAAGTCGCTGAAATCCTTGCCCCGCAGGACCTGTCCGCCGGGCGGAACTGGCCGTGGCTCAAAGCCTCCGAGCCGTTCGGTGAGATAGCCCGTCCAGCTGGATTTGCCGAATTCGCCGTCGTTGACCACGTCGATTCCCACGTCGGCTTGCTTGCGTACGACGTCGGCTACTGCCTTGGACAGTGCGGTCGCGTACGCTGTCTCGTCGTCTTGGCGGCGATCGAGCGCGTCGTCGAGCGATGCCGGCCGCGGCAAACTTCCGACATGGGTTGTCAGGATGCGAGTGGTGCTGCGCTGCATTCAGGTGGTTCCTTTCGTCTGATCGCTCCACCAGGTCACCACGAAGTGGAGGAATGTGTCGAGTGCACGCGTGTGTGGTCCACGTTCCGCCGCCCAGCGACCGACAGTGAATACGAGCAAAACACGTGCCGCGCGGATTTCTCCGCTCCCCAGAAGTTTCAACAGGACCCCGCTTCCGCGTTCAATAAGGCGCAGGTCAACGTGGCAGTGGCGGTTGAGAAAATCCACCAGGAAACGCGATAGCCAGAAGGGTCCGAGCCCCGGTGACGGATGCCGCCGCGTCGGCTCGATGCAATGCACTGGCTGCACCAACGAGGCGCCGACGTGAACGGCGCCGCACACATCGGGATGACCGGGCTTCACCTAGCAGCCATGCGCCAGCGCGTTGACGTGGCGCGTTGGCTGATCGAGAGGGGCGCCGATCCTTCACTTCGAGACGGGATCCACCACCGAACGGCGCTTGGCTGGCCAGACGGGCGCACACGCGATCATGCGGATTGGGTGATCTGACTGACGGGTCTCGCTCACAGGCGCGGCCAAGGTTCGGACTGCAACATGCCTCACAGCCGAGCCGACAAGGCAATCGGCAAAGCTTGAGGAGATAAGCGTGACGATTCAAAGACCCACCTGGCGGCGCCGAGACGCGCTGCGTATCGTTGCCGCGGGATTCGGTCGGCGAGACGTTCCTCCGCGGCCTCCAGGTCACCGATGCGAACGGTACTGTTCAGTTCACTACGCTGTATCCAGGCTGGTACTCGGGCCGCGTCAACCACATCCACATGAAGGTCCACGTCGGAGGCACCGCCACCGTGGCGGCGTACGACGAAAGCGGCTCGCACGTGGCGCACACCGGCCAGATATTCTTTCCCCAGGACGTGAACGATGTCGTTGCGCAGGTGAGCCCGTACACGTCCAATCGCAATCGGTACACCAGCAACGCGCAAGATCACGTGTACACGAGTGAGAGCGGGAGTCTTTCACAGCTCGCGCTCACCGGGAATCCGAATGACGGGTTTAGCGGCAGCATCACATTGGGCGTGGATCCGGGGGTATTGTCTCGCGCCGCAATCTGATATAGATTGGCCATCTTATGGTGGGACGAAGTGTCTGATCGCTTGAAATTCGGCTATTTCACGCTGAGCGACAACTCGATCGGCTACGGTGCGCGCCGTCGCGATCCGGGCGAACTGATCAGGGAAGTGGTCGATCAGGCCATTGCCGCCGAAGGTATGGGCTATCACTCCGCCTGGGTGCCGGAGCACCATTTCGGACTCTTTGGCGTGTTACCGACGCCCGCGCAGGCGCTCACGTATGTCGCCGCCAAAACATCCAGGCTCAAGCTGGCGGCCGCCACTGTGGTCTTGCCGTGCAACCAACCCCTCCGCGCTGCCGAAGAGTGGGCCCTGCTGGACCTCTTGAGCAATGGTCGCGCGATCTTCTCGGCCGGCCGCGGGTATGACGAACGCGAGTACAAGGGGTTCGAGATTCCGTTCGCCGAGAGTCGCACGCGCTTCGACGAGGAGCTGCTGATCGTGCGCAAGGCATGGACGGAGGAGAACTTCACGTTCCACGGTCAACACCACACGATTCCTGATCCGGTAACGGTGATTCCCAAGCCGGTGCAAAAGCCCCACCCACCGGTATACGTCGCTTGCTTCAGCGAACCAACCATGCGCATGGCTGCCGAGCAAGGGTTTCATATTATCTTTGCACCGTTCGCCGCGTCGATGACGTTTGGTTCCCTGGCAGAGGCGGTTAAGAAATTCAAAGACCTGGCGCGAGACGCAGGACATCCTGATTCGAAGGCGATGTGCTCCTACTTCACCTGTATTGCAGATACGCCGGAAGAAAAGCGCGCGGCGCAGGAGCGGCTCCTGTACTACCTCACCAATTTCATTCCCGCGGTGCCGCAGGATCCGGAGAAGACTCCACCGCACATTCGCTATTTCGTGGAGATCGCCGACCGGGTCAAGCACATGCGGCCGCAGGACCTCGGGGAACGCAGCATCGTGACCGGCACCGTAAACGAAGTCATCGAGCAGTTCGAACATGTCGAAGCGGCAGGCATCGAAGAAGTGATCTGTTATTTCAATTTCGGCTTGCTACCGCACAATGAGACGCTGCACCAAATGGAACGCCTTTCGCAGCAGGTCATGCCGCACTTCAGCAGCATCCGCGAGCCTGTTCCGGTCGGATAAACGACCCGACGGTAGTTGCGTCAGTGCGAAGCCGCGGTATTGCGGACTCCGTCGCGTGCGCGGAGCAGCAGCACGATACCTGAAACCAGCGCACTCGCGGCGCCCAGGCCAATCGCGGCACGCGGCGAAACATGGTCGATTACCAGGCCCACAAGAATTGCACCAAGCGGCGTGGTGCCCATCGACCCCAGTGTGAACAGACTCATCATCCGGCCGCCCATCTCTGGTGGAGAGTGCTGCTGAACCAGCGCTTGTGACGCGGTGGTGTACGCGACGACCACCAGGCCGAAATACAGCATGCTCGCCAGAAACACGGCAGGCGTTGGTGACAGCGCGGTCCACAGAAGCGAGCTTCCCAGCGCAATCGCGGCGACTCCGACCAGCGCCAAGGTTGGCTGGCGCAGGTACCTCGCGAGTAGGAGGCCGGCCAGCAAAGCGGTTAGGGCGTTCAGGCTTTCCGCTACTCCAAACAGGCTCGGCTGACCGAACGTGAGGCTCGCTAACGATGCGAGAAATGTCGGAAAATTGAAAGCGAGCAGACCGATAATCGCATTTGCGATCAATACGTCGCGGACTTGAGGTGCTCGCCGCGCGAACCCGACGGCCGTCGCCATGCTGGTGCGTTTGCTCGAATGGAGCACACGTGGCAGAAGCTCACTGGATCGCAGAAGGACCAACGCGAGGAGTACCGCCGTATACGAAAGCGCGTTTACGGCGAATACGGTGGCGGATCCACTCCAGGCGAACAACACCGCTGCGAGCGCAGGTCCACCCAGTCTGCCGATTGATTGGGCGGAGCTGGCAAACCCGACGGCGCTTGGGACCGCGTCGCGGGGCACCAGCTCCACGAGAAATGCCTGGGCCGCCGGGCGGTCGAAGACCTGTACGACGCCAAGCAGGAGTGACAGGCCGAAAATCCAGACCAGGTTGATCGCATTAGTTGCGCTGAGAAAGCCCATGCAAGCGGCTTGAGCGGCACCAGCGATGGAGGTCAGCAGCAAGACATTTCGAAGTGGCAGCCGGTCAAGGTGGGCGCCGGCCCAGGGGCCCAGGGCGATCATCGGAACGGACTGGACAGCCATGACCGCACCGAGCGCAACTCCGCTGTCGGTCAGCGACAGGACTAGCAAAGACAGTGCGACGATTTGTGAGAACGTCCCAACGTTCGAGAGTGCCTGCCCCGCCACAAACAGCCTGGCGTTGTGGAACTCCAGGGCCGAGCGATGCACGCGCGCCGAGCGAACCAGCGGCTCGGGGCGGCTAAAGGTCATCTTGGTTGTTCTTACCAGATTTTCGGTCGCAGCCGAGGCGTGCAGGTCCGACCGAAGCGTGACTGACGGAGCGGTGACCGTCACCGCACGTGGAAATTCCGTTCGTTAGTCGGCGGCTGATTCGGCGGGTTCGCCCAGTGCGCCGTTCTGGACGCTGATGCGACAAATGCGATTTTCGTAACGACCACCGCGTGTATCGCCGGGCACGACAAGCTGCGCCGGTGCTTTATTGGTGGCGGCATACGGCGCTTCGGACATGGGCTTGCCATCCTCGGTGTGCGCGACAAGAACGCGCTCGTGTCCGAAATTCGGATCGATCTCAGCCTCGGATACTACGGACTGGTAGCCGTTGACGGCGACCATGACGACATACAGCGTGACGAGTGGATTGGGTCCCTGGTACTGCTCGTCCAGCAGCGGTGGGACCTGGACTCCACCGGCTGCATCCAGCACCGTCCACAACAGCGGACCCGACTCCGAATGGTGCTGGACCGTACCCAGTCGGTCGACGAAGTCGATGTTGAGCGTGGTCTGGTCTGGCATAGCCCGCAGATCGTTGAGGGTGACGGTGGTTGGAGAATTGACGTAACCGTCAACGACGATGACGTTGCGCTGGTAGTCGCCGCACGCGGGTGAGATCTCGTCGGATTCCTGGGCATGGGCGGGGCTGCTGGCGAGGGCGAGCAACGCGGTCAGGATGGCCGCCAGCAGGCGTGATGGGTGCTTACAAGGCATTGGGGTTCCTGTGAGATGTAAGTGGCATTGTGCGCCGTGCAATAGTACATACCTCAGCTGAAGCGTGTCTGAGAGCCACCGGCCCACGCTGCTCGGGCACGCCGGTCGACGTAGTGGTGTTGTCGATGCCGCCCTCAAGCACGACTATTCGCTCCTGGCGGGCGACCTGCTGGTGGCGCCGGACGTGTCGATGCGCTGCGTTCTACGCTCGGCATCCGCGACGTGAACCTGCTGGCGGCATTCTTCGGGTTGATGCCGCCTGAGCGGAAGCGCGCCTCTGAGGGAGCTCCAGGCGGTCAAGCCGTCGAGGCTAGTGCGTTTGCGCTCCAAACGAGGAATATCCGGGGACTTCGGGGTTTGTTCTACAACTGCGTATGGCCCTCGGAGCGAACGCTGCGAATGCCACACGCTGTGGAAAGGAAATCTTCACCAGAAGAAGGTCACGGCAGAGCTGGTGTAGCCAAGCTGGTTCGAACGTGCGATGGAAATAGGCGCGACCAACTGTCGATCCGCGCTGGCAGGGTGTCGAGACCGACAGTCTGGCCCAAGCCTCGACATACGTCGTAATGTATGGCCTACATCGCTACTTTGTCCACAGACGCGATGCCTGGCGCCAAACACGTCGTTGTTGCTGGAACAACTGTCGCGAACCCGTTTAGCCGAGACGCTTGCCCCACAACCGCTCGCTGGCGATCCGCGCGCCCTCCACCAGCGAGCGGAACTTGGCCCACATAATCTCCGGATGCACGCGAGGCGTCCACGCGCTGAAGGTGCCAAAACCGCAGTCGGGCGCCGCGATCAGGTTTTCGCGTCCAACAAGCCTGGCGTACTGCAGGATGCGCTGGGCCACGAGGTCCGGATGCTCGACGAACGTGGTCACCGAGTCAATAACGCCGGGGATCAAGATCTTGCCGTCCGGCAACCGAACGTTTTCCCAGACCTCCCATTCATGCGCGTGGCGCGGGTTCGCGGCCTCGATCGAATAGGCCAGAGCCCGCACTGTCAGGACCAGGTCGACAATGTCTTTCAGCGGGACGTCGTCGGCATGCGGCGCGTCGGTATTGCCCCAGCACACATGAAAGCGGATACGGTCCTCCGGAATTCCAGCTAGGGCGTGGTTCAGCGCCTCGAGGCTCAATGCCAGGTGCTTGCGGTATTCGGAAAAAGGGACGTTCCACAACTGGCGGTTGCGCATCATTGGGACGTCCGGCGCATCGACCTGGAGAATGAACCCCGCGTCGACGATGGCGCGGTATTCGCGCTCGAGCACGTCAGCCAGGTCATACAAATACGCCTGATCCGACGAGTAGTACGTACTCGGGATCATGAACAGCACCTGGCCCACGGCCACCGCGGGCATGAAGGCCTCGGTGTACTCCAGACCATCGAGCGCAGACTGCAAGTTCGCGATGTCGCGCTCAACCTCGGAGAAGTTCTTCCAGCTAAGCCTTGACGTGTTCAGCGGTCGCACGTCCAGACCAGCCGCCGTCACGCGGCCCGGCTCTATGCGGATGGCGTCCGCATACTCCGGAAACATCGGTGGTGGACCGGGATACGGGTCCGTGTTCGTGCCGTCGAGTCCGCTCAAGCGATCTTTGACGTAATTGGTGAAGCTGCTCTTGCTGGGCTCGCCATCCGCGAGGACGTCGATGCCGACCTCCGCCTGCTTGCGCACGACCTCCGCGACCATGTCCTTTACACACGCCTCGAAGAGTGCTGCGTCGTACGGTTCGCCGCGGTCTTTCACTTGCGGCATGCGCTGAAGGTCCGGCGGGCGCGGCAGGCTGCCGACGTGCGATGTGAGAATGCGATCTGTACTGCGCTGCATTCAGGCTAACCAAGCCTCGGTACCGTCGAGGATGTACGCCAGGTCGTAGTGAACGCCGTGTACTCGAGCGGTGGTGCACATGCGGGGTAGGAACGTAGCGATGCCAAGTACGAAGGATTGATCGAGCACGTAATCGTTCCAGGCGGCATACGCCTGCTTGCCTTTGGACGGATCGACCGCGGTTGACATCGCGGTCGAAAGCATGGTGAACTGGTCGTTTTTCAGGCCGGTCCAGTTGTTCAATGGTCCGCAGTAGGGACTCCCGAACTGGACCCCGGGGTGCGCCTGGCCGAACAGCGGTGTCCCCGCCGAAATGCCGGGATACTTCACCTGGTATTGCATTTGCGCGAGCTGCGGCGGGTCAGTGGGTTTCAGGTTCAAGGTGACTCCGATCTTCTGCAAGTCCGCCTGGATGATCTGTGCCATCGAGCCGAATTCGGCGATGGCGGTGGAGTAGTTGAAATCGATGCTGGCATCTGAAAGGGCCGCCTGCTGCAGCAGCGACCGCGCTTTGTCGAGGTCGAACGTGTAGGTGCGATTTTTCGTGACGTCGTACGCGGGCGAGGTAGGGAACCAGACTAGCTCAGTCGGATCACCCAAGCCCAGGAGCACCGTCTCAGCGATGCGCTGTCGATCGATCGCGTACTGCAACGCTTGCCGAAATGCTTTCTGCGCGGTCGGCTCGACGGTGGTGTTGGCGATGATCCCATACATCGCGCCCGAGTTCTTGTTCAGGAGCACCTGGTACCCGGTGTCTTGTTGCAGCCGAGCGGCGTCTCGTATCGGTACGTTGACCGCCGCGTCCAGGCTGCCCGACTCCAGCGCGGTCACCATGGTCTGCGGGTCGCTGAAAATCGGCATGTGCAGCTGGTCCACGTACGGCAATCCGCTGTGCCAGTAGTTCGGGTTCTTGGCCAGGGTCAGAAAGATATGACTGGTACCAGCGTAATTGTGACCATCTAGCGTGACGATGTTTCCGAGTAAACCCCACTCCAGTGTTCCACCGGTCTTGGGCTGCTCGGTGGCGGGCTGACTCGTCACAGACACGGTGCTCGCCGGTGCCGATGCGGAGGTCGCGCCCGGTTGTGCCGCCGCGGAGGCCGGCGCTTGCGGCGTGACCGGCTGCGCGCACGCGGTGACGAGCGCGGCTGCGCTTCCGATGCCGATCAGCCGCAACACGTCGCCGCGCCGCACGCGCGAATGGGTATTAGGTGCCATCATGCGGTGGCACCGGCGCGATGCTGCCCACCCGGTGCACATGCATCGTCGTGTAGTGTCCTCCCTGCTGTCAGCGATGGTAGATTGAGCGCTGGGCATCCGAGAAATGCATGTTGCCAATATGAGGTATGCGCCGCGCGTATACTATGCGGCGTCATATGGCTGTGGTCGCGTGACTCAATCGCCGAGCCTGGGTGGCGCCGAGCTCCGCCGCTTCGACCTGAACCTGCTCGTCGCGTTGCATGCGCTGCTGTACTTCCGCAATGTCACGCGGGCTGCCGAGCACGTCGGCGTCTCACAGCCAGCCATGAGCCGCGAGCTGCGTCAATTGCGCAACCTGTTTGGCGATCAATTGCTGGTTCGCGTTGGCCGAGAGTACCGACTGACGTCGCTGGCGCGCGAGCTCGTCGAGCCGCTTGGACAGGTGATTGCGTCAATCGAGCAAGCGGTAGCCCGCCGACCGAGCTTCGACCCCGCGGTTGAGACGCGCTCCTTCACGATCGGAATGACGGACTATGCGGTGTTGCTGCTTCTGCATCCGCTGATGCAACGCCTCTCGGTTGAGGCGCCGCACGTCCGACTGCACCATCATCCGCTCGAGGCGGATCCGGCTGAGATGCTCAACCAGGGCCGCGTCGATCTCGTGCTCGAGCCACGCGAGTATCTCGCACCTGGCTTTCCCTCGCAGATCCTGCTCGAAGACCGCTGGATTTGCGCCGTGTGGGCGAACCATCCAGATGTGGATGCAACCCTCACTCCCGAATTGTTCGAGCGCCTGCCCCGCCTCGGGTTCGGCGTCGGCCGGACCGGTCCGACGAGCACGGCGGAGGTGTACTACCAGAAACTCGGTATCGGTGGCACCATCACGACGACGGTCAATAGCTTTGCGTTACTGCCGTTTCTTTTGCAGGGAACGCGGTTACTTGCGCTCGTGCAGGAACGGCTCGCCATGCACCTCCGAGCGGTGGTAGACATCAAATTGCTCGAACCGCCGATGCCAATTCCGCCACTCGTGGTGACCATGTTCTGGGGTGCGGTGAACGACGCCGACCCGGCGCACGCCTGGCTCCGCAGCACACTTTTGGAGGTGGCGCACCAGGTCGCGCCGCAGCATATGGCGGATCCTTCGGTCGATCAGCCGCTCAGGTTGACAACGCGTCGTGCACAATCTCGCCGCCGACGATCGTCAGTACCGATGACAGGTGCTTGATGCCGTCATCCGTGACGTCGTGTGGATCGAAATAGTCATTGCTGAGCACAACCAGGTCAGCCAGTTTGCCGACTTCGATACTGCCCAGGCTGGATTCTTCTTTGCAGTACCAACCATTGGCGGCGGTGTACATGCGAATCGCTTCGGCGCGTGAGAGCGTCTGGCCCGGGTTGATCAGCACACCGGAGCTGTTCTTGCCGGTGACCATGTAGAAGATATTGAGCCACGGGTTGAGCGGCGAAATTTGCGCGCTGTCGGAGCCTGCACCTGCGTGAATGCCGCTATCGGCGATCGTGCGATACGGTGGTCCATTCTGCGCAGCGGTGCCGGCAAGATAGCGCCAGCCATGCAGGGCGACGCCGGCTCCGACGGCTTTGAGTCTGTTGATCGTCGGTAGGTCGATGAACGGTACGTGCGCAACTGACCAGTGCAGGTCCGCGATGGGCGTTTGCGCATTGACCGTTTCGAACATTCCGGCGGCGAGCTGGTCCTCGTGCAGCGACAGTGAATGCTGTTGATAGGTCCAGCCCTTGCCGGCGGCGAGCTGGCCGGCCTCCGTGTAATTGGTTGGATCCGGTTGCCCGAACAGCGGCCACGATGTGATGAATTCGCCGATGCCTGCGATCCTGAGTATGTTGTCACCGAAATCGCGCAGAGAGTTCAGCACGCGCTGGGTGAGCAGCGGAATGCCCGGGCCGGAGTCCATACTCAGAAAGAAAATGCGCACACGTGCAGGCAGGCCCGGATCGCGATGCAGGGCGACCAGCGGATCATACGCGGTGAACGGATCCCAACTCGCGGCGCCATCCGCCACGAACGAATCCTGCTGGTTTTCCGTGCCTGGGATGACGAAGCCGCCCATATCCAGGTGCGTCGTTACGCCGAGACTCAGGCCATACTTCAGGGCATCGAGCGTGCCCCGCTTTTTGTCATCGAACGTCTGAATTGCGCGGAGAGCGTTCAACGCTGCCAGGGATGGTCCAAACGGCCCAATGGAACCGTCACTGCCGACAGTCACGCCATGGCTCTGGAAGAATGCTTTGCCAGCCGAGTTTGTGCTCGATGGCCCAAAGAACGCCACTTGTAGATACACCGGATGATCGGCAACCGCGGCGTCCAATTCGGCCAGCGTGGGCAACCGCTTTTCGGCGAATTGCGCCGGATCCCAGCCGCCAATCGCCGTGAGAAACTGGCCGGTCGGTACGCCGGCGGCCCGGCGCCGCAAAGCTGCCTGAATCTCAGCGATCGACGTGGCGTTCTCGAGGCGAGTATCGAAGCCAGGTCGCAAGCCGAGCAGAACGATGTGGTTGTGGTTGTCGATCAAGCCCGGCACAACGGTTCGCTCGTGCAAGTCAATGACCTTGGTTCGGCCGCCGGAATCTTCGCCGGCGTCACCGACACCCACGAACCGACCGTCGCGAATGCGCGCCGAGGACACGACTGAATCGTGCACGTCCATCGTATGGATGCGGCCATTGACCAGCAGTAAATCCTGTTCGGCGTCGCCATCATGTTGCTCGCGACTCTCCGCGAACGCTGTGCTCGGTAGCGCCCCGCTCGATATTCCCAGTCCAGCAGTTACAGCTACGCCGCGTTTGATGAACTCTCGACGCCCGGTACCACTCATCGTCGTTGCCCTCCCGTCCCACGATGTTAGACGGCCGGGGCAGTGCCTAGATGGGACTGCGCAAGTCGTGCAGTCGGGCGCCGCCGAGCGGCGGCAGGCGCCAGTCCACTCTGGCACAGCGGTCGTCCAGGGCGCAGACGATGTCCAGGCGATGCGGTGTCTCGAGGAAGATGACCTCCACCCGCAACAGCTTCTGACTGGACCAGCCACCCGCCGAGGCGACCGGAATCGGCTTACCCTGGGCGTCGCTCGGACTCGATACCGTCCATCCCCGCGATCCGACACCAAAGCTGATCGCATTGTCGACGCCCTCGTGCAGCGTGACCTGCAGGCCGGACGCAGTGCGTTGCAATCCGACTGACGTGAAAGTCAGCTGCGTCTGTGGGTCCCGGTCCGCCGGTGCGATATGGAACGGCTCGCCTAGCCACGGATCCCACTGGCTCGGCTCCGCTTCAGCCTGATACGCCTCGAGCTCCAGTCCGCCAAGCCGGCGGGCCAACAGGTCCGCCTGAGAAACATCGGCTGAAGACTGGTCGAACGCTGGCAGCAAATGCATCCACACCGCATCCAGCACAGCCTGCATGTCCAACGTCGCGGTCGTGGTGACAACCACTGCGTCGTGCTGTGGCAAGACAACGCAGAATTGTCCAAAAGCACCATCGCCCCGATATCCATGACGTGACATCCAGAACTGGAATCCGTACCCCTGTCGCCAGTCCGGATTCGACTGGTTGGGATTATCGATGTGCTTCGAGGTGGCCTCGGCAACCCATTTCTCTGACAGCAATTGCGTGCCATTCCAGCGGCCGCGCTGCAGATACAACTGCCCCAGCTTGGCCACGTCTTCGGTGCGCGCATGCAGTCCGGTGAAGCCGACCTCGCGACCTGCCAGGGTGTGCCAGCCAACCACACCGATGCCGAGTGGATCAAACAGACGTGGTCGCAAGTACTGCGTGAGCGGCATGCCGGCCTTGCGCTGGACGATACTCGCCAGCGTATACGTGCATGGCTGGTTGTAGGCGAACACACTTCCGGGTGGCTGATCCGGAGGAATCAGCAGAAAGCCTCGCACTGGTTCGCTCGGGTCCCGCGCCAGCGCCTGGCCCCAGGTCTCCGCCGCGTGGCCGCTGGCCATAGATGCGATATGCCGGATCCGCATCGACCGGCTGCCGGGATCCGTGATCTGGGCATCGAGCTCCGGAAAATGCGAGATGACCGTATCGTCGAGATCGAGCAGACCTTCAGCCGCGGCAAAGCCGGCCGCGGTCGACGTGAAGGACTTGCTCAGCGAATACAGGAGGTGCGGCCGCTCGGCGGAATATGGCCTCCACCAGCCTTCGGCGACCACCTGCCCATGTCGCACCAGCATGATGCTGTGCATCTCGATGTCAGGGCGAGCCTCCAGCGCATCGAGGAAGGCGAGGATGCCGGCCGGATTGACGTGCTGCTCGAGGGGTGAGCTGCGCGGCAGCGTTATTGACACGGCCCACAGTCTAGATCAGAAAAGGGCCGAGCCTATGCTTCGAAAATCAGCTCTAGGGCTTGCGCATCGAGGGTTTCGCGACCTACGAGCTCTCGCGCGAGCCGGTCGAGCAGGCCGCGGTGCGCACCCAAAATCGCCGTAGCCCGCGCAAGCGCCTCGTCGAGCAACCTGTGGATCTCTTCGTCGATAACTTCCCCAATGCGTTCGGAATAGTCGCGCTGCTCACCGATATCCCGACCGAGAAAAATCATCTGTTGCTTGCGGCCGAACGCGACCGGTCCGAGTCGCTCGCTCATCCCGAATTCAGTGACCATGCGACGCACAATCTTCGTGGCGCGCTCGATGTCGTCGCCGGAACTGGTGCTGACCTCACCATAGACGAGCGTTTCAGCGGCATGTCCCCCCAGCGCGGCCACCACGGCGTCCCGAAACTGGCCACGCGTGACATACGACCGGTCCTCGGGTGGAAGAAATCGGGTGTAGCCGATGCGCAGCCCACGTGGAATGATCGTGATCTTGTGCACAGGATCGTGTTGGGTAAGGAACCGGCTCACGACCGCATGGCCACTCTCGTGATAGGCCGTTAACTCGGTTTCAAGGGTCGACATGACCCGAGTCTTACGTTCTGGCCCGGCGCTTACGCGGTCGACAGCTTCCTCGATCTCGGCCATGGCAATGGTTGTTTTGTCGCGTCGCGCCGCGAGAATCGCTGCTTCATTGAGCACGTTCGCGAGGTCCGCTCCAGAAAATCCAGGTGTCTGCTTGGCGAGTTTCAGAAGCGCAACGTCAGGGTCGAACGGCTTGCCGCGCGCATGCACGTTGAGGATGGCGTGCCGACCACCTATGTCTGGCGCGGGAACCACGATCATTCGATCGAAACGACCGGGCCGCAACAGGGCCGGATCGAGCACATCCGGCCGATTGGTAGCCGCGATGACAATCACGCCACCGTGGTCATCAAATCCGTCCATTTCAACCAGGATTTGATTGAGCGTTTGCTCGCGTTCATCATTCGCGTTACCCACGCCGGCACCGCGTTGACGACCAACGGCGTCAATTTCGTCGACAAAGACGATGCAGGGCGCGCTTTTTCGGGCATTGGCGAACAGGTCGCGTACGCGACTCGCGCCAACCCCGACGAACATCTCGACGAATTCGGAGCCGGAAATCCTGAAGAAAGGCACGCCTGCTTCGCCGGCTACGGCACGCGCAAGCAAGGTCTTGCCGGTGCCTGGCGGTCCCACGAGCAACACGCCGTGAGGGATGCGGGCTCCCAGATCGACGAACTTTTGGGGCTCCTTCAGGAACTCGACCACCTCCTGTAGCTCCTGCCGAGGTTCGTCGATTCCCGCGACGTCTTCGAATGTGATTGTCGATTGAGCGCCGTCAGCAACGCGCGCTTTGGTCTGCCCAAACGATTGCATCGGGTTTTGACTTCGGTTCGCAAACCGACGCCAGGCAACCGCGATGACCAGCGCAAACAAGACCAGCGGCCCAATCTCCAGCATGATGCCGAGCCACGCCGGGGCAGGGTCCGCGACGGTGTAGGCGACATGCGAGAGGTCGTCTGGCGAGAGACCTAGATTGGACAGAGCCTTGAGAAGTGGCTCGTTGCGCTGCGTGCTGAAGCTAAAGACCTGACCCGATCGATCGGTTGCACGGCCTCCGCTGTCGGACGCATCGATTGCAACGATCCGGTCATCTTTAATGAGCAGCACGAGCTCGGTGAGAGGAATCGTCTGCGG
This sequence comes from Chloroflexota bacterium, assembly GCA_019239775.1. Classification (GTDB taxonomy): domain Bacteria; phylum Chloroflexota; class UBA6077; order UBA6077; family CF-72; genus CF-72. The sequence continues at coordinate 18,240 of JAFAZN010000488.1, forward strand.
CTCGCCGGTGCGCTTCGCATCCACCACCAGGAACGCGACGCCGGCCATGAGCAGCAATCCTGCCAGCGCCAACACGACGAGTCGGCGCGGAGGACGAGCCGAAACGCGCAGGCGCGGACGGTTAGACTTCACTGCCCGAGTTGAGTTATCAAGGCCTCACGGCTCGCGCTTCAACACATCCGAAACTTGACGCGCTTGTTCGTGCGGGCGGACACCCGGTTTGGCGGCTTTTGGCTTTTTCTTCAGTTTGCCCTTGTCCTTGCCCTTGGCTCGATCACCCATGCGCTGACCTCCTTTTGACGGCTACTGCCGACGGCGGCTCCGCAGGGCTTGGCAGCGCGCAGCGACGGCACGCCGTGAGAGCCTGGAAGCGACTGCTCATAAAACGGACGGCTGATGGCGCGACGTCACGCGGACCAGCGCGATGCAGTATGGCACAGCTTGACGTTCAGCGGAAGCAATAGGGCGCGACAAATTGTCTCGTGGCGCCCAGTTTTGACGTTGACGCTGTCATTCCCCACGACTACCGTGACAACGCTGTCACGGCAGGAAGAGTAGTGCACGTACCAAAGACGCTCCAGGACGTTGCCAGGCAAGCGGGGGTCTCCATGAAGACCGTCTCGCGCGTGGTCAACAACGAGCCGCACGTCGCCGAAGACACGCGTCACCAGGTGTTGCGCGTGATCGCGGAGACGGGCTACGTGCCGCACCTGCAGGCGCAGCGCCTGGCTTCAGGTCGGACGCGGTCGATCGCCCTGCACTATCCCCTTACCGACCCGGGCCTGATCTCGAACGAGATCGAGATGAACTTCATCACCGGAACCGCCTACGGGGCTGCGGAAGAGGAGTACTTCTTCAGTCTGATGACCGGCGAGTTGACGCATGCGTCCCTGCTGCGACTCTGCCGGGGTGCCCAGGCTGATGGCTTGATCTTGATGCAAATTGCCCTCGATGACTGGCGGGTCGAGCTGCTCCGCGAAAACAACTATCCGTTCGTGATGATCGGGCGCACCGCCAACAATGACGGTCTCACCTACATCGACCTGGATTTCGAAGCGGCGATCGTCCAGGCCTATGCGCATCTGATCGAGCTCGGTCATCGACGCATCGCATGTCTGACGTTCTCGGAGGACTGGCGCCTCCGAGGGCTTGGGCCGGCAATGCGGAGCCTGCGGGGAATCCACCTCGCGGTGGATCGATTCGGTATCCCACTTATCTATCGCGAGTGTGCCCTGGACGTGGACCGCGCGTATTGCGCGGCGATGCAATTGATGGCCCACGATTCGCGCGTGACAGCGTTTGTCGCAATGCACAACACCATCGCGGTGGGAACGATCCGGGCGCTGCGCGACCTGGAGCGAAGTGTACCGGAGGACTGCTCGGTTGTCGGTGTTGCCATCGGGAACGAGGCGAACCTCGTCATTCCACCGCTCACGGCGATTGCGTTCTCGGGTCATGAGGTGGGTCGCCAGGCGGCGAGGATGCTCATCCAGCAACTGAACGGGGCGGACGGTACGTCTCAGCAGGTCCTGGTCTCACCGAAACTGCAGACTCGCCGCAGTACCGCGCCGGTCAAGTCCGTATGAAGTGAAGGAGGTTGCAATTCAAAAGCGGGCTTTAAGCCAGTTCTCGGACAGGTGCATTCAAGGGAGGGAATCGTGAGCGAACGATATTCCGATAACGATAACGCGCGCCCACTCACGGGCCGACTCGATCGACGCACACTCCTTGGCGCGGGAGCAGCCGGCGCCGCGCTGGCGCTTACCTGGGGACGCCAGGGGCTCGCACATGCCGCACCGCTGGCTGGTCCGACGCCAGGTTGGGGCTCCGGCGTGCGGATCCGGTTCTTCGCCGGCGGTAACGAAGGCGACGCATTTGCGTCAATCGTCTTCAACGGCGCCAAACAGGCCGAGACAGACCTGGGAGTCACGGTCGATTACGTCTTCTCCGGCTGGGACGTCAGCAAGATGACCGACCAATTGCGTCAGGCGATCGCGGCGCAACCGGATGGCATCGCGATGATGGGTCATCCCGGTGACGACGCATTGTTGCCGCTTGCGCAACAGGCGCACGACGCTGGCATTCTCATGATGTATCAGAACGTCGACCTGCCGAAAGTGAGGGCTGCCTATGGTGGCGGATACATCGGCGCGGACCTCACGCCTCAGGGCATGGCGCTCGGCAATCAGGCCGTCAAGCAATTCAGTCTGCAGGCTGGCGACAAAGCGATCGTCTTTGGCGCCTGGGGGCAGCCCGGACGTTTCTTCCGAGAAGAGGGCACCGCCACCGCATTGGAGCAGGCGGGCCTGGTTGTCGACAGGGTCGTCTCACCACCCGAGGCAGCTTCGGATCCGAACCTGCTGACGCCGCTCGTCACCGCCGCGTATTTGCGAAACCCGGACAGTAAGCTCATCTGCCAAGCGGGCGGGCAGACGCTGTCGTCCACACCAACCTATATGCAGGCGATCGGCAAAGGTCCTGGCGATGTCGTCAACATCGGCTATGATCTCAGCCCGGCGATCATCGACGCCTTCGCAGGTGGCTGGGTGCAACTCACGTCGGATCAGCAACCGTTCCTGCAGGGATACCTGCCAATTCTGAGTCTCGCCCTGAGCAAGAAATACGGTATGACGCCGTTGTCATACGATACGGGCGCCGGGTTCGTCACCCCGAGTAACTATCAACCTGTAGCAGAGCTGGCGAAGGCAGGCATTCGTTGAGCGAACGGGCGGACACTGCGCCGATTCTCGAGTTGCGCGACGTGTCGAAGTCATTCGGCGCGGTGTACGCCGTGCGCGACGTTAATCTGCGCGTGTATCCACGCGAGATTGTCGCCCTCGTCGGCGACAATGGCGCCGGCAAATCCACCCTCATCAAAGTGATTTCAGGCGTTCACGCGCCGGATCACGGTGAGGTGTACGTCAAAGGTGAACGGGTCCACAACTGGAGCACCGCCCAGGCGCGCCGCCGCGGTATCGAGACGGTGTATCAGGACAAGGCGCTTGCCGAGCAGCAAACGGTCATGCGCAACCTGTTCATGGGGCGCGAGGAGGCGGGTCCGTTCGGCTGGCTGCGCCTGGGACACCAGCGAGCGGAGGCCGAGGCGTTGATGCGACGCATCGGCTTCACCTCGCGCCTGGTGTCGCCTGATTCGGTCGTGGCCACACTCTCGGGCGGCGAACGTGAGGGCGTGGCGATCGCACGGGCGATGTTCTTTCGCGCCGACCTGATCATCCTCGACGAACCAACCCAGGCGCTGTCCCTCACACAGGCCCGCGAGGTGCTGAGGTTTGTCGAGCGTGCCCGCGATGACGGGAGCTCCGTCATCCTCATCACCCACAACGTGTATCACGCTTACGAGGTGGCGGATCGCATCGTGATCCTCGATCGCGGACAGATCGTTGGCGAATTTCAGCGTACTGCCATCACCGCGGTGCAGCTCATCGAATACATGCAAACGGTCGCCCACGAGGGCGCGCCCGTCAACTGAGAACGGAAAGCCATGGTTAGCATCGCCCAGCCGGGACGCGCAACCGAAACGACTGCGCCACCACGCCAGAACCCGTTGCTACGTTACCTCCGGCGGCACCGCGAGTTCGGGAGCGCACTGGCTTTTCTCGTGGTAATGTTCGCGGCATTTGCGATCGCCAGTCCAGGTGTGTTTCTCCGGCCGCAAATCTATAGCGCGATCTTCATTTCGCTTCCTATTTCGATCATCCTCGCCGTTTCCCTTGTGTTTGTCATCGTGGCGGGTGAAATCGACCTCGCCTTTCCGTCGGTGGTCGGCGTGTCGGCGCTGGTATTCACGACGGTGGTGTCCACCGGTGGGAACCCGTGGATTGGCCTGGTGCTGGCGCTGATTGCTGGCGTCCTCGCGGGTGTGTGCAACGGTTTTCTGGTTGCCTACCTGGGACTTTCATCGCTGGTAGCAACACTGGGCATGAACTTCCTGTGGCGAGGGCTGATCCAGATCGTGCGCCAGGGTAACGGCGCGCCGCTGACCTTTCTCAATAAAACGGACCTGTACCAGGTGCTGGTTGGCCATATCGGCTGGCTGCCAGTTCAACTGATCTGGGGGATCCTGTTCGCGGTGCTTGGCGTGCTGCTGTTTACGCGCTTCCGTTTCGGATCGCAGGTTGCCTGCGTTGGCGACAACATGGAGGCGGCGCGCGAAATGGGCATCAATGTCAAGCTGGTGAAGCTGAGCGCATTTGCTTTCGTGGGTTTGGCAGCCGGTTTGGCCGGTGTACTCGCCATTCTTATCAACAACAATTTCTATCCGACGGTGGGCGACGGCTATCTGCTCAGCGTGCTCGCTGCCGTTTTCGTGGGTGGCACGCCGACGTGGGGCGGAGTGGGAACCATCGCCGGCAGCGTGGTTGGCGCATTCACCGTGGGCTCGATTGAGACTGGCATCGTGGCAGCCGGATTGACGGGTTATTTCACGCAGTTCTTTTACGGCGTCGTGATTGTTCTTTCGCTGGTGACGCACCGCCTGACCAGGCCTCGCGCGAAGGTCGGCGGGCGCTGGTAAGCATCGCGTGGCTCCCCTGCACAATCCTCTCGTCGAGGAGATGCGCTTTCCCTCGGTTGTTCCACCGTTGCCGCGTGCCACGGGCGGACCGGACCCTGTGGAGCGTGCCACCGTAGCACCAGTCCTGCAGCGCGGTGAGCTGAACTTGCACGGCGTTACCTCGCGGGGGGTGGAGGTCCATATCAGCATCAGCGCGATCGCGCCCGGTGTGGTCCGTGTCCGGCTGATGCCCACCAGTGCCAGGAACCGTCAGGTGAGACTCGCGCGGCCAGTCTCTATCGCGCCGGAAGCTCGGGTCGAATCGCTCGCGCCTGGTTGCGTGCGATTGGCAGCTGATGGACTGACCGTCGAAGCGAACCTCGATCCGTTTCGGCTGAGCTTCGTGGACGCGATGGGCCGCGTGCTGTTAGCGCAAGACCCGCGACCTGCCGACGTGACAGGCCGAATGTCGGCCCCGCCTTTTGGTATCAGTTCCGACGACGGACGTGTGGTGGCAACGCACGACACGTTCGTTTGTGAGCCGGACGAGCACTTCTACGGTTTCGGCGAGAAGTTCACGAATCTCGACAAGCGCGGCCAGTGGCTCGAGATGTGGAATTACGATGCGCATGGCGTCAACTCCGAGCGGGCCTACAAGAACGTGCCGTTCTTCATCAGCTCGCGCGGCTACGGCATGGTGGTCGACAGTACCTCGCCAGTTCGGTTCGACATGGCGGCGAGCAACCATGCCACCTTTAGTGTGATCGCTCCCGACGACGCGCTGGAGTACTACGTGATCGCGGGCGCGGACCCATTGGAGATCATTCGTCGTTACAGTGACCTGGTTGGCCACCCGATCCTGCCGCCTAAATGGGCATTCGGGCTCTGGGTCTCGTCGGGGTTCACGGCAGACAGTGCGGAAGCCACTGTGCAGCGTGCGCGCGAACTGCGAGAACACCAGATTGCATCTGACGTACTGCACCTGGATTGCTACTGGCAGAAATGGGGCTGCTGGTCCGACCTGGAGTGGGACGCCGACGTGTTTCCGGACCCCGAACGCATGCTGCGCGATATTAAGGCGCTCGGCTTCCGCGTTTGTTTGTGGATCAATCCGTACATCGGTATTCAGAGCCAGCGTTTCGCGATGGCCGCCGAACGCGGTTGGCTGCTCCGCGCACCGAGCGGTGAGCCATACGTACTCCAGCTCTGGGGCGGCTATCACCCACCGGTGGGGATCCTTGATGTGACCCATCCGGAAGCCGCCGCGTGGCTCGTCGGACGCCTGCGCGAGCTGTTGCGCATGGGTGCCGACGTCTTCAAGACGGATTTCGGCGAGGGCGTACCCTTCGATGCGGTTGCGCACGATGGTGCGACCGGGTCGGAGCTCCACAATCTGTACACGCTCCGCTACAACGACCTGGTGGCAGACGTGACCGCTGCAGAAACCGGCGCTGCCGGACTCGTGTGGGGTCGCTCCACGTACACCGGTGGTCAGCGTCACGTGGCGCAGTGGGGTGGCGATCCGAATTGCACGTTTGCGGACCTCGCCTCAACACTGCGCGGCGGGCTCAGCTTGAGCGCCTGCGGGCATGCGTTCTGGAGTCACGACATCGGCGGCTTCAACGGGCAGCCGACTCCCGACCTGTACGTGCGGTGGGCACAGTTCGGGATGTTTTCGCCGTTGGCGCGTTTGCACGGGACAACCACGCGTTTGCCATGGGACTACGGCGACGATGTCATGTGCCGTTTTCGGGAGCTGGCACAGCTTCGCTACAGACTGATGCCCTACCTGTACTCGTGCGCGATAAACGCGGTCGAAACCGGCGAGCCAATCATGCGCGCACTCCCGCTGGTGTATCCGGATGATCCGATGTTCGCGGCGGCCGACCTGGAGTACCTGTTCGGTCCGGACTTGCTGGTTGCACCGATTTACAACGCGGAGGGCGCGCGGCCGGTCCTGTTTCCGCCGGGGCCGTGGATTGACTTCTGGACGCGTGAGTTGGTCGTCGGGCCCCAGACGCGACACGTCGAGCATGGGTTGGACCGGTTTCCGCTCTATGTGCGCGGCAACGCATTGATCCCAACGGTGCAGCCGCTCCAATCGCTCGCGCAGGAGCCGTGGGACCTGGTGGTGTTCGACGGTTACCTGCTGGAGACTGGGCGTACCACGCTTCGCGACAGTGACGGCGTGACGGAGATCGCGATTTCGGTGACGGACGCTACGCTGGACGTGCGCGTGTCCGGCGCGAAGCAGGTGCTTGGGCTGCGACTGCTCCCGCTCTTGGCGCGCACGATTGAACGAGTGAACGTCAACGGCGCACCGCTCGGGCGACGAGATGGCGTCTCGCTCGAGGCTGACGCGTCGGCCGGCTGGACAGTCCAGCCGGACGGTACACTGGTGGCCCTGCTAACGCGTATTTGAGACCTCGTGTGCCTGCAGGTATTCGAGATTGAGGCGATTGCCCAGCCCGGCGCGCTCTGAAACGAGCAACGCTCCGTCCCGAACGTGCAGCGGCTCCTCCAGGAAGGCGCTGTAGAACTCCAGGTCCACTCGTCGTGCTTCGAGCCGATAGAAGTTGGGGACGGTCAGCACGACCTGCGCGCCGGCCAGGATGTTGATCGGGCCGCTGGCGTCGTGCGGCGAGATTGGCACGTAGAATGTCTCTGCCAGGGTCGCGATCTTTTTCAGCTCTGAAATGCCCCCGGTCCACGTCACATCGGGCATGACGTAGTCCGAAAGGTGCCGGTTGAGCACCGGTAGGAACTCGAAGCGGGTGTAGAGCCGCTCGCCAACTGAGATGCGCACCGGAATTTGCGACCGCACCTGCTCCAGCGCATCGTAGCTCTCGGGCGGACATGGTTCTTCGAACCAGGTGATGTCGTACGGCGCCAGCCGGTTCGCCAGCCGAATGGCGGTAGGTACGTTGTAGAGCGCGTGTGCGTCAATGAGAACTTCGATATCGGCGCCAACCGCGCTGCGGATGCCGGCGATCATCGCCACCGCGGTATTCTCGACCGACCGATCGATCTGGCCATCGATGTACCTGACGTTGCTCAGACCGCCAGCAGCCATAAACGGATCGGTCTTGATGGCGCGCGAGCCGCGCGCCACCTCAGCCGAAGCATTCGCCACCATCTGCTCGACGGTCCTTGCGTACTGGAAATGCGTGTAGAGCGGAACGGTCTCGCGCACGCGGCCGCCAAGCAACTGGTGAATAGGCACGCCCAGTGCTTGACCTTTGATATCCCACAGCGCGATGTCGACGGCGCTGGCCATGGCGGTTGTGGCGCCACGGGTACCCATGTAGGTGAACGCGCGAAAGACTTTGTGCCAGACGGCTTCGATCTGGAGTGGATCCTCGCCGCGTAGGAACTCGCCGACTTGCTCCAGGGCGGCGACGATTGTGCGGTTGGCGATCGTGCCCGGGTAGGTGGTGATCTCACCCCAACCGGTCAGGCCCTCGTCGGTGTCCACCTGGAGGAAGACGTAGCTCAGGCGCGGCGCATCCACGTCGACCCGCGGTGCGGGACCGGTGACGTGCCAGGGCCGAATTCGGGTGATTCGCATCTACGCTGTAGAAAGAGAATCTTCTCTTTGAAGAGAAGCAGAACCCGGATTGGTTAGATAGTAGGTAGACGGATGTGTCGCGCCGGGCGTGCGGCAGCGCGATCTCCACGAGATGCGATCCGGCTCGTTTTTCATGTTGCTGCGAATGATGCGCACGTTCGGCACCTGCCCTACCGTACCGATCACCCACTGGTTATCGACAATCAACATGCGGATTTGTTTGGCAACCTCCAGTCGCGCATCGGGTTGCAAGCCTGACGCAGAGCGCAGCAACTCCAGCGCCTTGAGCAAGTCTGGATCGGTCGGCTTCTCACCTTGCTCACCATTGGTGGCGTACCACTGCGCGTAGAGTGGCCCGGTGAACGGCTCGGTCGGCTCGACGGGCAGTTCGTGTCGCGGGAATAGGAACAGGTCCTCAGTTCCAGCACCCCAGACATAGATGTGGTGCTGGTTGTTCTGCGCCGTCGTTACCGCCAGGCTGCGCTCCGTATCTTTGATGTCCGCCTGGATGCCGATTGTCTTCCACTGCTGCGAGATCATCTCCATCTGCTGCCCCCATGGCAGCATCGACGCGGCGACCGTGGTGATCTGAATCCGCAGTCGACCCTGACCGTCGGTCCTGAGGCGATAGCCTTCGGAGTCCTTCTTGTCGAGACCGATTTGATCCAGGAGCGCGTTGGCTTGCTGCGGATCGTGCGTGGACCACTTGGTATTCCACTCCGGCCCAGGGCTATCCGGGGCGTCCGCGGCTGGCGCAACTGAACCAGGTGTGCCCGTACCGAGGAAGAAGGCCTCGTTGAGCTGGTCCCGGTCGATACCCATCGAAAGCGCACGTCGGAAGTCCTTGTTGGAGAGCCACTTGGCCACCTCTGGATCGTCTTTGTACGACAGGTTGACCTGGAGACTGGTCTGGGCTGTCTCCGCTTGTGGATCCAGGTGGACCGCGAAGTCGCCCTTGGACTGGTTGTCGAGGAATGCAGGCAACTTGGTGAGGTCCATGTGGCGCGTTTGCTCGTCCAGCTCGCCGGCCATGGCTTTCAAGTTGGCCACTTCGAGGCTTTCCACCAATGTCAGCGAGACTTTGTCGATATACGGTAACTGGTTACCCTGCGTGTCGACGCACCAGAAGTACGGGTTGCGTTGGAGAGTCCAGTTCGGCGTGGTGATTGGCGTCACCGTCCGCCACGGCGTCATCACCGGACAATCTGGATTGAGCTGATAGTTGTGCTTTTGCTTCAACAAGCTCACCCAGTTGTCCACTCCGGCGGCGGCGACCGCCTGGTCGATCTGCGCCTGGTCGGTGTACTTGGGATGGAACTGCTTCAGATAGTGCGCCGGTGCATAGCCACCTTCGAACGGTCCGTTGGTCGTGCTGCCCAGTGAAAAGCCGGCCCCGATGGTCGTGAAGCCTGAGAGCATGTCGAGGAACAGCGGATACGGATCCTGGAACTTGAAGGCGACGGTGTAGTCGTCCACCTTCTCGAGGGTGCCTTGCTTACCATTGACGCTGAACTCTGGAGTCCCGCTGGGCACGAGCTCCTTGTTGAGATACAGGTCCTGGTACCAGAACACCATGTCGTCCGCGGTGAACGGTTCACCGTCAGACCATTTTGCGCCCTTGCGCAGCATCACGGTGATGGTCTTGCCGTCCTCGCTGACGTTCCAGCCTTTCGCCAGCGACGGCACGATATTGACGCCGGTGTAGTCGACGAAAATCAACTTGTCGACCGACATGATGCGGTTCATGTTCTCACCGTCGGCAGGACCGGTGAATGCGCGCCGCCAGGTACCACCGTACTGGCCGATTTCACGCAGCGGCTGAAGCACCATCGGTTCACTTGGTAGGCGTTGCTCAACAGGCGGCAACTGGCCGGCTTTGACGAGGTCCGCCAGCATGGGTGCTTCAGAGAACTTGGTTGGCATCTTGGCCGGATCGGTGACGATCGTTGCGCCTTCCAGCTTGCCAACGAGCTGCGCACCAAGCTGGTTGCCTGCAGCAGCAGCGGGTGTCGCGCCGCCGGCCGGAGCCGGCGCGCTGGCCTGGGTAGGCTGCGCCGCTGCAGCGGCCGGAGCCTGCGTCGCGGCGGCAGGTTTTGCCGTCGGCGCGGGTTGTGACGGTTGGGTCGGTGCCGCGGGCGGAGCGGCTGGCGCCGGCTGAGAGCACGCCGCCAACACCGACACCACCGCTGCGCTCAAGCCAACGGTGAGCAGGCGACGACGTGAAACGACCAGGTCACCTCGATTGAATGCGCTTTCCATCCCCAGATTTCTCCTTTCAGGTCAGGTGGCGACGCCCGCCAGAGTCAGCTCGCGCGCGCGATGACAGCGCACGAGCCGACCTGGCTCGATTTCCTCCCAGGCGGGAGCGACGGTCTTGCAGAGGTCCACTGCGAACTGACAGCGCGGATGGAAATAGCACCCACTGGGCGGCGCCGCCGGATTTGCGACCTCGCCCTGGAGGACGATGCGCTCACGACGCGGCGCCTGGCCCGCGACGGATCGCCGGCCGCGCGGCCGCGCCCGCGGATCCGGCTCCGGAATGGCCGACATCAGTGCAGACGTGTACGGATGTTTGGGCGCAGCGAAAAGGGCCTGCGCATCAGCCATTTCGACGATCTGCCCAACGTACATCACCGCGATTCGGTCGCTGATGTGCTTCACAACACTCAGGTCGTGCGCGACGAACAGATAGGTCAAACCCAATCGCTCCTGGAGCTCGAGGAGGAGATTGAGGATTTGCGCCTGCACTGAGACGTCAAGCGCTGACACTGCCTCGTCGGCCACCACCAGCCGTGGATGGAGGGCCAATGCACGTGCGATGCCGATGCGTTGGCGTTGGCCGCCGCTGAATGCGTGCGGAAAACGCCGCATGTATTCCGGACGCAAACCAACGAGTCGCAAAAGCTCCGCAACCCGCTCGATGCGTTCCTGTCGGCTACCAATCCCGTGAACGAGCAGCGGCTCGCCAACGATGTCCAGCAGCGTCATACGCGGGTTCAATGACGAAAATGGATCCTGAAAGATCATCTGCATCTCGCGCCGCAGTGGCCGCAAGCTGCCGCGTGGAGTGGCGGCCACGTCGACGATGTTGCCGTTACTCGAACGAAACAGCACTTCGCCCTGCGTCGGGTCGATGGCGCGTAGGATGCAGCGAGCAGTGGTAGTTTTGCCGCACCCGCTTTCGCCGACCAATGCGAGCGTTTCACCTGGTTGGAGTTGAAAACTCACGTCGTCCACCGCTCGGATCTGGCCAACTTCTCGGCGTAAGAAGCCTTTGCGGATGGGGAAGTACTTCTTGAGGTGACGGACCTCCAGAAGCGGGTCCGCGCGCACCTCGGTGGCAACGCCATTGACGCCCCTAGTCACCAGGTAAGACCTCACGCTGCAGAACCGGAGCTTCTTCCACAGGTGGTTGGTACAGAAAGCAACTCACGCTCTGGTGGTCCGTGACCAAGAGCAATTCCGGTTCATGCGCCTCGCACACGCCACGCATGAAGCTGGGACAGCGCGGATGAAATGGGCAACCCTGCGGTCGGTTATACGGATGCGGAATCGATCCGGAAATGGTCGGCAGCTTCGCACGCGGTACGGAGTGCACACTCGGAATGGACTGCAGCAACAGGCGCGTGTACGGGTGTTTGGGCGAGTAAAAGATGTCCTCCACCGGGCCTTGCTCAACCACCCGACCGAGGTACATCACCACCACGTCGTCTGCCATCTCCGCCACCACGCCGAGATTGTGCGTAATAAGCATGATCGCCATGCCGTTCTGTTCCTGGAGGTCCCACAACAGGTCGAGGATTTGTGCTTGCGTAGTGACGTCGAGAGCGGTCGTCGGTTCGTCTGCGATGAGCAGTTGCGGATCGCACGACAGCGCCATCGCGATCATCGCTCGCTGCCGCAGGCCTCCGCTCAACTGAAACGGAAACTCGTCCATCCGCTCCCTGGGTCGCGGAATACCCACCCGCTGGAGCAAGTCGATGCCTCGCTCGTGCGCCTCTCGATTGTTGAGCTTCCGATGGGTGCGAAGGGCTTCCACAATCTGGTTGCCGATCGTGTGCACCGGACTGAACGACGTCATCGGCTCCTGGAAGACGTACGCGATGACTCCAGTGCGAATCGATCGAATATGGCGCCCGTTGGGATTGAGCTTTGCCAGGTCCAGTTCCGACGAGGCTCGCTGGCGCAGGACAATCTCGCCGCCGACAATTCGCCCTGGCTCCTCGACGATCCGCAGAATAGACCGCGCGGTAACGCTCTTGCCACAACCGGATTCGCCGACAATGCCAAGCGTTCGTCCGGCGTGGACCTCGAAGCTCGCGCCATCCACGGCTTTGATGACGCCTTCATCCGAGAAGAAGTATGTTTTAAGGTCACGCACGGACAGTAGTGGTGTGTCGCTCACCTCATACTCCATAGGGATCGGCCGCGTCTCGCAAGCCGTCGCCAAGGAAGTTGAAGGCGAGGATCGCCACGATGACTGGCACGGCGGGCCACAACAACCAGGGTGAGATAGCGGCCGTCTGGACATTCGACGCCTCCTGGAGCATGACGCCCCACGAGATCGCCGGCGGCCGCATTCCGAGTCCAAGGAAGCTCAGCGACGTCTCGAAGATCACGATTGCCGGCAATGCCAGTGTTGTCGCGGCGATGATGTGGCTCAAAAATGACGGCACCAGGTGGCGGAAGATGATGCGCAGTCGCGAGCAGCCGACCAGCTCCGCGGCCATCACAAAATCTTCTTCGCGCAGTGATAGGAATCGGCCGCGCACCACTCGCGCCAGCTCCGTCCACGAGAACAGCGAGAAGATCAGCGTCATCGCAAAGAAGACCTGTTCGATGGTCCAGTCCTTGGGCACCGACGCCGCGAGGCCCATCCACAAGGGAATGGTTGGAATCGAACGGAGGATTTCGATCAAGCGCTGAATGAGGGTGTCAACCGTGCCGCCAATGTAGCCGGAGAGTCCGCCCAGCAACACCCCGAGCACCAGACTGATCGCCACACTTGCCAGGCCGATGAGGAGCGAAATACGTGTAGCGAAGACGAGTCGTGAAAACTGGTCGCGTCCCTGTTGATCTGTTCCGAGCAAAAACAGAGTGGTCTCTGCGGTGCGGTTGCCGCCAGAGACTCCGATGAGATGGCGATCCATCGGAATAAGCCCGAACAGTTTGTACGGAAAGCCTTGCGCGAACACGCTCACTGGGATGTTCACAGTTGGATCTTCAACGTACACACGTTTAAATGTCTGCGGATCTCTCTGACCCGTGAGGCCATTTACGGAGAGTCCACCGAGGGAGACGTGTAACGGTTGTGGTGAGATAAGGCCGCGTTGGGCGTCGGATGCCAGAGGGTCCGCGTAGGCGAGAAACTCGGCACCGGCCGCGGTCAGATACAGCAGGATCACGACGACCGCCGAGACAAGCGCCGGCTTGTGCTTGCGGAAGCGCCACCACATGAGCTGCCACTGGGTAGCGACCGAAATGCGTTCCTCGGCTTCGGTGACCTCGGGTTCGTGGACCTGCGGAGTGAGCAGTTCCGCCGGAATCATCGGTTTTCCAGTCGGATGCGCGGGTCCAGCCACATCAGCAACAGGTCAGAAAGCAGCGTGCCGATAACCGTCAGCGTTCCCAGCAGCAGGATGATGGTGCCCGCTAGAAACATATCGAGCGCCACGAGGGCCGAGTACAGCAGCGGGCCGACCGTGGGTAAGCTCAACACGATCGAGACGATCACGCTGCCGGAGACGATATAGGGCAGCGTATAGCCGATGGTGCTCGCGAACGGGTTCAGCGCAACGCGCACCGGATACTTCAGGATGACGCGATACTCCGGCAGTCCCTTCGCGCGAGCCGTCACCACGTAGGGCTTGCGCTTTTCGTCCAGCAGGTTCGCGCGCATGATGCGGATCTGCCCGGCTGTAGCAGCCAGGCCGAGCACGACTGCTGGAACCGGCAAGTGTGCGAGCATGTCCTGGAACTTGGCCCAGCTCCACGGCGCGTCGGCGTAGGCAGCTGAAAACAATCCACCGACGTTGGTGTTGAAATACTTGAAGCCGAAATACAGCACGAGCAGCGCCAGCAGGAAGTTTGGGATGGCAAGACCGATGAAGCCGACGAATGTGAAAACGTAGTCGAGCATCGAGTTCTGGCGAACCGCCGAATAGATTCCGATAGGCAGCGAGATGGCCCAGGTGAAAAGCAGCGCGGCGATCGAAACTGCGATGGTCAGCCACAACCGGTCGCCGATTACCTGCGCCACCGGTAATTGGTACTCCATGGCCATGCCGAAATTGCCGTGGACGATCATGCCCATCCAGCGCAGGTACTGGATATACACAGGCTGGTCCAGGCCATACTGGATGCGCAAGTTCTGGGCTTCCTCTGCCGAAACGCGACCACCCTGGGCGGCCATCTGCGCGATGTACGAGGTGACGTAGTCGCCAGGCGGCAGGTGGATAATCAGGAACGACAGGATAGAGACGGCGACGATCGTGACCGCTGCCAGTAACAGGCGCCGAGCGATATAGGCTGCCACCCTTGAGTCCTCGAACCCGACGAAGGGTAGCGGATTCCGGGTCTCGCAGTCTTGCCTCTCTACGTGTACCGTAGAATCCGCGCTCTGGTTATGCGCTACTGCACGTTTGGCCGCACGGGCCTGCGTCTGTCCACCGTCTCTTTGGGCAGCAACCGGCTCGGCGATCCAGGGATCGGCCCTGAAGTGTGGCCGCCGCTGGTCCAACGCGCCCTCGAGCTGGGCGTGAACTTCTTCGATACGTCGATCAGCTACAACCAGGGTCGCAGCGAAGCGGTACTGGGTCAGGTAACGAGTCGATGGCCAGCGCCGACGTACGTTAGCACGAAGGTCGGCTTCGACATCGACTGGGAGGCTGCCGCGGAGTGGCAGAAACGCGACTATTCAGCAGCAGCCATTCGGCGCGACGTCCGTGGCCAGCTTGCTCGGCTCCGCCGCGAGAGCATCGACATGTATCTGCTGCACAGTCCGACGGTTGCGGACCTGGAGCGCGGTGATTGGCAACACGCAATCGACGAGTTGAAACGCACTGGCGTGGTGAAGTGGTTCGGCATCTCGACCAGTTCGCACGAGTCTGGCATCTGGGCGATCGAGCACGGTGCTGACCTGCTGCAGATCGAGTACGACATGTTGTCGCGGACGGCTGAAGACGAGTTGTTGCCACTCGCGCAGCGAGAAAATGTTGGCATCATGGTCCGAACGCCACTGGCACGCGGGCTGCTGACCGGCAAGTTCAAACTCGGGGAGCCTATTCCAGCGGAGCAGCAGTGGCGTCGGCCGACCGGCGAACGACTGCAAGACCGACTCCAGCGCATTGAACAGCTTCGCTTTTTGGAGCGGCCAGGTCAGACGCTGGCGCAAGCGGCGCTGCGGTTCGTGCTGGCTCATCCTGCTGTGCACTGTGTGGTGCCTGGTGCGCGCACCATTGCCCAGCTGGAGGACAACGTCGCCGCCGCCGAGGCGGACCTGCAGCCGGAGGAGCTGGCCCGCATCCGCGAATTGCACCAGGAGCTTTGAATGTCAGCCATACGCTGCAACCAGTGACTCAATCAGTCCAGGCGACCGCGGCGTTCGTTCTGCCACTGGCGGATCCAGCGGCCTCGCTGGAACTTGTAGGTGGCAAAGGCGCCTCGCTGGCGCGTCTGGCCATCGCCGGCCTGCCCGTACCGGGCGGTTTCTCATCACCACCACCGCCTATTCGCGCTTCGTCGCCGACCGCCGATTTCGACAAAATGATCCCCGAGACCATCCTGGTGTGTCCCACCACCAATCCGGCCTGGACACCCCTTTTCGCCCACGCGCGGGGGCTGGTCACGGACATCGGTGGCGTGGCAGCGCACGGATCGATTGTGGCGCGGGAATACGGAATCCCAGCGGTCATGGGCACTGGCAACGCCACCCAGAGAATCGTCAGCGGACAAATCGTCACGGTCGACGGCGACGCGGGGATAGTGACGCTTGCGACCCGCCGAGCATGAACGTCATTGACGTTGGTGCTCCACCAGGAGAGCGATGGCATGGCTTGCCCGCTGCGGGTTTTGATTGCGGAGGATCAGTATCGAGAAACGATGCCCGGTCGCTGAAACGAGAGAATTTCGGGGCCCAGCGGCAGCGTCGCGATGATCCACCTACCGGCGCCGTGCTCACTCTGCACGCCAAGCAGGCGCAGCAGGTAGCGACCATCCACCTCCATTCGCAGCCAGACTGAGGTCCACTCGACGCCCACGGCGCTGATCCTCCTGCTTGCTGGCGCCTTCCCGAACGTCGGTGTATTGGACACCCTGCTGAGTGTGGCAGCCCCGGCTTTGTGCCTGATGTGAACTTCCTGTTGATCGTCGTCTGGTTGGTGG
>JAFAZN010000175.1 GCA_019239775.1 Chloroflexota bacterium
TGCTCATCCCAGGCGGGGTCGATGTAGGCCATGCTGCCGAAGCCTCCCACCATTGGCTGTTGCATGGCAAGGGGTACCGTAATCTGGATCAGCTTGATGCTCGCGCCGCTCTGGCGGGCCAGGCCGAGAGCTGCTCCAAGAGCAACCGCGCCACCGGGTGTGCCATCTACGGGAATCAGCAACTTCGCAAGTTTGGTGACGCGGTGGCCACCCGGGCGCAGCAACACCATTGGCAGGTGAGCATCGCGCAACACGCGCTCGGTCACGCTGCCGAGGATTGCGCGGGATAGTCCAGCCCGGCCATGAGTTCGCATGACGACCAGCCCAATTGGTGTCGTCTGAATCTCCGCCAGGATCTCTTCCCCGGGTGGACCTTCGCGCACGATGCTCTCAACTGAGAGGCCGGAGCTGGCCAGTTCCTCCGCGATCCTGTACAGGTTCATCCGGGCCTGGTGGCCGGTCTGAAGATCCTCCAGCGGTACCACGCGCAGGAGCCTGATCGGCAGCCCCATGACGTCCGCCAGCGTGCGCGCGAGCGGCAGCGCCGCGTTTGATTCGGCGCTGCCATCCAGCGGCACCAGCAGTCGTTCGTCAGTCATTTGCGCGCGCACTGCGCCGGCGGATCGATCCGCATCGGCCGGCGGGGCCTCAGTCAGACGGGCCATCGTCAGCGCAGGCCCGGGCTGCTAGTCGCTTCTGCACGAACTGCAAGAGCCTGGCGTGTTTTTCGCTATCCATCGCCATCATCTCCAGCAGCAGACTGTGCAGGCCGGCATCGATGTCCTTTTCGCGATGCGCCAGGTCGCGCAGGTAGCGGGCGCCGGTGCGTTCTTCTTCGATCAGGGCGTGCGTCGCAGCTGCCAGGGCCTTAGCCACCGGTGGTTGCGGGATGCTGGACTTCGGCAAGGCGTCTGGCGAGTGGGTCCAATTGAGCGCGTCGGTCAAGGTCGCTTCCATCCGTTTGAGCAATCCGTGGTGTCGCTCCTCGTCCTCCAGGATAAGGCGCATCACCAGCGCAATCACCGGGTCACCGCTAAGCGTGCCGATCTGCGCGTATTGATCGAGCGCGTCCCGCTCAGCACTGGCGTGCCGCTCGACGGCATCCAGAAGCCACGAGATGCTGCGCGATGACGAACTGTCACTGGGCCGTGTCTCGATAGGAAAGCCCGAAAATCCATCAACGAGTGGTTCGAAGGAGCTGGTCGTACGTGTCATACATGCTCTCCTGATACGAGCATCAGCCACTGCCACGCTGCGGACCATACCTCGCGGGGTAGTGCCGACCTACCCTATCGGATGGTTTCCCGTATCTAGCAGGTTACCCAGTCAACGGAACCGCGACAGCGGACTGGATTGGTTGCTCGGCGGGGCGAAGCACAGCCGGTCGGATGAGCAGCACCGGCGTTTTACTGTGGTGCAACACGCCACCAGCGACACTACCCAGCATGGCGCGGACAAGACCAGTACGTCCGTGCGTGGCCATCACGACGGCGGCGGCCGCATGCTCCTCGGCGAGCGCTGCGATTTCGGCTGCCGGATCACCGTAGCGCACGACGGCTTCCACACCCGGCATCACTCCAACGCGGGCTGCGCTGGCTTCGAGGTACGCCTTCGCCTCCGCCTCGAGCGCATCGAGGTCGGCCCCGACGTAGGTCACAATGGCGCCAACCTGTCCTGCGACCAACTGGCCCGCCCTGGGCACCACGCCGACCAGGATGACTCGGGCATGCAGCGTATGCGCCATCGCGCGCGCGAGTGGCAACGCCGCTTCCGCCAAGTCCGAGCCGTCAAGTGGGACAATCAGGACCGGTTGCGCCGCATTGAAGCGCTGCGCACGTTGCTCGGCAGCATGGGAGCGCACGAGCAAAACTGGAGCGGAGGAAGTGTGAACCACGCCTTCGGCGACGCTGCCGTGGACCCAGCGGTCTGGGCCGACACGATCGTGCGTTGCCATGACGATCAAGTCTGCCTTGCGAAATTGGCTTTCCTCGACGATCCACTCGGCCGCCGAGCCGGCGTAGGGAACACCGGTTTTCACGTCGAAGCCCTGAGCGATCAGGTCGTCGGACATCAGTGCGAGATAGTCCACGGCGCGTTCGAGTGTGTGGTGTTGCTGCTGGTACGTCACATCCCCCAGTGGCGACGGGTTCTGGGCCGTGCGCACCAGGATCAAACGCGCGGCGGTCCGTGCTGCGATCGCCTTCGCGAATGGGAGCGCAGCCTCGGCATGTGTGGATCCATCCAGTGGGACCAGAATGCTCTCGAACACGACAATAACCCTCGCCTTCCTTCCGGAGCATAGGCATGCGAGGTTGCGCTGAACGACGTTCAACGTAAACGCACGGTGAACATCTGCGCCTGCACGCGAATTGTCCTACCCGAAAGGGTTGGACGCAAAACCACCCTGGCAGGCGTGGCCGTCCAGAAGGTTCTGGCGCATGCTCAGTCGCAAGAAACACAACGTCCTGTTTGAATTGGAGGTTGCGCCGTGCCTGAGTTAGCACCAGTTGCCGTCAATAACCCGTGGCTCCATCCACTCGCGCCGACGTCGCCGCCTTCGGCGTCCGAACGACTGATTCGCGCGCTCGAGGCACATGCGAGCGCCGAGGCACACGATCTTGGCGTTTGCGAGGAACTGACCAAGCGCAGCGCGGATCCGGTCTTCAAGCTGCTGATGGAGTTGCTCATCGATGACGAGCAGCGTCATCACTCACTCTTACTCTCGATGGTGCGTCGACTCCAAGAAGAAGTGGAGTTCGTCCCGTCGCCGACCGCGCTGCCGGTAGTCGAGGGTGAGAGCGTGGCGGACCCTGAACTCGCAACCATGTTGCGGGAGCTGATCCGCGACGAGCACGAGGGCGCACGCCATTTGCGCCACATTGCACGCCAGGAGCCACACCTGTACCACGGGCTGTATCCGCTGCTGTTAGAAGCGATCGCACGTGATTCAGAAAAGCACGCCACGATCCTGCGCTACCTGCTCGGGCGTGCCGAAAACAGGCGCGAGTAGCCGCGCCGTTCGGACATTACGGCGCAGAGACGTTAACCTGAGCTGAAGAATGCTCGAGCCCTCACCAGCCGAGGCGGAGATGTTCCGCGGTCTCCTCGAGTCGGCCCCCGACCCGATCGTCATCGCGGATGGTGCGGGCATCATTCAGATTGTCAACCGTCAGGCCGAGACTGCCTTCGGCTATCTTCGCCACGAGCTGGTCGGGCAGGCGGTCGAGATGTTATTGCCGGAGCGATTCCGCTCCATGCACACCGGACATCGCGCCGGCTACCAGGCACATCCCCGCACGCGACCAATGGGTATTGGGCTGGAATTGTTCGGTCGTCGAAAAGATGGCACCGAGTTTCCGGTGGAGATCAGTCTCAGTCCGATGAACTCCAATGGTCAGACGTTGATCACCAGCATCATTCGCGATATCACCGCGCGCAAGACGTCAGAAGAACGCTTACGGGCGATTGCCGCCGATCTCGAACGATCGAATCATGAATTGGAGCAGTTCGCTTACGTGGCATCGCACGACCTGCAGGAACCGCTGCGCATGGTTGCCTCGTATACGCAATTGCTTTCGCGGCGGTACAGGGGCAAGCTGGACCAGGATGCGGACGAGTTCATCGGCTTCGCGGTGGACGGCGCGCGCCGGATGCAGGAGCTCATCAACGACCTGCTGGCCTATTCTCGTGTTGGCTCGCGGCCACTCGAGCTGCAGTCGGTAGATACCGGGCTGGTCGTCGATCGCGTCGTGGGCGATCTTGGAGCGGCAATCGAGGAAACCGGCGCGACGGTGGCGCACGAGGAGCTGCCGACAATCGAGGCGGATCGCGGGCAACTCCAGCAATTGTTTCAGAACCTGATCGCCAATGGCATCAAGTTCCACAAGCCTGAAGTCGCACCGCTGGTGCACATCTCAGCGAAGCCTCACATCGACGGATGGACGTTCGCGGTGAGTGACAATGGCATCGGGATCGAGCCGCAATATCTCGAGAGGATCTTCGTGTTGTTCCAGCGGCTGCACTCACGCGCCGAGTACCCGGGCACGGGGATTGGGTTGGCGATCTGCAAGAAGATCGTCGAACGGCATGGCGGCGCGATACGCGTGGAGTCCGAGCCCGGTCGTGGTACGACGTTCGAATTCACTCTTGCTGTGCGAGGCGATGCATGACACGACCCGGGGGTCGGCCAATCGAGATCCTGCTCGTCGAAGATAACCCTGGAGACGTCCGTCTCACGATCGAGGGATTGAACGAAGGCAAAGTGCGAAACAACCTCCACGTGGCGCGTGATGGAGTGGAAGCGCTCGCCTTCCTGCGTCGCGAGGGCGAGTTCCGCGACGCGGTTCGTCCGGACCTCATCCTGCTGGACCTGAACCTGCCGCGCAAGGATGGTCGCGAGGTGCTCCTGGACATCAAGTCGGACCCCACCCTCAAAACGATCCCAGTGGTCGTGCTCACCACGTCACGGGCCGAACAGGACGTGTTGCACAGCTACGAATTACAGGCGAACTGCTACATCACCAAACCGGTCGATCTCGAACAATTTATCACTGTCGTCAAGTCCATCGAGGATTTCTGGCTGACGATCGTGACGCTCCCTAACCACTTATAGGTTCATGGAGGACGCCGTCATTCGGGTGTTACTGGTCGAGGACAACCCGGGTGATGCGCGCCTGATTCGTGAGATGCTGCGCGACTCAGGGCCGCGCAAATCAACAATGGATCTCAGTTTCGCGGACCGCCTGTCTGGCGGACTGGAGCGGCTCAGGAGCGAGAAATTCGACCTCGTGTTGCTCGACCTCACCTTGCCGGACAGCAGTGGACTGGAGACCTTTGAGTCCGTCCACTCCGCGGCGCCGTCTGTGCCGATTGTCGTGTTGAGCGGGCTTGACGACGAGGCAGTCGCCGTCCGGGCGGTCCAGTTCGGGGCCCAGGACTACCTGGTCAAGGGTCAGGTCGATGGCGGTGCCATCCTCCGGTCGATGCGCTACGCCATCGAACGGCAGCGGCTGGAGGATGCACGGGCCGACCTGGAGCATCAGCGCGACGAGTTCTTTTCCAGCGTCTCGCACGACCTGCGTACGCCTGTAGCAGCCATCAAAGCCGCAATCGGCGTGGTCCTGGCCAACGAGCCGCAGAACATGCCCGCGAGTCTCCACCGTCTGCTCGGGAACATTGATCTTGCGGCGGATGAGCTGACCAAACTGATCGAAAATCTTCTCGAGATGGCGCGTCTGCAGGCAGGCAGGGTTGAGCTCTGGCGCTCGCCCGTGGATCTTCGCGAGGTGGTTGCGCGCGCCGTGCGGAATATCGAACCGCTGGCCGCCGAGCGAAACCAGACGCTGGTCGTCCAGGTGCCTGATCAGCCGGTTGTTGCCGAGGTCGATGGGGAGCGCCTCGGCCGTGTGCTCCGCAACCTGCTGGCAAACGCGCAAAAGTACGGCCGTGAAGGAGGACGCATCTGGCTCGCATTGGAGGACCGAACCGACGAGGTGTGCATCTCCGTGACTGACGACGGGCCCGGTATCGCCGCCGAAGATCAACAGCGGATCTTCGAGCGATTTTATCGCGTCAGCGGCTCGACAACGACCGGCACCGGGTTGGGGCTGGCGATCGCCCGTGCGCTGGTGGAGTTACACGGTGGCAGATTATCTGTGGAGAGCGCCGCTGGAGCGGGCAGCACGTTCTTCATCACTCTGGCCAAGAAACGAAGTGACTCGTGACCGCCGACCGAACTGGCCCTCGTGGTCGGGTGTGGTCGGTGCAGTCGGGACTGGATGCGGGTGCACCAGCATAACCGGAGTGGTCGCACTGCGCAGCACCTTGCCGGCCACGCTGCCGAGCACCGCGCGGCGCAGACCGGTGCGGCCGTGGGTGGCCATTACGATCAGGTCGGCGCCTTCATCCAGCGCCGCCATGCTGATGCCGGTGGCCGGATCTCCGACACGCACGTCGATTTTCACCTGGATCGGTTCGGCCCGCTCGCGCAACGCGGCAGCAATGGTCTCCAGGTAGTCGCGCGCCTGCAGTTTGTCGGCCTCCTCCTGCTGGTCCAGGTATGCCAGCACATGGCCCATCTCGTCGTATGCGACACGATCGGGCGGTGTGACAGCCGTCATCAGGACCAGCTCGCCACGAGTGCCCACTATTTCCAGCGCCGCGTGGACGGCCGGGGCATCATAGCCTGAAAAATCCTGCGGGACCAGGACCCGCGCGGAATATGGACTGAATGGCGGCGCCGGCGCTTCGCCCGGTCGTGCATACACCACGCACACCGGCAGCGCGCTCTCGGCCAGGACCGCCTCGGTCACGCTACCGTAAAGTAGATGGCTCAGACCAGTCCGACCATGGGTCGCCATGACAATTGCATCGGCCTGGAGGTGGCTTGCGGTCTCGAGGATCTTGGCAGCTGCGCGACCGTACGGCGCGACAGTCTGGACCTCAGCAACCTGGCCCGAGATGCTTTCTGCCATGTCGGCCAGGTACTGTTCGGCTTCGGCGATTGCCTCGGCCTGGTCGCGCTCCATCCCAGCCCCATCAAGGGTGCGGGGTGCCGGTGCCAAGACCGCACGCATCAGG
This sequence comes from Chloroflexota bacterium, assembly GCA_019239775.1. GTDB lineage: Bacteria > Chloroflexota > UBA6077 > UBA6077 > CF-72 > CF-72. Next base: position 6,580 of record JAFAZN010000175.1, read on the forward strand.
ATGAGCTTGCCTTTACCCGACTGGGCTAGCCGGATCCCATACGGCAGCGCGCGCTCAGCCAGCGCCGAGCCGTCGAGCGGAACGATAAGTGAACGAAACATTGGAGTCACCCTCCTCATTGCCTGTACCATCAGCCTGCTGCGCACGTTCACCGAACGCCACGCTCCGGCGGGTAGTCTTGCCTACCCAACGGGCTGGCGCGTATCGGCGTGGGCTCCTGTACAGTCGCAGGGTGGGCCGAACGGAGATTGTGCTCGCGGTCGTGCGGTGTGGCGCGCAGATCTGTGTGGCGCGCCGCAGCCAGGCGGTCGCCACGGGTCGGGGGTTATGGAGTGTGGTGACCGGCTATATTGAGCCGGGCATCGAACCGGAGCAGCAGGCCTGGACCGAGTTGTTGGAAGAACTCGCGCTGTGCCCGCCAGCGGTTCGCCTGATTCGCCGCCTGGATGCGGTGCCGCTGGAGAGTCCGAGCAGTGGCAAGCAATTCCTGGTCCATCCGTTCCTGTTCGAGTGCGAGCCTTCTCCGGAGGTGCGCATCAACTGGGAGCACGACGACTTGCAGTGGGTGGATCCGTCGCGACTCGAAGCGCCGGATTGCGTGAGCTGGCAGTGGGCACTGGTACGCGCGCTGCTGCAGCCGCAAGGCACAAGCCGGACGGCGTCAGCGTCAGGCAATCGGTAGACCCGGAACTCGCGAGGGACTACCCCCTGGGGTAGGCTAAGACCACCTCCGCGCGCGTGGCGCTCTCCGACCGGACGACGCATGCTGTGCTGGATAAGCACTATGACTCTTACTCTGCCTGCAACCGCTGCGCGCACGCGCGCGATGCTGACGGTTGACGGCAACGAAGCCGTCGCATCTGTCGCACACCGGACCAACGAGGTAATCGCGATTTATCCAATCACACCGTCGTCGGCGATGGGTGAGTGGGCGGATCAATGGTCGGCTGAGGGGAAGCCAAACATCTGGGGCACCATACCCCTTGTGGTGGAGATGCAGAGCGAAGGCGGAGCCGCCGGTGCGGTACATGGCGCACTGCAAACCGGCTCACTGTGCACGACCTTCACCGCATCGCAAGGCCTGTTGCTGATGATCCCCAACCTCTACAAGATTGCCGGCGAGCTGACCTCGACGGTGTTCCACGTCGCCGCACGGACACTTGCCACACAAGGTCTGTCGATCTTCGGCGACCACTCGGACGTGATGGCGACGCGTGCGACGGGCTGGGCTCTGCTGAGCAGCGCCAGCGTCCAGGAGGCGATGGATCTGGCGCTCATCGCGCAGGCCGCCACGCTCACCTCGCGCGTCCCGTTCATCCACTTCTTCGATGGCTTCCGGACCTCGCACGAGGTTCAGAAGGTGGAAGAACTCACGGACGATGACCTCCGCGCCATGCTCGACGACGACCTGGTGCGAGCGCATCGCGCACGCGGCCTGGCGCCGGAGCATCCGTTCATTCGTGGCACCGCGCAGAATCCTGATACGTACTTCCAGGCACGTGAGGCAGCCAATCCGTTCTACGCTGCCTGTCCGGAAATCGTGCAGCGGGCGATGCATCGCTTCGCTGAAATCACCGGCCGACAGTACCGCCTCTTCGAGTACGTCGGTGCTCCAGACGCAGAGCGCGTGATCGTGCTGATGGGTTCGGGCGCCGAAACGGCGGAACAAACAGCGAATGCGTTGAACGAAAGCGGCGAGCGTGTCGGGGTGCTGAAGGTGCGCCTTTTCCGACCGTTTGCAGCCGAGCGCCTGGTGCAAGCGTTGCCGTCGTCGGTGCGGGCAATTGCTGTACTGGATCGCACCAAGGAGCCTGGCTCCGCGGGCGAGCCGTTGTACCAGGACGTCGTCACCGCATGCGCCGAAGCTGGTCTTCAGTTGAGCATCGTTGGCGGCCGTTACGGGCTTTCTTCCAAAGAGTTCACGCCCGCCATGGTGAAGGCCGTGTTCGACAACCTGTCCGAGCAGCCGCCGAAGAATCATTTCACGATTGGCATCAATGACGATCTGACGCATTCGAGCCTGGGCTTTGATCGGACATGGTCAATTGAGAAGCCCAACACCGTTCGCGCGTTGTTTTACGGTTTGGGCTCCGACGGAACGGTGGGTGCCAACAAGAATTCGATCAAAATCATTGGCACAGAAACCAGTCTGAACGCGCAAGGCTATTTCGTCTACGATTCGAAAAAGTCCGGATCGATCACAATTTCGCACCTTCGCTTTGGACCGGAGCCGATCCACGCGCCGTATCTAATCGGGTCGGCCAACTTTGTCGCCTGCCACCAGTTCAGCTTCCTCGAACGTTTTCCCGTGCTGTCGGCCGCCGACAACGGCGCCGTCTTCTTGCTCAACTGCCCCTTCGGGCCCCAGGACGTCTGGGACCACCTGCCGCGGCGCGTTCAGTCGGACATCGTCGAGAAGCATCTGCGCTTCTTCGTGATCGACGGCAATCGGGTGGCCCAGGAGACAGGCATGGGTGGTCGGGTCAACACGATCATGCAAACGTGCTTCTTTGCCCTGTCGGGTGTGCTGCCACGCGACGAGGCACTTGCCGCCATCAAGCACACGATCGAGAAGACCTACGGCAAGCGCGGCGAGGCAGTCGTTCGCAAGAACTTCGCAGCAGTCGATGCTGTCCTTGCTCACCTCTATGAAGTGGACGTGCCCGACGAGGTCTCGAGTGCGGGTGGTGTTCGCGCTGCGGAGCTCGCTGAACTACCCGAGTTCGTGCGGCGCGTGACGGCGCCAATGATCGCCGGCCAGGGCGATGATCTTCCCACGAGTGCATTGCCCGCCGACGGGACGTACCCGAGTGGCACCACAAAATGGGAAAAACGCAACATTGCGCTGGAAATTCCGGTTTGGGACTCCGAGATCTGCATCCAGTGCGACAAGTGTGTGCTGGTGTGCCCGCACGCGGTGATCCGCGCCAAGGTCTATGATCCGTCTGCACTGCAAGGTGCACCGACCTCCTTCAAGTCCGCCGATGCGCGCTGGAAGGAATTTCCGGGCCAGAAGTACACGCTCCAGGTTGCGCCGGAGGACTGCACCGGCTGTGGATTATGCGTCGAGGCCTGCCCGGTCAAGAACAAGCGGGAGGCGCGGCTCAAGGCGATCAACATGATGGCGCAGGCTCCGCTGCGCGGCTCCGAAGCAGAGAACTGGGCGTTTTTCGAGCAACTGCCGGAGGTCGACCGCACCAAGCTGAATCTGCAGCAGGTAAAGGATGCGCAACTGCTGCAGCCGCTGTTCGAGTTTTCGGGCGCATGCGCCGGATGTGGTGAAACGCCTTATGTGAAACTCGTGTCGCAGTTGTTCGGCGATCGGGCGATCATCGCCAACGCTACGGGGTGCTCGTCAATTTACGGGGGGAACTTGCCGACAACGCCCTGGACCTTCAATCGCGAAGGTCGCGGCCCAGCGTGGTCAAACTCTTTGTTCGAAGACAACGCGGAGTTCGGCCTCGGCTTCCGTCTCACGCTGGATAAGCAGACCGAGTACGCGCGCGAGTTGCTGCGCGGCTTGTCGCCAGCGATCGGCGACGAACTGGTTGACGACCTGCTGACTGCCGACCAATCCAGCGAAGAGGGTATCTATCAGCAGCGCCAACGCGTGGTCGAGCTCAAGTCCCGATTGGAGGGCATTGATTCCCCGCGTGCGAGGGACTTGCTGAGTCTGGCGGATGTCCTGGTGAAACGCTCGGTGTGGATCATCGGCGGCGACGGCTGGGCGTACGATATTGGCTTCGGAGGTCTGGACCATGTCCTGGCCTCCGGCCGCAATGTCAACGTCCTGGTCCTCGATACCGAGGTCTACTCCAATACCGGTGGCCAGATGTCGAAGAGCACGCCGCGCGGAGCGGTCGCGAAATTCGCCGCTGCCGGCAAGCAAAGCGCCAAAAAGGATCTCGGCCTGCTGGCGATGGCTTACGGGGATGTGTACGTCGCGCGCGTCGCGATGGGCGCCAACGATGCGCAGACGCTGAAGGCGTTTCTGGAAGCGGAGTCCTACAGCGGACCGTCGCTGATCATCGCCTACAGCCACTGTATCGCACACGGCTTTGACCTGCGCTACGGCCTCGAGCAGCAAAAAAAGGCGGTGTTGTCGGGGCACTGGCCGTTGTACCGCTTCGATCCGCGTGCGGACCACTTCACGCTGGACTCTCGACCACCCAGCCTGCCGCTGGAGGAATACCTGTACGCCGAGACGCGCTATCGCATGCTTTCGCAGAGCCGTCCGGAGGAGGCCAAACGCCTGCTGGAGCTTGCCAAACACGACGTGCAGCAGCGATTCCAGCGCTACGGGGAGCTGGCGCGTACTGAAGTCTCTCACTCAGTGGAGGAGAACACGAATGGACATCGCACCTGATCTTTCGACCACCTATCTCGGCATGCATCTCACCAATCCGCTCGTGGTGTCCGCGAACCCGCTCGGGCGGAATCTGTCCAACTTGCAAGCCATGCAGGCCGCGGGCGCGTCGGCTGTCGTCCTCCCGTCGCTCTTCGAAGAGCAGATTACGCATGAGAGCCATGAGCTGGACTTCTTCCTTACGCATGGCACCTACAGTTACGCCGAGGCGCTAACCTACTTTCCGGAGCCACCCCGCTTCGAGCTGGCGCCCGACCAGTACCTCGAACACGTCCGCCAGGCCAAGGCTGCGCTGGACATTCCCGTTATTGCCAGCTTGAACGGTGTTTCCAACGGAGGCTGGATCGACTATGCGCGGCTGATCCAGCAGGCAGGCGCCGACGCGCTGGAGTTGAACCTCTACTTCGTGCCAACCGATCCGGGACTGGCCAGCCTGGCGATCGAAGACGAGTTCGTCGACGTGGTCAGTGCGGTCAAGGCCTCAGTTGAGATTCCCGTGTCGGTCAAGCTGAGCCCGTACTTCACCAACCTCGCCGCGCTCGCACACCGTCTTGATGTGGCGGGCGCTGACGGGCTGGTGTTGTTCAACCGATTCCAGCAGCCGGATGTGGACCTGGAACTACTCGAGATTGTGCCGCGTCCCACACTGAGCCCAGTTGGCGACGAACAGTCGCTGCGGCTGCCGTTGTGCTGGATTGGCATCCTGGACGGTCGCATTCGTGGCAGCCTGGCCGCCAGCAGCGGTATTCACACCGCACAGGACGTGCTCAAGCTGTTGATGGTGGGTGCCGATGTCACCATGCTCGCCTCCGAGCTGATGCTCAACGGCATCGACAAACTGCGCCGGATTCGCCTGGATCTCACGCACTGGCTCGTGGACCACGAATACAAGTCCATCGGCCAGCTGCAGGGCAGCTTGAGCCAGCGCAGCGTCACCTTCCCTGCCGCGTTCGAACGGAGCCACTACGTGCGCGCAGTCTCGGGCGGAGTTCCAGTTCCCGGTCGATAGTCCGCCGCAGCGAACGAAGCCTCCGGCGCCAAACGGCGCGGAGCTCCTTCACGCGGGTCCGGCCGGTGGGCGAGACGCACCCGCTGGACCGGACCCCCTGTCGATCTCCCGGAGTAGATCAGGTGCTGGCGTGCGGCGGCTCGACCATGCCCTGTCGCACGGCGAACGCGACCACCTGTGCGCGGTTCTGCAGGTGCAACTTGTCGAGGATATTTCGCAGGTGGTATTTGACCGTGTTTTCACTGACCACCAGTTTTTCCGCAAGCGCTCGGTTCGTGGTGAAGCCCTGAACGAGTAGTTCCAGCACCTCGCGCTCGCGTTCTGTCAGCTCGGCATCCGGTGCGACCGTGGCGCGTGGCGCCGGGGCCGGGCGAGCGAATTCACCAAGCAGCTTCCGGGCGAGCGCTGGGGTAAGCGCCGGCTCTCCTTGCGCGACGCCTTCGAGCAGGCGGAAGAACTCGTTCGAATCGAGATTCTTGAATAGATAGCCCTGGGCGCCGCTCTTGATGGCTTCGAACAGGTCGGCGTCGTCCTCTGAGGCAGTGAGCATGACGACCTTGACGGTCGGCAGTTGCGCGCTGATCAATCGCGTCGCGGCCAGACCGTTCAGCTCTGGCATCGAGAGGTCCATCAGCACCACGTCGGGTTCGAGTCGGCGCGCCTGGTCGACTGCCTCACGCCCGTTGCGTGCTTCGCCAACGACTTCGATGCCGCGGGCCTCGAGCAAGCTGCGCAAACCATCTCTGAAGAGCGGATGGTCATCGGCAATCAGGACGCGCATCATTCAACTGAATGGTACCCGGCCGAAGCGATGGACTGCGGTACCATGCGCGCCCGAGTGTGCTGCAGCGCGTGGAAAACATCGATCGATTTCGGCTTGCCTCGCGGTGATTGAACCAATCGACACACGAGCACGGGCCTGGAGGAAGTCCGTACGACGGCATCGGCAACACTGCCCAGAGCTGCACGGAGTGCACCTGTTCGTGCGTGCGAGATCATCACCATCAAGTCCGCATCGACTTCGGCAGCGACCGAGTCGATCGTTGGTACTGCTGGGCCGACCTCGACCCGGGCTTCAGCAGCGAGCCTCGACGTTTGCAAGCGTGCAACGAGGTCCTCCAGCTGCTGCCGCGCGATGACCACCGCCTGCCGTTCATCGAGTATGGCGCCTGGCTTCCACTGCCAGACGCACGTCTCCTCGGGTGCGACTGCTCGCAGCAGAAGCGGATCACGCCGAGCGAATACGCAATGTCGCGCATCTCAGTCTCGGAGGGCGCGGCCGGTCAAATGGAGAAACATCTCATCCAGGTTCGGCTCGCGTTGCGCAATGGAGCGTAGGGTGAATTGGCTCGCGATGAGCGTGACAATGTCGCCGGTCACGGAGCGCTCTCCAGCGGTGGTGATCTGTACGTGGCCGTCGCTGAGTGCGACATCGATAACACCCGGCAGCGCGCGTAAGCGGTCCAGCAGCGTGTGCGGCGGCGCTGGCTCGAGCTCCAGGTCGATCACCGTGTCGCCGAAGCGTTGCTTGAGCGCGGAAGCGGTGTCGAGAGCCACCAGTTTGCCGTGATCGAGAATCGCCAGTCGGTCGCACAGCACGTTGGCTTCCTCCAGGTAATTGGTGGTGAGTAGCACGGTCTTGCCCTGCTGCTTGAGGCCGAGGATGTAGTCCCACAACGCGCGACGGCTTTGAACGTCGACGCCGAGGGTCGGCTCATCGAGATACACCAGCTGCGGATCGTGCAGCAGCGCGCGTGCGAGCGCGAGGCGCCGCTTCATGCCGCCTGAGAACGTGCTGACGCGACTGTCCCGGCGGTCGGTCAGCTGCACCAGGTCCAGCAGTTTCAAGATGCGCGCATCGCGATCGCGGCCGACCACGTTGTAGAGGTCAGCGTGGAACACCATATTGGTCAATGCCGTCAGTTCCTCGTACAGGGCGGGTACCTGAGGAACCGCGCCGAGCGTGGCGCGTACCGCGCTGTATCGACAGGCTCAGCGAGTCGAGCGCGGTAAAGGCACCGAACCGCTTGGTCAGGTCGCGGAGCTCAATGGCGGGACGCATGGCGGCAGCATGATCCGTCCATCAGGATGCGTGCAAGTGATTGCTTGCATCCCGGTTGTCCGTTGACCTGGTGGTGACCTGGGCTAACCTCGCCGGCGACCTTCCTCCTCGACACTAGCAGGTGCGAGAGGAGGTGAGCGAATGAGTTCCGAACTGGACCTCCAGCCAGCCGTCTCGCCCGAGCTTGTGCTCGTACTCGCGACTGATGCGTCGCTCATCGAAGCGGTTCGTTCGGCGTTCACGTCGGCTCAATTCGAGGTGCACCACGCGACCGACCTCACCGTTGCCACCACCTTTGTACACCAGGGCTACAGGTCGCTTGCGATCGTCGATTGTGATGTCGACAACGCTGCTTTACTGGACTGGGCCACGGCGCACGGATCGATGGGTGTGATTGCACTCACGCGTGCGACGGACCCGCAGGTCAGCGTGGCTGCGCTCGAACGCGGCGCCGATGACGTGCTGGTGGTGCCGTTTTTGCCGGCGGAGATGCTCGCGCGGGCGCGCGCGCTGATTCGTCGCAGTCGCCGGGCAGCGCGGCCACTGCCGCCGCTGTTGCGGACTGGCCAGCTGGAGATCGATCTTGTGCGGCGCAAGACGCTGCTGGATGGAGTCGACGTGGGACTCACCCCGGTGGAGCAGAGTTTGTTGTATGTGCTCGCGGCCAGCGCCGGGCAGATTCTCTCCCGCGATGCAATTCTGAACGGACTCTGGGGGCCGGAGTATGCCTCCGACAGCAACATCGTCGATCGGCACATCCGCAATCTGCGCAGTAAGTTAGGCGATGACTGGCGTCATCCGCGTTTCATTGCAACGGTCCCCGGCGAGGGGTACCGTTTCGTGTTTGGCATCAGGTGTCCGAAGATGATCGGCACGTATCGGCAGCAGTCGCGGCATGACGTTGGCCACGACCTGCAAGCACTGCCATTGGCGCCTGCGGACGGTAGTCCACCGTCCCCGGCTATCACAGCGTGTCGAGCTACGGTTAGCTGACCGACAGCAAGGTGGGTGGCAATGCGACGAACTGCGCTTCCTCTGTCGAGCCGTTGAGAGCTGTGGTAGAGGCTGCGCTGCCGTTGATTGCCATTGCTACTGCATCGAAATAGCCGGCGCCGACCTCGCGTTGATGCCGAGTTGCCGTGTAGCCGCGCTGCTCGCTTGCGAATTCCGCTTGTTGCAGCTCCGCAAATGCCGTCATTCCGCTGTGGCGGTAGGCGTCCGCCAGCTCAAACATGCTGTGGTTCAGCGCGTGGAATCCGGCCAGGGTGATGAACTGGAACTTGTAGCCCATGTTCCCGAGCGCCTGCTGGAACTCGGCGATGGTCCGGTCGTCGAGCTTGCGCTTCCAGTTGAACGACGGCGAGCAGTTGTACGCGAGCATCTTTCCGGGGAACCTGGCGTGGATTGCATCGGCGAACTGCTCCGCCTCCGAGAGGTCCGGTTCGGATGTCTCGCACCACAGCAGGTCGGCATACGGCGCGTAGGCCAATCCACGCGCGATCGCCGGCTCCAGACCATCGCGAACTCGGAAAAAGCCTTCGCTGGTGCGTTCGCCAGTGAGAAAAGGCGCATCCGCCGGATCGATATCACTGGTGAGCAACTTCGCACTGTGCGCATCCGTTCGCGCAAGCAACAGCGTCGGAACGCCGAGCACGTCG
>JAFAZN010000325.1 GCA_019239775.1 Chloroflexota bacterium
CTCGTGGGCCTTTTCCAACCCGGTGCGGAAGCTCTTCTACAACCTGACGATGACCGGGCTCTCGGTGTTCGTAGCGTTGTTCGTGGGCATGGTCGAGCTGACTCAAATCCTTATTCAGTTGCTCGGGCTCGAAGGAGGCCTCTGGGACACGATCGCCGGCCTCGACCTCGGCAGCCTCGGTTTTGTGATCGTCGGGTCGTTTGTGGTGGCCTGGGTTGTAGCCTTCGCGATCTTCAAGATGCGACGGGTGGAAGAGCAATGGTCAGCCGCGCTGGTGGAGACAAGCACGTCGTAGCCACCAAAGCGTTCGTGCACCCGACCGCGGAAGTTTCGCCGCTGGCGCATATCGGCGACGGCTGCAACGTCTGGCGCCAGGCGCATATTCGGGAGAACGCTCGCGTTGGCGCTGGCTGCGTCATTGGTGCTGGCGTGTACGTGGGCGCAGGGGTCCAACTCGGGCGCAACTGCAAGGTGCAGAACAACGCGCTGCTCTATGAAGGGTTGAGGTTGGAGGACGGCGTTTTTGTTGGCCCGCAGGTGTGTTTCACTAACGACTTTTTGCCTCGCGCGGTGAATCCTGATCTTTCGCTGAAGGCTGCCTCAGACTGGGAGATTGGCGTCACGCTGGTGCGGGAAGGCGCCTCAGTTGGGGCAGGGGCTGTCGTCGTGACCGGGGTCACAATTGGCCGCTGGGCCCTGGTCGGGGCGGGCAGCGTGGTCACCCACGACGTGCCTGATCATGCGCTGGTGTATGGACAGCCAGCGCGCCAGCGCGGCTGGGTGTGCCACTGCGCCCGCCGCCTAGAGCTCCGCGGCAGCGAAGGCTACTGCGCCACCTGCTCGCGCACCATCACACTGCCCATCACGGATACGCAGGGGCGTTAGCTGACGGCTTCTAGGGAGGCGTTCGCGGCGGTGACGTTGCGGACCGTGAGGTCGCAGAATTGGGGATTGATCTCCACCCCTACCGACCGTCGACCCAGGCGCATCGCGGCGATCAGCGTTGTGCCTGAGCCGACAAACGGGTCCAGCACCAGGTCTTCGGGATAGCTGTACAGCTTGATCAGCCGCCGCGGCAGCTCCTCAGGAAACGGCGCCGGGTGCCCCACGCGCCGCGGGTTGGCTCCAGCAAAGGTCCACGTCCCAAGCGTCCAAGCTAGGAACTCGTCGCGAGTGATATCGCCACGCCGCCCACCTCGGGATGGCCGTCGAAATGTGTCCTTGTAGAAGACCGCGATCATCTCCACCGGAGCGGTGACGAACGGCGCGGACGGCGACATCCAGGAGCCCCACGCGGTGCGGCGGCTGATGTTCTGCTCGTTCCAGACAATCGATGTCTGGTACGTCCAGCCGACCTCTTGAAAGATGCGCAGGTAGTCGGCGTAGATCGCGCGTTTGCCGCCTTTGTTCGAGTCGAGCGGGATGTTGATGCACGCCCGACCATCCGGCGCCGCGACGTCGAGCAGCGTCGCCGCCCAGCGGTGGACCCAGCGGAGGTATTCGGCATATGGCTGATCGTCCGCATAACTCGTCTGACCGTAGTCGACGCCCAGCGCGTAGGGAGGTGAGGTCACGATCAGGTTGGCGCCGAGGTCGCCGACCGCTTCGGTCAGGCGCGCACTGTCGCCGAGCCACACTTCCGAGAGTGCGGAGGCATGGAGCCGCGTGGGAACGTCACCCGTCTGGGGTCGATCGGCGCTTTCGTCGCGGCCGTCGGACGGGAGCGGAGTGAGCACGGCGGACATTGTCTCAGCGGCAACCTGGCACGAGGATCACAGGCCCATACCGGCCTTCACACAAACCCATCACGGGCAACCGGAAGCTTAGCCGCCGTCAGGAATCAGGCGTAGGTTGTGGCGCTGGACCCGACTGATTGCCGGCCGGGTGAATGAGAGCGGGTGATAGGCAACACGTCGCCAGGCATCCACCTGGTCGGCGTAGTGCGGCGAGCCGCGCTGGCCGCTCTGCCCGCCAGGGATACACGAGAGGCTGTTGTCCCAGTCGCCACAATCGGCAATGAAGCGGTAGGCGGAGATGGGCCCCGAAGCCTTGAAGGAGTCGGGCCAGCTGCCACCCGCACGCACCGTCTCGAGGTCCCCGCCCCAGGCGAAGCGCGGGACGTTGAACATCAAGCCGAGCGGCTTTTTCAGTGAGAGCGCGTGCTCCAGGTGCAGTTGGTGCAACCGACCCCAGTGCCAGTCGACCACATTGGCGCCGAGTCTGCGCCCGAGCCACGCCACGCTGCTACGGAAGGCGCGCCCGATGACAGGGTCTTCCGGGGACTGCTCCATGAATGACAGCACGCGCTGGGTTTGCAGAAAATAGTGCGAGTTCACGGCCGCCAGGAGCGGATGCGCACCGACTCCCAGCAGCGCGGGAACGAGGTCGCCGACGAGCTCGGCATGGCGCGCCCGAATCAGCTCGTTACGAAACACCTCATAAATGCTTGCAGCCGCCGAATCGGCGCTGACACGGCCATCCCAGTGGCGCAGCTCATCTAAGGCCATGGCTTCGAGGCGATTCGCCGGCACCTGGTGCTGCACCAGCAGATCTGCGACGCGACGCGCCGGCAGGCTGACTTCGTCGGCCTGTAGCGCTCCGAAATCGACCGCCGAGTGGCGCTCCTTGCTCTCGAGAACCTGCCGGATGCGGTGATAGCGCGCCGGGTCGATGAACTCACGAGTGAAGAAGTACGGACTGTTTTTCGCGACGTTGTGATTCGCGTTGGCCCAAAGACCATCGGGCGGGTTGAACGCATGCGGCAGGTCGTCGAACGGAATCGAGCCGCGCCACTCGTACTGTCCGCTCCAACCGGGTGACGGCACCAGGCCTTCGCCGCGCTCGCGGATCGGGACCTTGCCGACAAGCTGGTAGCCAATGTTGCCCTCGGCGTCGGCGTAGGTGAGGTTCATGGCCGGGGTACCCCAGCCCCTAGCCGCTTCGCGGAACTCATCCCAGGACCTGGCGCGGTTGATCCGTAGCAGGGCCGCCGCGGCGGACGGGGCCTCGAGCACCATCGAACGCAAGGCAAGCGAGCGGTGCTCGTCGGGAATGCTGACGGTGGGTGTGAGCAGCGGGCCATGTCGGCTGGTGAGAAGCACTTCTTCCAGCCAGGGCTTGGTGCGACCCTTGACGGGGATCGTCTCGCGAACGAGGCTGCCGGTTTCCCAGCGCCCGGCGAATTCGGTACGCCGCGCGTCGCCTGGGTCCAGGCGCTCCACGTACAGGTCCGAAACATCGGCCATCGAGGCCGTAATGCCCCACGCGATGTGGCGGTTGTGGCCGATCAGAATGCCCGGTGCGCCAGGCACGCTCCCGCCAGCGACGTTGAGCTCACCGCCCGCTGCGAGATGTGCTTCATAAAACACGCTCGGAAAGCGCGGGAACATGTGTGGGTCGTTGGCCAGCAGTGGTTTTCCGGTGCTGGAGCGCGTCCCGGACACAGCCCACGCGTTGCTCGCGAGAGGTCCCCCGGCGAGCTCGAGCGGTGGTAACTCGCCGGACTCGGGCATCTCGGGCGGTCCCCAGTCCTCCAGGTGGGGCAGCGCGCCCGTCTGGGGCTGCCACACCTCGGGCTCGAGGCTGGCAGCCTGCGCGTAGCCCACGCGCGCAATCAGTCTGGATCGAACCAGTTCGCTTTCCCAGTTGGGCGACTGCGAGTGCGCCAGGTACCGCGCGAACGCGAGCGTGTCGGTCGGCTCCCAGTGTGCGGGCTCGAAGCGCGCCAGCACGAACTCGGGCGGCAGCTTCTTCGAGGCGATCAGTCCGTCCAGGCAGGCGTTCACGCCTGCCGCGTAGGCTCGCAGGCTATCGCGCAAATCCGTGTCCGCGGTGAGCCACTCTGCCTGCGCGGCCCGGTGCAGACCGATACGCCGCTGGAATCGATCCACGTCCAACGCTTCTTGGCCGAACACTTCCGCCAGACGACCGCATGCCAGCCGCCGCGTGAGCTCCATCTGCCACAGGCGATCCTGAGCATGGCAGAAGCCCTGCCCGAAATAGGCATCGACCGGCTCGCGGGCGCTGATGTGCGGAATGCCCCAACGATCGCGCACGATTTCGACGACGCCGCTCACACCCTTCACGCGGATTTCCCCGTCAAGCGGCGGCAGCGGTCGGCGAAGCAGATAACCGAATGCGCCCGCCGCGAGCGCTCCCGTGGCGCCGGCCGCGACCCCGAAGCGGTTTAGCGAGAGCCCAAACGGCACTTATGCGTCGTCGCCGTTTTCGTCTCGGCGCAGCTGCCTGAGGAACTCCTCCAGCTCGTTCACCACCGCTTGCGGACTCGGCAGGTCGACATTTTGCGCAGGGCCTTCGGTCGGGTCCTGGGGGTCGTCGCCCGGGGAGGGTTCGGCCTCGCTCATCATGCTCAGCATGCGATCGACCTGCTCGCGCAATTGCGGTTGATCGTGCAGCAGTCGATCGACCTGACGCGAGAGCGCCCGCCCCGCGCGATCGAGCTCGTGCAAGTCCAGCGGCACGCCGCTGATGGCAGAGAAGGTCTTCAACAGCGCATGCGAGACGCGCGGGTTCGGCACGCCCTGGATGTAGTTGGGCGCAAAACCATAGACGGCCACGCTGGGAAGGCCGCGCTTTTCCGCCTCGGACAGCAGGACGGTCACAAAGCCCGTAGGGCCCTCGTAGTTGGTGAATTGCACGTTCTGCTGTGCCAGCGCCTCGGTGAGCTGATCGTTGTTGGCCCAACCGGTCATGCGCACCACGCCGCGGTGCGAAACGGCGCCGAAGATCGAGCCGATGCACATCATGCTCTGCACGCCAAAGTGCTGCATGCCGTCGAGCATGACCGACGCGAACGTGCGCCACTTCAGGTTGGGCTCGGGCGCGACAAACAGCATCAGGTCGCTGGTGTGGTCCTCCAGCGTGGCACCGTGAAACTCGCCGCGCGGCCAGTGGATCGCCCGCTCGCCGGCGCCCACGATGGAGACCAGTGGCCGCGTATCCGTGAAGCTGTAGAACTCCTCGGCGTCGATCTCGGCCAGTTTGCGCGTTTTCATGTTGCTGATCAGGTGGCGGACACCGCCCGTACCGCCCGAGCCCGCATCCACCCAGCCGCCGAACGCCACCAGCGCGGACGGTGCGCGCAGCACAAGCGTTTCCGCCTCAGGCAGATAGTGCAGCAGATTGGTGGGCTCGTCGGGCATGGCCCCAAGTATAGGGATTCAGGTTGCGACCCCCGTCATGAAAAACAGCGTGCGGGCGGCGATTTCACCGGCCAGGATCAATGCCGCCACGATGTACAGGAGGCCGGTCGCCGAATCGAGCGAGCGTACTCGCGCCGTGCGCCAGGTCATGACGCCTGCTATGAATGGCACCGCGAGACCGAACACCACGCGCACGCCGAGGAATAGCCCGTCTTCCGTCAGGAGGGTTTGAACCTGGCTCGGATCAGCGCCTGGGCCCCAGAGGAGAATTGGCACTAGCACGGCCTGCACCCCAACGGTTGCCAGACACAGGAGCGTGACGCGGATCAACGGTTGGACCGACAGCGTTGGTGATACGAGGTACCAGTGGCCCAGGGAGAGCCCCGTCAGGGCGGAGCCGAGTGCGAGGCCACCTGCCAGGACCGCAAGCGGCACGCCCAGACCGCCTAGTTGGTTGCTTGCTACGACCAATGACGCGGACCAAAGGCTAGCCAGCCCGAGGAGTGGCACGACCAGCCCGACTCTTCTTCTCACCTCCAGCCATCGGTCTGAGCGGAGCGCTATCAGGTAGGCGGCAAGCGCCAGTACGAACGCGATGCTGGTGACGCGTTCGGCCTGGAACCACAGGTTCGCCGTGGCGGTCTGCGTTTGTGGTGGAAAGCTGCTGCGCAGCCAGATAGCCAGCGCGCCGCACACTAAGAGGCATGCGCCGGTAAACAGCGTGAAGCCGCGAGTGACCTCGCCGCGAAGGTGCACCCAAAACAACGTAATGCTCCCGCCAACGGCGGCCTCGAGCAGCAAAAAGAACGCCGCCTGTGGCAGCGCTAGCACGAGATCAGGTCAACGGTTGGGGGGAGCCCGCTCATGAGCGGGCTCCGGCTGTTATCCAAGTAGCGCGCGGTCGGCGTGACGAACTTCCTCGGTCTCGTGCGGGCGGGCGTAGTCGTCTTCGAGCCGCAGGGTGGTGCCGGCTTCGGGCGTCGAGGCCTCGAAGACGGTGGCGTCCGCGTCGGGTGCAGCGCACAGGCGATGGCGCTGGCCTACTGCTACGTGGTAGCCCACACCTGGCTGCATGTCGATCTCATGCAGTTCGCCGTCATCGCCCTCCAACACGAGAATGCCGCGGCCGGCGACGAGCGTTTGCGTCTCAACTTTCACGTCGTGCAATTGCAGACTCAGCCGCTTCCCCGCGCGAACGTGAATGAGCTTGGCCGTATACGGCACATCCGGTGGCGAGAGTAGGATCTCGTAGCCCCAGGGCTTTTCGATGCGGCGTGAATGCGGCTCGACAGAAAACGTCATGTACGAGAAATTCCATCCTCAGGCTGTGATTCTTTTCTACTAAGGCGTTGATCGAGCTCTTCGAGTAAAGCGCGTGGGCTGAACGGCTTGACGATGTAGCCGTCGGCACCCGCCTGCACGGCCTGCTCGCGATCCGACGGCAGGCCCATCGCCGTCAGCATGATCACCGGGATATGTGCCGTCTCGACGTTGCCCTTCAGTTGACGGCAGACCCAGAACCCGTCGTGATCGGGCAGCGCCACGTCCAGCAGGACGAGGTGCGGCCGTTCGTTCATGGCAAGCGCCACCGCGTCCGTCGCGTTGGCCGCCTCGATGACGCGGTAGTGGTCTTTGAGAAGCAGCGCGGTGCGGACCATCGCACGAACGCTCGGCTCGTCGTCGACGATCAGGATGAGGTGGTGAGTGTCAGTCGTGGAAGAAGGGCTCGAGTCGCTCATACGTTTGATCGAGAGTCTCAGGCAGCACCTTGGTCTGGGCAACGATAGGCATGAAGTTGGAGTCGCCGCTCCAGCGCGGGACGACGTGCAGGTGGAGGTGATCCGGCAGCCCGGCGCCTGCCACGCGGCCAAGGTTCATGCCCACGTTGTAGGCATCCGGACGGTAGGCCCCACTGAGTGCTGCCACGCTGCGTTGGGTCATGCGCATGAGCTCCGTCGCCGTCTCGGCGTCCAGGTGGGCGAAGTCGCCTGTGTGCTGGTATGGCGCCACCATGAGATGCCCACTGTTATAGGGATACAGGTTGAGCAGCACGAAGACGCGC
>JAFAZN010000474.1 GCA_019239775.1 Chloroflexota bacterium
TCACGCGCGACGATGCTGAACCAGAACGGGATTTACGCCGTTGTGCAGCTCTTCGACGGTCTTGGGTTGCTCGCGAACCGCTGCAGCAACGACGGTTTTCCCTTGAGCGGGCCGAACAACGTGAACGGCATCGACGATGGTGGTGGAACTGGCTCCATGACGATGGGCGGGCCGAATGCCATTACGAACGTCCAGGATGCGTATGTCCGCCATGCGGTGGATACATTGAACGATTTGCCGAACGTGTTGTGGCAGGTGTCCGAAGAAGCGCCGGGCAACTCCATGTGGTGGCAGAACCACATGATCGATCTGCTCCACTCGTACGAGGCTGGCAAGCCTTTGCAGCACGTTGTCGGCGATGCGGTTCTCACCGGTGGTCTTGATGACACTCTCTTCGGCAGTGGCGCCGACTGGGTCGCCCCGAGCGCACATATTGCCCCGATCAGCAACGTGGGTAACAAAACGATCATTGATGATTCCGACCATGCCTACTTCGGCATGTGGAACGACAGCCCTCAAACCAACCGCAACTGGATCTGGGAGAACTTCACCAACGGTGCCTCAGTCCTGTTCATGGACCCGTACGAGATCTACTTGTCGAGCGGTAACCGCAACATTTGCGCGAACCCGTCCAACGGAGTCTGCAACGACGTGGACCATCGTTGGGACAACTTCCGCGACAACCTGGGCGATGCGGTCAGTTACGCCAACCGCATGAACCTCGCGGCGATGACCCCGCAGGGTGGCCGCTCCTCAACCGGGTATGCGCTCGCCAACACGGCGTCGGTGGGTTCGGAGTTCCTGGTGTATGCGCCGAACGGCGGCTCGTTCACCGTAAATCTCTCGAACACCCAGAGAACGCTCAACGTCGAGTGGCTGAATCCGTCGACGCGGGCGCGCATGAACGCGGGTACGCTCGTGGGCGGCTCCATCGCGCAGAATTTCACGCCACCGTTCAGCGGCGACGCGGTGCTGTACCTCGCAGATTCGGGTGCGCCGGCAGGGCCAACGGCGACGCCAACGCCCAGTCCAACACCCAGCCGGACCGCGACGGTGACCGCGACGCCTACTCCGACGTCAACACCGTCACTCTCCGATGAGCCGGGCCGCCCTGCTACGGCAACACCGACGCCGACGCCCACCAGTACGCCAACGCGCGCAGCAACGGCGACCTCGAGCCCGACACCGACGCTCACTTCGACACCGACCAGGACGCCAACGCGTTCGGCAAGCGCGACTTCTACGCCGACGGCCACACCCACATTTGCTGCGGAGGAGCGTGGGAACGCGCCGGCGGCGCCGTTGCGCTTCGTGCAGATCGCCAGCGCGGTTCCGCAGCAATCTCAAACCTCGGTGCGCGTGAGCTTCCCTCAAACGCAGGCGGCGGGCAACGCCAACGTGGTGGCGATTGGCTGGAACGACAACACATCGCAGATCGTTGGCGTCTCGGACAGCTCGGGGAACACCTATCGTGTAGCAGCTCCCACAGCGCGCGGGCCCGGGCTGAGCCAGGCCATTTTGTACGCGACCAACCTGCGTGGTGGCTCCAACACGATCACCGTTACGTTCAGCGGACCTGCGCCGTTTGCCGACATACGCGCGATGGAATATTCGGGTTTCGGGAGCGATCCGCTCGACAGGTCGACGTCCGCCACTGGCAACAGCCGGCGGGCGCAAACGAATCCGCTCGTGACCTCGGGTGGCAACGACGTGCTGGTCGCGGCCGGTATGACCGGCGACGCCTTCACCAGCGGAGGAAATGGGTACACCACGCGCGTCATCACGCAACCTGACGGTGACATCGTCGAAGACCGAGTCGTCACCTCGAGCGGAACGTACTCCGCCTCGGCCAGGGGAGACGGCCACTGGATCCTCCAGCTCGTCGCCTTCCGCGCCGCGAGTGCAACCGACTAATCGCGTTTGTCATCTCTCTTCACGAAGAAGAGTCTTCCTCTCTGCGTATGGCGCTCCTGCCGCGAAGGCGCAGGAGCGCCATACGCCAGTAACGGCAACATCAACACGCTGAAGGGTCCGAGTCCAAAGGTCCGCACACGGGTTTGTTGACGAATCTTTACTGAGCGTCCCTAATTTGTCTGCGTCCCGTTATTAAGGCTGGTGCGCAGCGTGCCTCTAGTTCTCTGAATATTCGAAGGGGCCTGCACACCCTCTTGAAACGGAGGACCCATCAGGGTGCGCTGCTGCCTTGCTTCAGTTCGTCGTCGAATCTGGTTACTTCCAGCCGTACTTCTCTTGCTCCAGTTCCTCGCCTCTGGCGGGCTGGCCTCGATAACGCTGCGAACAGTCGAAGCGGCATCGACACCGGCCTACGTGCAGTCGAATTCCGGCAAAAGCACTTCCGGCACAACCGTCAGCGCGGCATTTCCAGTCGCCAAC
Source organism: Chloroflexota bacterium (assembly GCA_019239775.1). Lineage (GTDB taxonomy): Bacteria > Chloroflexota > UBA6077 > UBA6077 > CF-72 > CF-72. Next base: position 2,395 of record JAFAZN010000474.1, read on the forward strand.
GCGCAAGGCAACACGATCGTCGCCCTGGTCGTGTGGAGTAATACCGGCGGCGTAACGGTCGCCGATTCCAACGGCAACGGCTACCATGCCGCCAAATCAGCCACCCCGTGGAAGAACGGCACCTGGCAGGCGCAGGTCTTCTACGCGTCCAACGTCCGAAGTGGTGCAGATAACGTCACCGCGACGTTTGGGACATCTCTAAGCGGTTCCGGCATCCTGTACATCCAGGAGTACGCTGGGATTGACCCGCTCAATCCATTGGACGGGACCGTGTCCGCCAGCGGTACTTCGGCATCCATGGACAGTGGACCGCTCACTACAACCAACGCAACGGACCTCCTGATTGGGGCCGGTGCATCTAACAATGCAGTAACGCAACAGGCTACCGGGTATACCGTGCGCAACAGCGCGTACGGCAACGTGGTGGAAGACTCCAACGTTTCGGCCACCGGTAGCTACCACGCGACCGCGAGTCAGAACGGCAACCAGTGGGTGATGCAGCTCCTTGCGCTGCGAGCGGCCACGAGCGCCGCGGCGCCGACCCCCGTACCGGCGGCAGCTACGCCAACTCCGGCACCGACGAACGCGCCGCCACCTGCGCCGGCGCCGCCGCCACCCGCGCCTGCGCCCGGTGGAGGAACAAGCCTGCTACACACCTCCGCCTCGAACAGCCACTTCCTGGTTGATGGCAACGGCCGCGCCGTGTACCTGGCGGGATCGCACACCTGGGACGACCTGCAGGACACCGATCAGTCCAGCAACCCGGCTCCATTCGACTTCAACTCCTACGTGAATTTCCTGGTCGGCCATGGCCAGAACATGACCATTCTCTGGCACAAGGACCTGCCAACCTACTGCAACTGGGGCGCCGGCGGCACCTGGAATATGTCGCCCTTCCCCTGGCCCCGCTCGGGCGGAGGCTCCGCGACGGACGGCAAGCCGAAGTTTGACCTGTCGCAGTTTGACTCCAACTACTTCAGTCGGCTTCGGGCGCGCGCGGTGCAGTTGCAGCAAAACGGGATCTATGTCGCCGTTCAGCTCTTCGACGGTCTTGGACTGATCGCGAACCGCTGCAGCAACGATGGTTTCCCGTTGAGCGGGCCGAACAACATCAACGGCATTGACGATGGTGGCGGAACCGGCTCGATGACCATGGGCGGGCCGAATGCGGTCACCAACGTGCAGGACGCCTATGTCCGCCATGTAGTGGATACGTTGAACGATCTGCCGAACGTGGTGTGGGAAGTTTCCGAAGAGGCGCCGAGCAACTCCACCTGGTGGCAGAGCCATATGATCTCGCTGCTGCACAGCTACGAGGCGGGCAAGCCCCTGCAGCACGTGGTGGGCTATCCAATTCTCACCGGCGGATCGGACTCAACGCTGTACTCCAGCAGCGCCGACTGGGTCGCGCCGAGCGCCCACATTGCTCCGGCGAGCAACGCCGGCAACAAGACGATTATCGACGATTCCGACCATGCCTACTACGGCATGTGGAACGACAGCCCGCAAACCAACCGCAACTGGATCTGGGAGAACTTCACCAACGGTGCCTCGGTCCTGTTCATGGACCCCTACGAGATCTACTGGTCGAGCGGTAATCGCAACATCTGCGCGAACCCGTCCAACGGAGTCTGCAACGGCGTGGACCATCGTTGGGACAACTTCCGGGACAACCTGGGCGACGCGGTCAGCTATGCCAACCGCATGAACCTCGCGGCGATGATGCCTCAGGGTGGTCGCTCGTCCACCGGCTATGCGCTGGCCAACACCGCCTCGGTCGGCAGCGAATACCTGGTCTATG
>JAFAZN010000004.1 GCA_019239775.1 Chloroflexota bacterium
TCGTTCACAATGCGGTACACCCCAGCCTCAGGTCGCTGCTGCCTGTACTGCTGCTGGAGCTGCTTGCGTCGATCGGTGTTCACAGCAAGTCAGTGATAGCAGCTTGGCGCCGGATCATGTGTTGTGGCTGTACTCACCACCACTCGAGTGTGGAGGTGCGCGCCTCCAGCCCATGTACGCCGGGTCTGGAACGTGCCGGCGTTTGGGGCGCTACTGCGAGAAACGTAGCTGGTAGCGCGCGGGACGGTCAGAAATGCGGCTGTGCGCTTTTCCTGCCGTCACCCCGACCGGACGTCGGTTCGAGCGATGAGACTGAGGTTCTGTCGTCCTGGTTTCGTCGATCGAACCACCTGGGGACCGCTATCCGACGGAGGGTCAGCATCGTCGGGGCAGAAGCGATAGCCGAGTCCGGATTCGTTGAGGAGATACCGGGGTGCGGAAGAATCGTCCTCGACCTTTTTGCGTAACCGGGCCACATAGACGTGCAGGATGTGGTCGCCGCCTCGCCAGTTGGAGCCCCATACCGTCTCCATCAGATAGCGGTCGGAGAGGAAGCGGTCAGGTTGCGTCGCAAATATCTTCAGCAGCCGGAACTCCGTCGGCGTGACGTGGAGCTCGTTCCCTTCGCGCAGCACGATATGCCGTTCCAGGTCGAGTTCGAGGTTGCCCACACGCAAAATGGGTAGTGCTCCGGCTTCGGGTCGCGCGACATGCCGCAACGCCACCCGAATGCGCGCCACGAGCTCGTCGAGTCCGAAAGGCTTGAGGATGTAGTCATCGGCGCCCGTCTCGAGCGCCGCGACGGCGTGGCGTTCAGCCCGCTGCATGGACAGGCTCAGGAGCGGCGTGCTGCCCCGAGAGTGCACACGTGCGAGAACATCCCAGCTGGTCGAGTCGACGAGATCCAGGTCCAGCACAACCAGGTCCGGTTGCCGTCGATCGAAGGCGTTCAGCGCGGCAGGACCGGTGGTGACGCACTCTACTGAAAAGCTGAGCCTCCGCAGCTTGCGCTGAATGAGTCGTGCGAGCGCCTTGTCGTCCTCGACCAGGAGGACGCGTGGGCCGGCCTTCCCAGCGCCGTGGTGTGCCGCCGGTTGCGCTGCGACCGGAGCATCCATGACAAGCATTGCACGCTCATTGTCTGTCGGAGTACCTCACAATGGTCTCAACGCGATCGCCAACCGGCTCAAAAACTTCTCAACAGTTCGGCTCGGTAATACATTTCTAATCTTTAGACGGCGAAATGTTGAGAGTTTGCTAATGCACAGAGCCTATGCTCAGAAGGTGTATGCGCAAAGCTTCCGGTGGAGGAGCGTTTGAGAGCGTGGGTATTTACTTTCTTTCGTTAGTGGTTCTGCTGGCCTTCATCTATCTCTTCTATGCTTTATTCAGGCCTGAGAAATTCTGAGGTCTCACATGGGACTTGACATTCTGCAGATGGCAATCGTCATCGGCATCTTGCTCGTGCTCGTAAAGCCGGTTGGCACCTATATGGCCGCCGTGTTCATGGGCAAACGCACCTGGCTGGACCCGGTCCTGGACCCGGTGGACAACGCCATCTATAAGGTCAGCGGCATCGATCCCAATCAGGGCCAGCGCTGGCCGGCGTACGTCAAAGCCATGCTACTGACGAACCTGGTCATGTTCGTCATGCTGTTTCTGATATACGAGCTGCAGACGCTGCTGCCGCTCAATCCGGATGGGCTTGGCCAGGTGGACCCCTGGCTTGCGCTGAACACCGCAATGAGCTTCATCACCAACACGAACTGGCAGGCCTACGCCGGTGAAAGCACATTGTCGTACTTCAGCCAGATGACGGCGATCATCTTTCCGCAGTTCACCTCGGCCGCAACTGGGCTCGCCTGCGGCATCGCATTTATTCGTGGCCTGAGCGGCAGCACCAACCTGGGCAATTTCTACGTGGACCTCACCCGGGCAATTACGCGCATCATGCTGCCGATCGCTTTTGTAATGGCGATCGTCTTTGTCGCCCTCGGCGTTCCGGCCACCTTCCAGGGCGCCGTCCAGGCGAACGGTCTGGAGGGAGTCGCACAAACGATCACGCGCGGGCCGGTCGCGGCACTCACCTCGATCAAACATCTCGGCACCAATGGTGGCGGTTGGTTCAACGCCAACTCGGCCCATCCATTCGAGAATCCGAATCCGATCAGCAACATTCTCGAGAACGTGCTGATGGCGCTACTCCCCATGGGCATCATTTACACCCTGGGGATCATGCTCAATCGCAAGAAGCAAGCCTGGACCCTGTTCGGTGTGATGGGCGCTTTTTTCATGGTGTTCCTGGTCATTGCGTATGCGGGCGAGGTACAGAACAATCCGCTCCTGACGGGTCTTGGTCTGGATCCATCGCAAGGCAACATGGAAGGCCACGAATTGCGCTTCGGCCAGGGCCTGACCGCGATGTTTGTGACGTCGACCACCGCGTTCACCACCGGCACGATTGACGCGATGCACGACAGCCTGACACCGCTGGCCAGCATCACGCCACTGTCGCAGATGATGCTGAACATGGTCTTCGGCGGTAAAGGGGTTGGCTTCATCAACCTGATCATCTTCGCCGTGCTCGGCGTGTTTCTCACTGGGTTGATGGTCGGACGTACCCCCGAGTTCCTCGGCAAGAAGATCGAAGCCTACGAGGTCAAATTGGCCGCGGCTTCATTCCTGATGCATCCGCTGCTACTGCTGTTCTTGACGGCAGCGACGCTGGGCTTCGGGCTGGACCTGGCCTCTATCGCGAATCCGAGCTCACATGGATTCAGCGAGGTGCTCTATGGCTACACGTCGATGGCGGCAAACAACGGGTCGGCATTCGCGGGGCTGAACGCCAACACGCCGTGGTGGAACGGGAGTGGGACGGTCGTGCTGGCACTGGGCCGGTATGTGTCTATCATCCTGATGCTGGCGTTGGCCGGTTCAATGGCCGCCAAACAGGCGGTCCCGGTGACTGTGGGCACGATGCGTACCGATGGCAGGCTTTTCGGAGCTGTCCTGTTTGGAACCGTGCTGATCATTGGCGCACTGACATTCTTTCCAGCGCTGGCGCTGGGTCCGATCGCGGAGCACTTCGCGATGTGGTCCGGCCAGACCTTTTCCTCGTAGTCCGGAGGCTCGCGCGTTATGAGCACAACACTCTCGAAGCGGGGCGGGAACCAGACCTTCAACACGGAGATCCTGGTGCCCGCGCTGTGGCAAGCGTTTCTCAAGCTGGATCCGCGCTGGATGTGGCGGAACCCGGTCATGTTCGTCGTCGAGGTCGGCGCCGTTCTGACACTCATGCTCACGATTGACCCGCATATTTTCGGCGGGGCGGCGGCAACCAGCGGCTACAACCTGGCGGTCACGATCATTCTGATCCTGACCGTCTGGTTTGCCAACTATGCCGAAGCCGTGGCCGAAGGGCGCGGCCGTGCGCAGGCGGATACATTGCGAAAAACGAAGAAGGAAACGCCTGCAAAACGGGTGAAGACGGATGGATCCACCGAAATGGTGACCTCGTCTGACCTGCGAAAAGGCGACATCGTCATCGTCGAGGCAAACGACATTATCCCGGGCGATGGCGACGTCATCGCTGGCGTAGCGTACGTCAACGAAGCCGCCATCACTGGCGAATCCGCACCTGTCCTGAAGGAGCCGGGCACCGATACGCACAGCTCGGTCACCGGCGGGACACAGGTAGCCAGCGACACGCTACGCATCGAAATCACCGCCAATCCGGGCGAGACCTTTCTCGATCGGATGATTGCGCTGGTCGAAGGTGCGCAGCGTCAGAAAACACCGAACGAGATAGCGCTGACAGCTTTGCTAGCGGTGTTCACGATCATCTTTCTGATTGTGTGCGTCACCATAGTACCCTTCGCGGCATTTCTCAATTCGCCGCTGGACGTGGCGACCGTCGTCGCGTTGCTGGTGTGTTTGATTCCCACCACCATCGGTGCGCTGCTGTCGGCCATCGGCATCGCCGGCATGGATCGCGTGACCCGCTTCAACGTGCTGGCCATGTCCGGCCGCTCGGTGGAGGCCGCTGGCGACATCAACACGTTGCTGCTCGACAAAACGGGAACCATCACCTTCGGCAACCGGCTCGCACACAAGTTCATCCCGGTGACTGGCCGCACCGAGCGTCAGCTCGCGGAGGCAGCGTTGCTGTCATCCCTGGCAGACGAAACCGTGGAAGGCCGCTCGATCGTCGCCCTCGCGGAGCAACTTGGCGTCAAAGCCAAAAGCAACGGATCGCTGCCGACCGTGGCGACCCCTGAGCTGGTGCCCGCTGGCGTGGCGCTTGGAGCGGGTAGTGGCGGACCTGTACCTGCCGTGGATGGCGACGGGGTCGAGTTGGTCCCGTTCAGCGCAGAGACGCGTATGAGCGGCATCGTGGATCACGGCCGACGCGTCATGAAAGGGGCGGTTGACGCCGTCGAGACACTCACCGGTCAAACCTCGACTGAACTGCGCACCCACGCCGAAAAGATTGCCTCCGAGGGCGGCACGCCGCTAGCGGTGGCAGTCAATGACGAGCTGTATGGCGTCATCTACTTGAAGGACACTGTCAAGCCCGGCATCCACCAGCGCTTCGACGAGTTCCGACGCATGGGTATTCGGACGGTCATGGTGACGGGCGACAATCCGCTCACCGCGGCCACCATCGCCAGAGAGGCCGGCGTGGACGATTTTCTCGCTCAGGCCAAACCAGAGGACAAGATCCGTCTGATTCGCGAAGAACAGGCGTCTGGAAAACTTGTTGCTATGACGGGTGACGGCACGAACGACGCACCCGCACTGGCTCAGGCAGACGTAGCGCTCGCGATGAACTCCGGGACCAGCGCGGCCAAAGAGGCCGCAAATATGGTGGACCTTGATTCGGACCCGACCAAGCTGCTGGACGTGGTCATGATCGGCAAACAACTGCTCATCACCCGTGGTGCGATCACGACCTTCTCGATCGCGAATGACGTCGCAAAATACTTCGCCATCATTCCTGCCATGTTCGTGGTCGTCTTTGGTGGACTCGAAGCACTGAACATCATGCAGCTCGCAACGCCGAAGAGCGCGATTCTGTCGGCCCTCATCTTCAACGCGCTTATCATTCCGGCGCTGATTCCGCTGGCGCTGCGCGGTGTCAATTATCGGCCGAGCACTGCGGACGCATTATTGCTGAAGAATATTTCCATCTACGGCATTGGCGGCGTCATCGCACCCTTCGTTGGTATCAAACTCATCGACCTGATCGTCGGGCCTATCGTCGGAGGCCTCTAGCACATGCTTGCACCAATTCGTATCTCAGTCGTCTTGCTACTCATCTGCGGCCTGGTTTACCCGGTCGTGGTCACGCTGGTCGGGGGAGCGATCTTGCCCTACCAGGCCAATGGCAGCATTGTCACCGATTCCAGCGGCAATCCAATTGGCTCGGAGCTGATTGCTCAGTCCTTCACCCAGGATTACTACTTTCACCCACGGCCATCCGCCGCGGGCAGCAACGGCTACGATCCAACCTCGTCGGGCGGTTCCAACCTTGGGCCAACCAATCAGGCCTTAATCGATCGCGTGACCAAGGACGCGTCGGCGCTCAAGGAGGAAAACCCTAATTTGACAGTTTTGCCGGCTGATCTGCTGACCACCTCTGGCTCCGGTCTCGACCCGGATATCTCGCCTGAGGGAGCGATGGCCCAGGTGCCGCGCGTGGCCAAAGCACGCGGGATCTCCGAGCAACAACTGACGGACCTGGTCAACAGCCACGTCACGCCGCCAGATCTGGGGATCTTCGGCGTCGCACGTATCAACGTCCTCAAGCTGAACCTGGCGCTCGACGCCGCGGCGCCTGTACCTCAGTCATAAGTCGCAAAGGCGCGAGATCGCCGCACATGGGGAACTATCATCTCCCCGGTGTGGCCGATCTCGTGTCGAGCACGAAGGCCGTCAATCGCCGCAGTCAGGCCGCCTGGCTGCGGATCTACCTGGGGTATGCGCCCGGTGTAGGCAAAACGCACGCGATGCTCCACGCTGGCCGCGGCCACCAGGAGCGCGGCATGGACGTGGTCGTCGGTTGGGTTGAGACGTACGACCGACCACGCACGGCGGAAGCTATCGGCCCACTCGAGATCGTTCCACCACGTAAGCTCGTCATCCGCGGTGTATCGGTCGATGAAATGGATTTCGATGCGATCCTGTCCCGTCGTCCGCAACTGGTGCTTGTGGACGAGCTGGCGCATAGCAACGCGTCAGGCTCCAGTCATCTCAAACGCTACCAGGATGTCCTCGAGCTGCAGGCCGCCGGCATCAGCGTCATCACCACTGTGAACATTCAGCAACTGGCCAGCCTGCAGGAGACCATCCGAGTGGTGGCCGGAGTCGCCGTCACCGAAACGCTGCCCGATTGGGTGCTCGATGCCGCGGACGAACTGGAAATGGTTGACGAACCTCCGGAAGTCTTGCAGAAGCGTGTGCGGCGCGGCAACGTTCTGCCAGCGGAGCAGATCGAAGGGGCGCTGAACGGGTATTTTCGTATTGATACGCTGGCCGCCCTACGCGAACTGACGCAGCGGCGAATGGCCGAACATACCCGGCACAGAATCCATGAGCAGCAGCAGATGGAGAGCTCGAGCCGCGAAACGGTGCTGGTGTGCCTTCCGGCCAGCGATCAGGCTCAGGCAGTGCTCCGCAGAGCGGTGCACATCGCCGACTCGGTACAGGCCCGATTGGTAGTACTCCACGTGAGTCGTCCCAACCGCAGCCTGGATTCGGAGGAGTCGCGCCGTTACCAGGAGGCCGTCAAGGCGCTCCAGCTCGCCCGAGCGTTCGGTGCTGAGGTCCACATGCGCAGCGCGGCGCGCGTCCCGGAGGCGCTGGTCAAGTTCGCGGTCGAAATTGGCGCAACGCAGCTTGTCCTGGGGGAGAGCAGCCACTCTCGCGTGCACGAGCTGTTCAGAGGATCGGTGCTCCGCGAGGTATTGCGTGAGACGCGCGATCTCGACGTCCACATCGTCCGACTGGGGAAAGAATGAAGTGGCGCCCGTTGGCCCACGATACCGGCCTGGTAGTGGCAGCCGTTGCCGGAGTGAGCGTGCTGGTGGGCGCGGCCGAAAGCGTCAGCCACGTCTCCAATATTTCCAACCTGTACATCATTGCCATCGCTCTGCTGGCCAGTTGGCGCGGGTTGTATCCAGCCCTGGCAGCTTCAGTGCTGGCTTTCCTGGCGTACGACTGGTTCTTCGTGCCGCCCGTGCACGAGTTCACCGTCAGCGATCCCACTGAGTACGTTGCGCTGGTGACCCTGCTGGTCACGATTGTCATTATCGGACAACTCCTGGCTCTAGCTCGGCAACGCGCCGAGGAACTGCAGATGCGACATCGCCAAACGGAGCTGCTCTACGATGTCAGCCAGGCAGTCCTCACAACCCCTGCAATATCCGACGTTTATCCGATGGCGCTGTGGCGACTCAACGAAGCCCTTGCGATCACTGGCAGTCGGTTGTTGCTGAGGGAGGGAGTTGGACTCCGCCAGGTTGCGGCCTCCGGAACACTGCAGGACGCTGCCGAGCAGTCCACCTGGTTGGACGAGACACTGCGAGATGGGCAGCCGCTTCTTGTGTGGGAGCAACCGCGCAACAATGTGCGGGTTACCGCTGAGCTGCATGTCGACAGTGGCGGCATTGAACCGGCAGACGGTGTGCGGCTGTATCAGATGCTCGTGCCGCTGCGCATCGAGTCGCGCTCTGAGGGTGTGCTGGTGGTCGGACGGAAGAAGGACCAGGGCCCGATCACTGTGGCAGACCGCCAGCTACTACTCGCGTTTACCAATCAGCTCGCCGTGGCTGTTGACCGTCAAAAGCGCGCCGAACAGCAAGCTCGTGCGCTCGCGCTCGAGGAGAGCGATCGATTGAAGTCGGCGCTCGTTTCGTCGGTGTCGCACGAGTTGAAAACACCCCTGGCGGCAATCAAGGCGTCGGTGACGAGTTTACTTACCGAGACCGCCGACACCTCCGGCAGTGTGCGGCGGGAACTCGCTGGGGCGATCAACCGGGAGACCGACCGGCTGACACGACTCGTGAGCAACCTGCTAGATATGTCGCGGCTCGAGGCGGGTGCGCTGCGACCAAATCTCGAATGGGTGTCGATTGTCGACGTTGTCTCGGACGTCGTCGACCGGATGCAACCGATCCTGGCAGGCCGCGAAGTAAAGACCGAATTGGCAGACGGTTTGCCGGCGTCGCCAATGGACTTCGTCCAGGTCAGTCAGGTACTGACCAATCTGCTGGACAACGCCATTCGATATTCACCGTCTCACGCCGCCATCGTCATCTCTGGCGAGGTTGTGCAGAATGAGCTGCGCGTGACCGTGTTCAATGAGGGTAGCCATATCCCACTCGGAGAACTGGGCCACGTCTTCGACAAATTTTACCGAGTAACCAGCGCGTCTGGGGGTGTCGGTCTTGGACTATCCATCGCACGCGGGATCGTCCTCGAGCACGGAGGGCGCATGTGGGCGGAGAATGTGGGGCGCCGCGGCGTGGCGTTCACTTTCGTGCTGCCTTCGCCACCTGAAGTGATTTGCGTAGCGTGACGCGCGTGTTGGTCGTCGACGATGAGGCCGAAGTGCGCGAGGTCCTCCGTCGCGGACTCGAACTGCTCAACTACGAGATCGAGACTGCCGCTGATGGTGTGCAGGGGCTAGCCAAACTTGAGGAGTGGCGACCCGACGTGGTGTTGCTGGACCTGGCCATGCCCAGGATGAGCGGTCTTAGCGCACTTCAGCACATCCGAGCCTGGTCGCAGCTACCGGTCATCGTGCTCTCGGTTATGGGCGAGGAAGGCGACAAGGTGCGCGCCCTCGAGGCGGGCGCGGATGATTACTTGACCAAGCCGTTTGGGATGCAGGAACTGAACGCGCGCATCCGGGTCGTCCTGCGGCGCCTGAAAACAGTTGAATTGCACGAATCCGTTTTTCAGTTCAGCGACGTGCATCTTGATGTGGAGCGAAGGGTCGTGACGGTGGACGGCGAGCCTGTGCACCTCAGCCCGAACGAGTACGAAGTTTTCAAGCTGCTCGCGCTCCAAGCAGGACGCGTGCTCACGTACAGCACGTTGCTGAGCAGAATCTGGGGACCTGAGTACGCAAATGACGTGCAGTACCTGCGACCCGTGATGACCTCGTTGCGGAAGAAGCTCGGTAGCCAGCTGATCAGGACCGAACCCGGCGTGGGCTACCGGCTCGAAGAACCAGTCTAGTGTTGTGCCGCGGTAGTACGTGCCGGACTAGACACCGATGACTGGTCGTCGAAGCCAGATTCGCGCCGACTGAAGCGCACCGCGCAGGCTCCGAAAAGTGGCCGCACGCTGGCCAGCAGACCAAATTCATCGGCGATACCGCCGACAACGTCCTTGAGTCCGTCAACGTCGTCAAGGCCCAATGGCAGCACTACTGAAACCGCGGACACATCGCGGCGGGAGCCCGAGCTCGCCGTCGCGGCGGCCGTGCGCAGCGCACGCTCATGCTCGAGCGGGATTCGTCGTGCTGGTGTGGTGGTTGCTGCCAGGAATTCGGTCGTGAAGAGGTCAGGCCGCATCGAACTAGCCGGAGTATCCATCGGGAGACCTCAACAATCGCTAAACGCCGAATGCCATCCGCTCAACAAAATCTAATGACTTTCGTCTGCGCGAGTGCTGGCGTCACCGCTCGCGTGTGCCTATTTTGATAAAACGTTGAGCAAATACAGCCTTTTATTGACCTCTTGTTGAGCACTGTCGCGGCAAACTGAAGAGTTGAGACGGGATGTGGCTCGATATGTGCGGGCAGGCTTGAGCTAGATGGCCGACTTGGAGCCACGTCCGCCGCGGCGCCAGGAGCGCTCAGGCGGGCTCACTGTTTCCCATCCAGATCTGGAGTTCCGTGAGACGATTCGCGGCACCAAGCCGGGTGATCGCTTTGTGCGCATTGCAACGCACAAGGGTTTCACCCGGGTCCGCCGCGGTTACCTCGTGCCGCGTCCAGGGACAGGCGAGCCCACCACCGGCTGGGGCCGCGCCCTGCAGCGCTTCAAGCACGCCATACTCGGAAGCCCGATCCCCACTGCCCGCGAAGCCCACGAACGGCTGAACAAGATACGCGCGTTGGCGGTTTTCTCCTCCGACGCGTTGTCGTCGGTAGCGTACGGCGGCGAGGAGATCATGAAGGTGCTCGTGCTGGCCGGCGCGGGCGCGCTCTCGCTGACCCTGCCGATCTCCGGGGTGATCGTGCTCCTGCTGGCCATCGTGGTGCTCAGCTATCGCCAGACGATCCGTGCCTATCCGTCTGGTGGCGGCAGCTACATCGTCGCGAGCGACAACCTGGGCATGATTCCTGGTCTCACGGCGGCAGGAGCGTTGTTGATCGACTACGTGCTAACGGTCTCCGTCTCCGTGGCCGCAGGTGTGGCGGCACTGACGTCCATGGTGCCCGACTGGCTGCCGTACGCCGTGCCAATGTCGGTCGGCGCCGTGGTGCTGATCACGCTGGCGAATCTCCGTGGAATCCGCGAGTCAGGCACCATCTTCGCCGCGCCGACCTACCTGTTCGTTCTGATGATGTACGTCCTGATCGGCGCTGGTCTGTACCGACTTGCGACAGGCGACTACAGCTACGTCCCGCCGCCCTCGGCGCGTCCGTTCGGCGCGGAGAGCCTCGGTATTTTTCTGATCTTGCGGGCGTTTGCCCAGGGCTGCTCGGCGATGACCGGCACGGAGGCAATCTCCAACGGTGTGCCCGCCTTCAAAGCTCCGGAGTCGGTAAATGCTCGGACGACCCTCGTCTGGATGGGCGTCCTGCTGGGCACGATGTTCTTTGGCATGAACTTTGTGGCCATGCAGATCGGGATCCTGCCGGCCAATGACGAAACAGTTCTCTCGCAACTCGGCCGCGTCACGCTGGGCGACGGCAGTCCGCTCTACATCATCTTGCAGATAGCGACGGCGCTGATCCTGGTCCTGGCGGCCAACACCTCGTTTGCAGACTTTCCGCGGCTGAGCTCGATACTCGCGCGAGATCGGTTCCTGCCTCGTATTTTTCAGTTCCGCGGCGATCGACTGGCGTTCACCAGCGGCATTATCGCGCTGGCGGTGTTCGCAATCGCGCTGCTGGTCATTTTCAACGGCAGCGTCGACCAGCTCATTCCGCTGTATGCGATTGGTGTTTTCGCCAGCTTCACGTTGTCGCAGTCTGGCATGGTCGTCCACTGGCGGAGACTACGCGAAGCGAACTGGCGCCGCTCGGCGATCATCAACGGCGTGGGTGCGGTCACGACCGCCATCGTCACCGTTGTGATTGCCTTCAGCAAGTTCGCCGAAGGCGCCTGGCTGGTAATCCTGCTGATCCCACTGCTCATCGTCGGATTCTGGGGCATCCATCGACACTATCTCGTGTTGGAGCGGGCTCGGCGTGCCGAGACGCCGCTGCTGCCCGAGCAAGTCGTGGTTCGCGCGGTCGTACCAGTGGTTGACGTGGGCGTCCAGGCGCGCCAGGCGCTCGCCTTCGCGCGCGCGATCGCACCCGACGACAAACACGTCGTTGCCGTGCACGTGACCGACGACGTGGCGAGCGCAGACACATTGCAGCGTGAATGGGAAGAGTGGGCCCCGGGCATTGAGCTGATCATTGTGGAGTCGCCATACCGCTCGCTTGCCGGCCCGCTGCTCGCGTACATCGATGCTCTGAAGGAGACGCATCCGAACGACACCATTACGGTGGTACTGCCTGAGTTCGTGCCATCACACTGGTGGGAGCAACTTCTGCACAACCAGACCGCGTTGCGGCTCAAGGCGGCACTGCTCTTTCACCCCGGCGTCGTCGTGGCGAACGTGCCCTACCACATGGCGACAAAGCCTTCGGCATAGCCTTCGACAAACACCACGGCCCCTACTGCCAGCGCAAGGCTAAAGCTCGTCAGCAGGCACGACTTCCGGCCGGTTGTTGAGAAGATTTTGATGCAATTGCTGAAAGCAGTGACTACACGTTGAGGCGTTCGGTGTGACAATCTGATCCGTCGAAGCATGAGAGCATCCGTTGGCGAATGTATCGACCAGCGCTACGTGGTGGGTTGCCTGCTCGCGGAAGGTGGATCGTCAGAGGTCTACCGAGCTATTGATAGGCACAGCGGACGCGACGTTGTACTAAAGCTCCCGCGCATGGACTTCGCCGATGACTTCGTCCTGTTGAGACGGTTTCGTCGAGAGATCGAGATCGGCTCCACTCTTGACCACCCGAATATCCAGCGTGTGCTGTCGAGTCCGCGTGATCCGTACGTAGTGCTGGAGTACGTCGATGGGCAGTCGCTGCGCGCGTATTTGCGCACCAACGGACCGCTGGTCGTGGACAACGTGATTCACATTGGTTTGCAACTCGCCGAGGCGCTCGACTACGTTCACAGCCGTGGACTCGTACATTGCGATGTAAAGCCCGACAACATCCTGATCGGGCCTGACCGGCGTATAACACTGACGGATTTCGGCATTGCCTGCCGCACGCGACGCTCTCCTCCTCAGTTCCCTCAACTGGCAAACGCCGTGGGCACCCCCGGGTACATGGCGCCGGAACAGGTCCGTGGCGAGGTTGCCGATGCACGCACGGACGTGTACGCATTGGGCTGCGTCCTGTACGAGCTACTGACCGGTGTCGTTCCCTATCCAGTAGACGACACACGTGACGCATCGCATCGGCGGGATTCAACGCAACCACCGCTGGTGCGCGCGCAGCGTCGGGATGCGCCGGCAGAGTTGGAAGCCGTTCTTTATCGGGCCGTGCGGCG
>JAFAZN010000170.1 GCA_019239775.1 Chloroflexota bacterium
TCCCAGTTTTACCAGGACCAGGTCGCTAACAATCAGGACCTGGTCGATAACGGCGTCAGCGACATCAAGCTCGTGAACATTGAGTGGGGCGACGTCCTGGTCAGCGGGAACACGGCCGTCGCAACCGACTACGAGACGTGGAGCACCACGTTCCAGGACGGCACCACCGAGCAGTCTCGTGACCGCAACGTCTACACGTTGATCAACGACAACGGCACCTGGAAGGTCCAGGCGGACGACCACCCGGACCAGCAGGCCGCCGCCTCCCAGACGCCCGGACCGCCGGCCGCTCCCTAAGTCCCCAGGAAGGCGCGCCGACAACCTGGTGCGCAAAAGTAGTAGGTCTGGCCGTCCTTCTCAACGGTCCACTTGGCGGATGCAACGTCTACCGTCATGCCGCAGATCGGGTCGATCGCAGTTGCACGTTCCGCGATACGTGGACTCTGTGTGCGCGACCTGCGCAACTGGACGATCTCCGCCAGGATGCTGAGCGCAATCTCGGGGGCGGTGGCGGCTCCCAGGTCCAAGCCCGCGGGCGCTTTCATTCGATCAAGGACGTCTTCGGCGATGCCGTCGGCCTGGAGCTCGCCGCGCAGTGCCTCAGCGCGGCGGCGGCTGGCGACCATTGCCACGTACCGTGCGCCCGCCGCCAATGCCGAGCGCACGAGCGGATGGTCCTCGTCGCTGCTCATTGCCGCCGCGACGACCCATACGTCCTGGCTCAGGATGTCGTCCAGTGAGGTACGCACGCGGAACCCGAGCGGACGTGCCAGTGCCGCCAACGCGTCGGCGACGGGTGATTCGCCGAGGACCACGAGTTCTGGTGGAGGAAGTACGGGTTCGAGATAGATCTCGAGCGTCCCGCCGCTGTGACAGGTCATGGGATAGTTGACGACGCCCTCTTCTTCGCGCGGTGTCGGCGAAAGCCGCACCAGCCGCGACTCACCACTGGAGAGGGCCAGCGCGGCCTCCCGCTCGATGGCGGTGTGCACGCAGCCACCGCCAACCCACCCGATGGGTCTCGACTCAGGTACCAGCAGCGCGCGGTCGCCTGGCCGTGCCGAGGCGGGTTTGATGCTGCGCACGACGGTGGCGATCACGAACGGCTGGCCGTCCCGACGTAGGGCAGCCGCGCGCTCCAGGAGCTCGCCCGGGGCGACGCCCAAGGTCAAAGTGCCACACCCTTCTCCTGCAGGATGCGCCAGATGCGCGGCGGCGTCATGGGAATATCCACGTGCGTGATGCCGAGATGCGACAGCGCATCCACGACCGCGTTGACGATTGCCGGTGGAGCTCCAACGGTCGCGGATTCGCCAACGCCCTTCGCGCCGAGCGGGTGGTGCGGCGAAGGTGTCACCGTCCGGTCGGTCTCCCAGCTCGGCGTCTCCATGGCGGTCGGCACCAGATAGTCCATGAGCGTGCCGCCGTGCATATTGCCGTCCGCGTCGTACCAGATCTGTTCGTACAGTGCGGGCGCCAGCCCCATGGCGAGCCCGCCGTGGATCTGGCCTTCGACGACCATCGGATTGATGACGGTGCCGCAGTCGTCGATCGCCACGAACCGCCGCACATGCACCTCACCTGTGCCCCGATCGATGTCGACCACCGCGATGTACGCCCCGAATGGGAAGGTAAGGTTTGGCGGGTCGTAATAACAGACCGCCTCGAGCCCTGCCTCCATCCCCTGCGGGTGGTTGGTGTAAGCCGCGAACGCGAGGTCCGCCATCGTCCTCGCCCGCTCCGGCGCACCCTTGACCTGGAACTGGTAATCCTTCCACTCCAGGTCGTCCACGCTGCACTCGAGCAAATGCGCCGCCAGGCGCGCCGCCTTGTCGCGGATCTTGCGCGCAGCCATGGCCGTGGCTGCGCCCGCGGTGGGCGTCGACCGGCTGGCATAAGTCCCCAGCCCGTATGGCGCCGTGTCAGTGTCGCCGTGCTCGACCTCGATGTTTTCGACCGGCAGCCCCAGCTCTTCGGCAACGATCTGCGCAAACGTTGTCTCGTGGCCCTGGCCCTGCGTCTGCACGCCGATGCGCACGATCGCCGAGCCAGTCGGATGCACCCGGATCTCGGCGCTGTCGAACATCTTGATGCCAAGAATGTCGAAGGTGTTCGACGGGCCGGCACCAACGATCTCGGTGAACGTCGAGATGCCAATGCCCATCAGTTCGCCGCGTGCCCGCTTTTCGGCCTGCTCGCGTCTGAGATCGGCGTACCCGATTTTGTCCAGCGCCTTTTGCAATGCGGCTGGGTAATTCCCGGAGTCATATTCCCACCCCAGACACGAACGGTAGGGGAACTGGTCCGGTTGGATGAAATTCTTCTGCCGCAGCTCCACGGGGTCCATGTTGAGCTTCAAGGCCAGAGAGTCGACCATGCGCTCGATGGTGTGCACGGCCTCCGTGACACGGAAGGAGCATCGGTAAGCCACACCGCCCGGCGGCTTGTTGGTGTAGACGCCGTCCACCTCAACGAATGCCTGCGGCATGTCGTACGAGCCGGTGCAGATCGAAAACAGGCCGGCCGGGAACTTGGACGGATTGGCAGCGGCATCAGCTGCGCCATGGTCGGCCAGCGTCTTGATCCGCAGCGCTTGCATCTTGCCCGACTTGTCGGATGCCAGCTCGGCGCGAATGTGATAGTCGCGTGCGAATGAATCCGCCTGCAGGTTCTCGCTGCGATCCTCGATCCATTTCACCGGCAGCCCGGTGGTCAGCGCGGCGACGACTGCGCAGACGTAGCCCGGGTACACCGGCACTTTCCCACCGAAACCGCCGCCGATGTCTGGCGAGATCACGCGGATCTTGCTCTCCGGAATCTTTGAGACCAGCGAGAACACGGTTCGAATCGCATGTGGCGCCTGCGTGGTCATCCACACCGTCAGCTTGCCGCTGACGCGATCGAAGTTCGCGACGCACCCGCACGTCTCGATCGAAGCGACATGGATCCTGGGGATGTAGATGTCCTCGGCGACCACGACATCGGCCGCAGCGACCGCCCGTTCCGTCGCCTCCCGATCGCCCGCTTCCCAGTGCCAGATGTGGTTGGACTTCTTGTCCTTGTCAGGTCGCACCAGCGGCGCATCGGGTTCGAGCGCTTTGAAGGGATCAACCACGGGCTCGAGCGGCTCGTACTCAACCTCTACCGCCGCTGCCCCATCGGCCGCTGCATAGCGCGTCGCAGCCACAACGACCGCGACCTCTTGCGACTGGTACACAACATGGTCCGTCGGCAGAACCATCTGCGTGTCGCTCATCAGCGTGGGCATCCACGCCAGGCCTGCCGCCTCGAGGTCTTTGCCCGTCACGACAGCAGCTACCCCTGGAATTGCAAGTGCGGCGGAGGCGTCGATGCTCTTGATGCGGGCGTGCGCGTACGGACTGCGGACGATGTCCATGTACACCATGCCCGGCAGCTTGATGTCGTCGATGTAGTTGCCGCGGCCGCGCAGGAAGCGGGGATCCTCTTTGCGTTTGACGCTGTGGCCGATGCCACCCAGCGTTGCCGTTGCGTCAGGCACGCGCCGCCTCCTGGGTACTGACCCCGGCCTCGCCGCGCAACTTTGCGGCGCCGTACTGGATGGCTTTGACGATGTTTACGTAGCCCGTGCAGCGGCACAGGTTTCCCGAAATGCCGCGCCGAATCTCCGCTTCGGTTGGACTGGGGTTCTCCGCCAACAGCGCTTTCGCGGTCATCAGCATGCCCGGCGTGCAGAAACCACACTGCAATCCATGCTCCTGCCAGAAGCCCTCCTGCAGCGGATGCAGTTGCGCGTTTTGCTCCAGGCCTTCAACGGTCTCGATGCTTGCGCCATCTGCCTGGACGCCCAGCAACGTGCACGACTTCACCTGGATTCCATCCAACAAAACCGTGCACGCACCGCAGTTGGATGTATCGCACCCGATGTGGGTCCCCGTGAGATTGAGGTCTTCTCTCAGAAGATGCACCAGCAGAAGACGCGGTTCTACCTCGACGGTGTGGGATTGGCCGTTCACGGTGAGCGATACGGTCATCTTCTCCACGGGTGCGCTCATGGTCGGCCCCCTTCGGCTCGCGCGAGTGCCCGCCTCAGAGCGCGGCGCGTAAGTTCGCGCACCATCGCGCGTTTGTAGTCGACAGGTCCGCGATCGTCCTCGATCGGGTCTGAAGCCTGCATCGCAAGCTGCGCCGCTTCGTTGATGTAGTCCGTGGCCGGCGGCTTGCCAACCAGGTATGCTGCAGCCTCGGTGGCTCTGATACTGGTGGAGCCAGCGTTGCAGAGGCCAATACCCGCCTTTGCAATCGTACCGGCCGCGTTCAGGCTGAGCTGCACACCCACGCCGATAACTGCGTAGTCGCCCACTTTGCGCTCGAGCTTCTCGTAGGCGCCGCCTGACCTCGGCTCCGGGAACGGGATGCGCAGTTCGGTGACGAGCTCATCTGGGGTGAGCGCGGTCGTGAGGATTGCTCGGAAGAACTCGGAAAGCGGGATGATGCGCTCGCCGCGCGGGCTGGTCGCCACAACGCTCGCGTTTGCCGCAAGGAGCGCGGCAGGCCAGTCGGCGGCGGGATCGGCGTGCGCGACGGCGCCCGCCAGAGTGCCGCGGTTGCGTACCAAAGGGTCGCCGATTCCCCGCGCCGCATCCCACAACAGCGGATATCGATCTTGAATCAGCTGCGAGCGCTCGAAGTCGATGTGGCGCGCCAGCGCGCCCACGCGCAGCTGTTCAATCTGCGGATCCTCGCGAATGTAGTCCAGGCCGGGAATGCGGTTGATGTCGACCAGCACCGGCGGCATGGCGAGTCGTAGTTTCATCAGCGGCAGCAAGCTGTGGCCGCCGGCGAGGACCTTGGCGTCGGCATGCGCTGCCAACAGGTCGACCGCCTCACCCACGGATTGCGGGGCCGCATACCTGAACGACGCAGGTATCACAGGGGTACCTCCCGAGGCCGGGGACGGTACACCCGCCCGCGGCGGGCCTGTCAATAATTGCGGCGACGGACCTCTAGAGGGTTGAGGCGCGCTGGGCGCCGACGACGCCCGTGTTGAAGCCGAGCCAGTGCATGCGCCCGAGGTTGCGCGCGTGCTCCACTTTCATGCAGCGGTCCACCACCACCTGCAAGCCGCCATCTCGCGCAATGCGTGCACCCTCGGGACTGATGACGCCGAACTGGAGCCACAAGGCCTTCGCGCCAATCTTCACGGCCTCCTTGGCAACCTCTGGCACGAACTGCGGCGCACGAAAGACGTCTACCACATCGACCGGAAACGGAACATCGCTCAGCGATGCGAAGGCTGGTTGGCCCAGGGCCTCTTTTTCGCGCGGGTTCACTGGCACGATGCGATAGCCGTGGCGCTGCAGATAAAAGCCCACGAAGTTGCTTGGTCTCAAAGCATTGGACGACAGGCCGACA
This sequence comes from Chloroflexota bacterium, assembly GCA_019239775.1. Taxonomy (GTDB): domain Bacteria; phylum Chloroflexota; class UBA6077; order UBA6077; family CF-72; genus CF-72. Next base: position 5,395 of record JAFAZN010000170.1, read on the forward strand.
ATGGCGATGGTCCTGGCCGTCAGAAGAATCTGTCGAATGACGATTGGGTCCTGATACTGGCTGACCTCGGCCGCGGCATTGCGGTCCGGGAGAGCACACACGATTCCGACGTCTGTCACGCCACCACCTCCGCAACACCATTCACGCGCGAACCGGCGGCCGCCGCCAATCCGCGTTCGAGATCCCAAACCAGATCGTCCAGGGTTTCCAGACCAACCGACAGCCGAATGGTGCCCGCGCTGATGCCCGCCGCGGCCAACTCGTCGTCGTTGAGCTGGCGATGCGTGGTGCTGGCGGGGTGGATGACGAGGCTCTTGGCGTCCCCGACATTGGCCAGGTGACTCCACAGCTGGAGCGATTGAATGAAGCGCTGGCCTGCCTCGCGGCCACCCGCCAGGTCAAACGCGAACACCGCACCTGCGCCCTTGGGCAAATACTTGGCAACGAGCGGCGCGTACGGACTATCGGGCAGGCCCGGATAGCGCACGCGCTCGACCGCGGGATGCTGCTGGAGAAAGCGCGCCACCCCCAGCGCGTTTTCCACATGCCGATCCATCCGCAGAGGCAACGTCTCCAACCCGAGCAGAAAGAGAAACGCATTGAACGGGCTCAGGCAGCCACCAAGGTCGCGCAGCGACTCGGCGCGGAGCTTCATCAAGTAGCCGTACATCCCAAAGGTGTCGTGAAAGGCCAGTCCGTGATACGCGAGCGAGGGATCGGACACGATCGGGTAGCGCCCATTAGACCAGTCGAACGTGCCGCCCTCGACTACCACCCCGCCAATGCTGGTGCCGTGACCGCCAATGAATTTCGTGGCGGAATGGACCACGATGTCGGCGCCGAACTCGATGGGTCGGCAGAGATAGGGTGTGGCGAAGGTGTTGTCGATCATGAGCGGCGCGCCAATGCCGTGCGCCACATCGGCGACGGCCTGAATATCGAGCACGTTGCCGCCGGGGTTGCCAATGGTTTCGCCATACAGGAGCTTCGTGTTCTCGCGCAGTGCATCCTTCCAGGCATCGATGCTGTCGGGATCCACAAAAGTCAGCTCGAGGCTCAACTTACGCGACAGGTGCTTCAACTGCGTCACCGATCCGCCGTAGAGCGCACTTGACGCCACGACATGATCGCCTGGCACCAGCATCGTGAAGAAGGCGGCCGCCTGCGCTGCAAGCCCACTCGCGAAGGCCACTCCGCCAGCGCCGCCCTCCAGGTTGCCCACCCTCTCCTCGAACGTGGCAACGGTGGGGTTCATGATCCGCGTGTACGTGTTGCCGTACTCCTGCAAGTTGAAATATGCCGCCGCTGATTCGGCATCCTCGAACACGTAGCTGGTCGTCTGAAAGATCGGCACTGCCCGCGCGCCCGTGTACGGATCTGGGCGCTGTCCGGCATGGACGGCGCGGGTGTCGAAGCCAAAGGCGCGCGGATCGATCTCAGTCATTGTTGGCAACCTTCTCCAGGAACGCGGCGATCATCGGCGCCTGACGGCGCTCTTCGAGCAAAAACGAGTCGTGCCCGTAGCTTGCCTGAATCTCGTGGTGCGTGACGCTTTTTCCATTGGCACGCAGCGCTGCCTCCAGCTCGTAGGCGTCCCGCGGGGGGTACAGCCAGTCCGACGAAAATGAAATCAGCAGATACCGCGCCTTCACGCCGGCCAGCGCTCTCTCGAGCGACCCGCCGCCATGATCCGCCAGGTCGAAATACGTCAGCGCTCGCGAGATGTACAGGTAACTATTGGCGTCGAACCGACCGGCGAAACTTTCGGCCTGATGGCGCAAATAGCTCTCCACGGCGAAGTCGGACTCGGTCAGCGAGAACGAATAATCCTGGCGCTCCTGAAGCCGCCGCGCGAACTTCTCGCGCATCGACTCCGCCGACAGGTACGTCACGTGCCCGACCATGCGCGCAACCCCGATGCCAGCGGTCGGCGTCCGACCCGTGCCGTAGTAGTAGCCGCCCTGCCAGTCAGGATCGGCCATGATCGCATTGCGAGCAATCGCGTTCCAGGCCACACCCTGGCTGCCCAGGTGCGCCGTGCTGGCGATCGAGATGCACCCGCGCACCGCATCGGGATACGCCACCGCCCATTCCAGCGCCTGCATTCCGCCCAGCGACCCGCCCGCGATCCCCAGCAGCGACTCGATCCCGAGCAGCTGCAGTGCGCGTTTTTCCGCCCGCACCATGTCCGCCACGGTTACGACGGGAAAGTCCAAGCCGTAAGGCTTACCGGTCGCGGGATTTGGCGAGCTCGGCCCTGTTGAGCCGCGGCACGAGCCGATCAGATTGGTGCAGATCACAAAGTAGCGTTCGGTATCAAACGCCTTGCCGGGGCCGATCATGCCGTCCCACCAGCCGAGCCCACCGCGGGGTTTGATGCCGCGTTCATCGGCCCCAAAACCATCGACCGCGCTGGGTGCGCTCGGGTCGTCACTCCAGCCCGCCGCGTGTGCGTCACCACTGAGCGCATGGCAGACCAGGATCACATTGTCTTTTCGCGGCGCCAGCTTGCCGTAGCTTTCATAGGCAATGCGCACCTGCTCGAGGCTCTTGCCGCAATCAAGCGGGAGCGGCGCCGGCAGATCCACGTATTGGGTGCGAAAAACGCCGGCTGAGCCCGGCTCGCCGACGACAACTTCGTCACCCACGGTCATTCTGGGAATCATACGGGCAGGCCAAAGAGTGCCCACACCGGCGGGTTTTGCGCGGCCGGTGCACCTAGCGCGGCTTGCTGACCCGGGCGTACCTTTGCTCCTGCCTGGTGAGCTAGACCACGCGACGGGGCCGGAAGAAGCCACAATCGACAACCCGAAAGGGCCGACCGGTCCCCGCCCCGACTCGGTGAAAGCCGAGTGCCAGCACTGTGGACGCTGGAAGGGGCTGCGGAGAGTGGCGACACTTCTCCGCTGCGGGTCTAGACCACTAGGCGTTTTTGTCTCGTGAGCCGAGGCGTGTCCGCGTGGGAAAGCACACCCTCCGGGACTGTGGATCCCAGAGGGTGGCCGAGCGGGTACCTGCCAACCGAACGCGTGGCGCCCAGCGCTCCAGGTCGGCAGGTGCCCTTCTTCTCCGAAGTCTACGTCCGCAGGCGGTGTGCCATCAAGATGTTGGCGTCATCGATTGGAAGACCCACAACCGGTTGTGGCGCATGAGGCTCACCACTTTCTCAACCCCGGCGCCAACGCCTGCCGCACCGGTGCCCGGGTACCCTTGAACGCACATGTCGAATCTGCGTGCCCGCACACGCCATCTGCTCTTGGGCCCCGACGACGGCTGGGCCGCCACGCTCGCCACCGGTCCGCTCGCCATCACCTGCCTCGCCATCTTCGCCCTGCTCATGCACGCGCTCGATCTCGCCAGCGGCATCCGGATGATGCTCGTCTACGGCATCTCGCTCGAGCAGAACCCGCTGGCGCGCGCCATCATGACCGACGGCGGACCGCTCGGGCTCGCGGTCGCCAAGCTCGGGGTGGTCGGCATCGGTGTGCTCCTCTTCGTGCGCACCGCGCACATCGGTCGGCCGCGGCTCGCCCGCAATTGCCTGCTGCTCGCCGCGGGCATCGGCTTGCTCGGCTTTACTTCTAACCTCGTCGGCTGAGACCACCCACCGCGCTTGACGCGCTAACGTAAGGGCGCTGCGCTATGGACTTCAGCGTTCCCGAGGACCACCACGCCATCCGCGCCGCCATTCGCGAGCTCTGTACTGGCTACGGCGACAGCTATTGGCGCGAGCTGGACCGCACCAAGGCCTACCCGACCGACTTCGTGCGTGCCCTCACCGACGCCGGCTGGCTGGGCGCGCTCATCCCCACTGAGTACGGCGGCGCCGGCCTCGGCATCACCGAAGCCTCCCTCATCCTCGAGGAGATCAACCGCGCCGGCGGCAACGCTGGCACCGCCCACGCCCAGATGTACATCATGGGCACCGTCCTGCGGCACGGCTCCCCCGAGCAAAAGCAGCGCTATCTGCCGGGCATCGCTCGGGGTGAGCTGCGCTTGCAAGCCTTCGGCGTCACTGAACCCGACGCCGGCTCCGAGACCACCCGCCTGCGCACCACCGCCGTGCGCCGTGGCGACTGCTATATCGTCAACGGCCAGAAGGTGTGGACCTCGCGCGCCGAGCACTCCGACCTGCTCCTACTGCTGGCCCGCACCACCCCGTACGAGGAGCTCAGCGACAAAACCCGCGGCCTCAGCGTGTTCCTGGTCGACCTGCAGCAGGCGGTTGCGCGCAGCCAGATCGAGATCCGGCCAATCCAGACCATGCTCAATCACCACACCACCGAGCTCTTCATCACCGACCTCCAAGTGCCGGCCGACAACCTCGTCGGCGAGGAGGGCATGGGCTTCCGCTACATCATCGACGGCTGGAATGCCGAGCGCATCCTCATCGCCGCCGAGTCCATCGGCGACGGGCGCTGGTTCGTTTCACGCGCGGCTCGCTACGGGACTGAACGCGTCGTCTTCGGTCACCCCATCGGCGCCAATCAGGGCGTGCAATTCCCTATCGCCCAGGCCCACGCGCGCCTGGAAGCCGCCGACCTGCTGCGGTTCAAGGCCGCCTGGCTGTTCGACTCAGGCCAGCGCTGCGGCGCTGAGGCCAACATGGCCAAGCTGCTGGCGGCCCAGGCCGCATGGGATGCGGCCAACGCCTGCCTCGATACGCACGGCGGCTACGGCTTCGCCGTTGAGTTCGACGTGGAGCGCAAGTTCCGCGAGACGCGGCTCTATAGCGTGGCGCCGATCAACAACAACCTCGTGCTGGCCTACGTTGGCCAACACGTCCTGGGGATGCCGCGCTCCTACTGAGCCAGAGCACCTGCCATTGAGGGGGAAGCCCCCTTCAGAAGCGCGCCATTCCGGCCGACTCTTGGGGTAACAACCTTTACCCGAGAGGCATCCCGATGGAACGGACCCACCTCCCAGAAACCGGCGCAGGCTCCAAGGACGGCAGCGGCGCGGGCGACAACGATCAAGAGTACGTCTTTGGACGCCGACCACGCGCCCAGGCACCCTGGCCCTTCACCGAGCGCCAGTACGCTCGCCTGCTCGTCGTACGCGGCCGATTCCTCGACGACCGGCTTCACCGGCACCAGGCGGCTGCCTGAAGAAGTCGTACGAAGTCCTTTCCGACAGCCGCTTCGCGCACACTCGAGCGCCGTGCACGGAACCTATTGCATTTTGCCAGGTAGGCTCCGATACTAGGCGCCGGAGCGCGAGGTACACGACTGCTGGCCGCCTCCAACCGGCAGCCGTGTCGCGCTCCTTCTGCCTCGTACCCACCAGCTTAGCGCGGAATTCCTGCGCGCGCTGGTGCGTTCTCACTCAGCTAACGGACGACCCGCAGCCGGCGTTGCAGGGCCCGCCTCAGCGGCTGTCGGCCGGTCGTCGGCATATCCACCAGCCGCCAGACGCTTGCGCATACGCACCAGCCCCTGGCGCTCGTCCCACGTAAATGGCGACGCCGCGACACGCCGCAGCCGCGCCAACAGGCGCGTGTCGGTGCTGGTCGCGCTGCCGTCCCAGTCGGTGTAGAAGCCAGCCAGCACCGCGGCACGATACGCCGAGAGCCGGGCAAGCTCTTGTGTTGTAAAGGTGCAATTGTTGTCAGTTGATGGGTTTGGTTGATCGACCAGATGCATGTGCGGAGTCCTCGTGTTCGTGGCCTTCCACTAACTAGGACGCCGCGCGCCACCGCGTAGTTGTTAAAGGAAAGCTAACGTTTGGTCACCACACTGCTGTTGCCAACATCGGCTCTCCTTCCACGGCCGAACCGTCCAGCAACACCAGCTGATGGCGCGGGCACAGCATGCCTTCTTGCTCGGCTTCGACCAGCAGCACAGGCAGGCTCTCGGCCATGCAGCCAGCCACCGGGCAGCATTGCCTGCGGCTCAGGTGCGCCACACACGCCGCCAACCGGTCGCGCTTGTCGCGCGGCAACACCAGACGAAACGGCGGGCCAGCGGCCCAGTTGTCTTCGAGCGAGCGCGGCGGACGACGCGGCTCTGCCTGGATGTGCGGAAGATAGGCTGGTCTGCGTTGGACCGCAGTCGTGGGTGAGCCGAACATATGTTCAGCTTACGTAGAACGAGTGTTCGATGTCAAGTATTTTGGCGGGCGCGGAAGCGGTGCAGTCGCCACAACAGGAAGGCGACCTGGGCGCGATCGAACCACTGTTTGACGTACCACATGCGTGCGGGGTGCCCGCCAAGATGCAAGCGCCATGCCGTCGTCAGATACGTGTGCTGTTCCATACCGGGACCGACTGGGCTCACGTGGCGGAACGCAGCAACGGCCCGCTCCCGCCGGAGGGCGGCGTGCTCACGACCGCAGGAACCCAGTCGTCGGAACGAGAGAGAGAAAGAGATAGAGAGAGAGCGGCTAGCGACGACGCCGCGGCACGCGGCTGGGGGACGGGCGGCGCGCGCGCAGGCTCGCCTCGCGATGGCCCAGGCCGACCACTGCCGGCGCGACTTCCGCGCGGCGCGCGGCCGCGCGCTGGATCGCAAACTGCACCATCTCCAGCAGTTCGACCGCGTCAAACGGCTTGCCGATGACCCCGTCCGTTTCGGCCAACTGCGCATCAGAGAGCAGGTCGGCATGGCCCGTGACGACGACGATCGCAACGTCGTGCGTGGCTGGGTCGGCGCGTAGATCTTCGAGAATCTGACCGCCCGATCGCTCGGGCAACGCAACGTCCAACAGCACGACGGATGGCTTCAACTCGGCCGCCTGGCGTAGCGCGCTGAAGCCGTTGGTGGCGGTATAGACGTCGAAGCCGTCATCCTCTAGCAGCTCTGCCAACGCCGATACGATGAACTTGTCGTCATCGACCACCAGCGCTGTTCGGTCAAGTCGCGGCGCATGCTCCATGCTTGACGTTGTTCGCCACCCCCACAATCCGCGCCGTGTGCAGGCACAGAGCGCACCACGACCTTAGCACTCCGGGTACCGGACTGCCAGGAACGGGTGCGTCTAGATTTACACGATTTGGGAAAGTTGGCTAGCTCGCGATCTCCGCGGGCCAGGCATGCTCGGCCGCAATCATGTGCCGCACCTGCGTTTTCTCTTCTTCGCCGAGCTCTTCGGCCCGCTGGGATGACTCCACTCGCCGGACGCGGCGACAAATGACCCCTTGCGCGGCGTGCTGCTGACGCACGCTGGCCTCGTCGGGCGCGGCGACCACGAAGAACACGCGACCATCGTCGCCACAGTACAGCTCGAGCGGTCGGATGCCAAAGCCATCGCGCGCGGCGGCCCGCGCGTTACGCAAGTAGTCACGAATCCGCTCGGGAGCGAGCTCAGAGCCGTGGTGGGTGTCGAGGAAAATCGGCATGCAGGTGCGGGGTCGAACACCCGGCGTGCGCAAACGCTGGCCTCTTCAGCCTACAGCAGCCGGCGAGCCAATGTATCGGTCGAACTACCCAAATCCGCGCAACTCGGGCGTCACCCCGATGCGCCCGGTTATGCGCTTGCGCCGGTGTAGTTACGTAGTCCGACTTGCCAGAACCAGCTGGCAAAGATGAACGCTGCCACGCTGCCAACCAGCATCAGTGTGAGCCCGAGATTGTCGAGTCGACCCGCCACAGCCTGGGCTGGGATCGTCACGGCCACGCCAATGGGCACCGCCGTGCTCAGCGTCACGCGCAGCCAGCCTGGATAGACGTCCACGGGAAACCGGCCGGCATCGAGAAAGGACCAGAAAATCGCCAGCAGGTTCTCGACGCGCGTCGCCCAGAAAGCGACCGTCGCGAGAACCAGCACGACGCAATACACCAGGCTCAGTCCGCAGGCCAGCGTGAGCACGAAACTGATCACCTCGCGCGCGCCAACGCTGGATCCGACCTGTGCGACGCCTACGCCGACCAGGCCCAGGCCGAAGAGTACCTGCGCCAGCTGGGCCACCTGGACGTGGCGGGTACTGATCATGAACTGGCTATTGACGGGTTTGATCAGAATGAAATCGAGCGTGCCCAGGCGGATGTGCTCCATGAAGCGCTCCAGGCTCACTTCGAACACCACCGATTGCGCGCCCTGAATCAGGTAGTACACGCCCAGCAGCACGATCATCTGACCCAATGACCAGCCGTTGATCACGCCCGTGTGGGAGAAGAGCACCGCCACCGCGATCAGGCTGGTCGCGACGACAACTACCTCTTCGAAGAGGTCCAGCAACAGGTTGGCGCGGTACTCGACCGCAAACTGGAATTCTGTCTGGGCGAATAGCGACAGGAGTCGAAGGTATCGCACGGGCGTTATGCGCCGACCGCGCTGAACTGGCGCAGACCCAGACGCCAGACCACGACGTAGGCGAGCCAGCTCAGCACGAGCCAGACCAGCTGCGCCCCGAGCGTGAGCATTGCCTGCTCGAACGACATGCCGCCCCGCAGGATCTCGGCTGGCGCCCAGAGCATGTAGCCAAATGGCAGCGCGTAGCTCAGCAAGGCCAACGGCGCAGGCAACAGCGACAACGGCGCAACCTGGCCAGCCAGCAAGAAAACGACGCGATCGTACAGGTGCATGATCGCGTGGATCCGCGTGGTCCAGAAGGCGAAGCTGGCGATGAACCAGCCAAACACGAACCGCAACGCCGCGGCAGCCACTACGCTGGGGACGAATACAACCAACTGCCAGGGCTGTGTCTGGAAGTGCGCCTGAAAGGTCCAGGCGATCAGCACCAGCGCGGGCAAAAGCGCCGGCAGCGTGGTGACCTTGTACACGATGTTCTCGACCACGGTGTAGTGCACCGGGTGCAGCGGCCGCAGGAGCTTCGGCGCGAGCCTACCCTGCCGCACTTCCCACTCAAAGTCGTAGGCGTCCCAGGCCATGGTGAGCTGCGAAACCAGCGTGAGGCACACGTAATAGGCTGCAAAATCACCGACGGTATAGCCACCGATGCTGCCGCCCTGGGCGTTCGCCGCGGCCGACCAGGCGGCAAGGAACACGACCGGACGGACGACCGCCATCAGCAGCCACAGCACGGCCTGGACGCGGTACTGGGCAGCCTGCTGAAAGCTGGCAACGAACATTGCGGCGTAGATCCGCTGCAGGCGCATCACGCCAGGACTTCGGCTCTGGCAAAGACGCCCTCGATGACCTCTTCGATCGGCGGATCCTCCAGGGTGAGGTCCACCACTTTTTCACCGAAGTCGCGAACCAGGAGCGCCGTACGGTCTGGCGCGAGCCGGCGATCGACGCGCAGGGTGACGCGACCGTCTTCACGCTGAATGGGTTCGCCGTATTGCTCCAGGTGCGCGACCGGCACGTCGGCCGCAAACGAGACGCGGATCAGCTTGTATGGGGCCATTCGCTCGGCGAGTCCGGTAAGTGCGCCATCGAACAGCAGCTGGCCGTGGTGGATCACGATGACGCGCTTGCACAGCGCCACCACGTCATCCATGTAGTGGCTGGTCAACAGGATCGTGGCACCAGTCCGCTGGTTGTATTCGGCGACGAATCGACGGATGCGCGATTGCATCGTCACGTCGAGGCCAATGGTCGGTTCGTCGAGAAACAGCACCCGCGGCTCGTGAATCAGCGCCGCCGCGAACTCGACCTTCATGCGCTCGCCCAGGCTGAGATTGCGGACGGGCTTGTGCAACAGTGGCTCAAGCTCGAGCAGCTCGGTCAGGTTGTCGAGCGACCGTCGATAGCGATCCTCAGGCAGCTGGAAAATCTCCTGGAGCACGCGCATCGAATCGGCCGCTGGGATATCCCAGATGAGCTGCGAGCGGTTCCCCATCACCAACGTGATTGCCTGGAGCAGCTCGCGGTCACGCTTCCAGGGGATATGGCCGAGGACGGTCGCCTCGCCGTGGGTGGGGAACAGCAGGCCGCTGAGCATTTTCAGCGTGGTGGTCTTGCCCGCGCCGTTGGGGCCAAGGAAGCCCACGATCTCACCTTCTGCGAGGTCGAAATCGACGTCCTTGACTGCCGCTATCTCGGTGAAGCGGCGAGCGAACAGCGAGCGCAGGGTGGGGAGCAGGCCCTCCTCGCGTTCGTGGACCTTGAACACCTTGCTCAGCTTGCGAACGCGAATAGGCGGTGGAGCCATCAACAACTGGACAGCAGCGTAGCGCGGTAAGGTTGTAATGGTCCGAAGTGTTTTGGCGTACGTACTGAAGATGTATAGTCCGCGCGGGAGAAGCGAAGATGGGTGTTGGTGTACTGCAACCCTGGCATGTGATCGTCATTCTGGTCATCGTGCTGGTCATTTTTGGTCCTGGGAAACTGCCGATGCTGGGCAAGGCGGTCGGCGATACGGTGCGCGATTTCAAGAAGGCGGTGACTGACGAGCCCAAGGCGGACGCGTCGGCTGCGAGTGCGTTAGCGCCCGGGATGCGCGAGTGCTCGACGTGCCACAAGCCGGTGCCAGTTGCGGATCGCTTCTGCGGCGCCTGCGGCGCACAACAACAAGTTCCGGTCGCCTGAGCCGGCGCGCCTCGGCTACAACACCTGACTAGGTAGATTCGTCCGACGGCTGTGGCCCCGCGCCGACGGGGTACAGCGTGGTGATCGAGCGCGGTGGCAACGTGAGCTGGGCGACGCCGTCGCTGAACGTGACGCGGCCCAAATGGTCGGCGGTGTGCTGCCGGTTCGTACGCGTCACTGACATGCTCGAATAGGCATCGGCTTGTTCGCCATGCAAGCCCACGGTCATCTCCACCGGCCCGAAGTCCTGATTCACCAGAAAAATGGCGGGTACGCCTTCAGCCGTGCGCACGGCCAGACTCTGGACCTGATCATCGCCTGACGATGCGGCATTGAGCACGTGGGCACCCGGCTGCAGGTACGGCAAGATCTGCAGCAAGCCGTAGTAGCGCGTTCGCGGCGCGAAGTCCTGGGCCGGTCCTTGCAGCAGGCCCCACTTTGTTATGGCGTCATGGCCAGGCTGCAGATAATCGACCGCGTCCCAGTACAGCGCTGCATCGGCGCCCTCACGATAATGCGATAGCAGCGTGGCCGCGATGTCCAAAGCAAAGCCGTTCTGCGCATTCGCCTCCTGGCCATCATCGAGATCGCCGAAGTTGAACGAGGTGTACTCGGTGACCACGACCGGTAGATCCGGCTGGCGAGCGTGGACGTAGTCTGCAACCGCGCCGACCTCGCTGCTGGGGTAGTACTGGTGAAAGGCGACGAACGCCAGCGCGTTGGCGACAACGGGGTCGCCGAGCAGCGACGGCAGATACTGCAACGCGGCGTTGCCGTTGGCGGTATCGGGGCCGTAGAGCTTTACGCCCGAGTCGCCCAGGCGAGGCGCAAGCTGATGCGCGATATATGCCAGCCCCGACGGAGGAATCTGGTTGCCATCACCACCGTCGGGCTCATTGGCGATCGTGCTCGCCCAGACCTGAATGTGCTGCTGGCGCACCAGGTAGTCGACGACGGTCGCGACGTACTCGACGTAGTCGTCGTAATGCTCGGGCAACAGCACACCGCGCCGGGTGCCGTCGTCGGTGAACTGGTCCGGACCACCCCAGACGCCCAGGATGATCTTTACGCCAGCACGGTTGAGCCGGCGGAAAAAGGCCCAGCTTTCGGCGTAAGGTGCTGAGTCCAGGACCGAGTCGTAGACAGCCGGGCCGAGGCTGGCGGCGGGCAAGTCAGGCGGGGCGGCAGGCAAGAGGCCCGTGTCGACCCTGGCGATCGACGGCTGAAATGGATCAAGCACCTGTGGGCGGAACACACCTCGAAATTCAGGGCAGCTCCACAGCGCGTTTTCGAAATTGAAGCCCGCCCCGAGCATCGGACGGCTTGCGGCCGCAAGGTCCACGTCAAGGCTCGCCGCGGCCGGCACCGTGCCGAGCGGCGGGTAATGGGTCTCGAGGTGCTCTGGCGGCAATGGCGGGTGGAACGGGCCGGGATCGCAGCCCGTGTGGAAACGTGTCTCAGACCACACGCCTTCTGATTCGGCCGTCAGCGAACCCGAACCTGAACCGACGGTCATCAGCCCTGCCGCGATCAGGAGCGTGAACGCCCGCGCCACCACCGAGGTCATCAATCAATCAATCAGTCATCGTGGAACAACGAAGACAGCATGTCGAGCGAACGCCCATCGACAGGCACGCCGTCATCGGTCAGCCCGAAATTTCGATCGACGCCCTCGGGCCCGTTGCGAGTCCAGGCGTACACCGCTCCCCCGAGCACATAGTCGGGGTGGGCGCGGATCAAACCCCACATCGCGCCGAAACCGTCGGGCCGATCGGGCACTGCCATGGTGCCCGGCGCGAACTCGGAGACCCACAGCGCGGTCGGCAGCCCCGATATCGGCCAGTTGTCCACGATCTGCGACAGATAGTCCTGGTAGCAATTCGTCCCAAAGACGAACCAGGGCCGCGGCTGTCCGCCAGCGCGTTGGACTGCCGCCGCAAGCCAAGGCACGAAAGCGTCTTCCGCTTCGCGGTAGGTCACCGGGTGATCCGGATCGGCGGCATGGACGTCGTCGGCGGTGGCGATCAGCCAGTCGCTGAATGCCTGCGCGTTGGCGTCGCGCTGCGGATCCTGCGGACCGACCCACGCCGGATGCACGATCTTATGCAGGACCTCGTTGCCAAGACCCCACATGCGTAGCGCCGGATGATTGCGGTATCGCGCCACCCAGGCGATGACCTGGTCGTGCAACTGCTGCCGCACCGCGGGATCGGTGTAGTCTGCATCAGGGTCAAGCTCGAACGGGACGATCACGCCGATGCCGTGACGTTGCGCCGCATCCAGCAACACCTCGTCGAACTCGGCCGGATCCCAGCCAAGCACGGTATTCACTCCGAGCGACTGGAGCTCAGCCATGTCGGAGTCGAGCTGGCGGGCACGCTCATCAGGGCTCAACTGTGAGGCGTACTGTGTGTTCAGGCCCATGCCCTTGATGACTTCTGGATGGCCGTTCACCAGGTAGGTGTAGCTGCCGTTGCCACCCTGCACCTCCACGTGGCTCGGTGACGGATTCACGACAACTGTGTCGGTGGGTGTATCCGCATACCAGCGGTCCAGGGTTGGTGGTGAGGCCGCCACCTCTGGCGGAGTGAGTTGCTGGGTGACATCCCCGAATGCGAGGGCTGGTGCGGCAGTATCCACCGGCGGGTTGGTCGTCAGTGCGCCGGCGCAGGCGGCGGAGGTCAACACCACAGCCAGCGCCGCCGCCAGACTGAGCCGAACGTGACGGGCGCGCAGCAGGAGCACCGTTGCGCTCGGCACATAAGCCACCAGCAGGGCCAGCGCGACCAGGGAAGCGGCGACCAACGCGGCTGGAACGGCGGCGGCCGCGTCGCTAATCGATTGCCCGCGCGCGATCAACCAGGGCAGTAGCGCGTTGGCCGCGAACGAGGCACCGGTGGAGTCCAGCTCGCGCAAGGTCGGCGGATTGCCCACGATGCCAAGACCGACCACGACTTGCATGGCCAGCCCAGCCGTCATCACATTCGCGTTTTTTTGACGCAAACCGTACCGCATCAAGAGCAACCCGAGGCCGACCACGACCGCGTGCGCGGCGCCCGCCGCGACGAGCCTGGCAATCAGTGGACTCCCTTTAACCAGGACGAGGCGGATGGGTAGCCAGTGCGCGCGGCTCGCGTCGGCGAACACGTCTGGCCACAGCGTGTGCAGCCCGACGCCAGGCGGGCCAGCGACGGCCAAGCCTTGAAGCTGCGAATCGGTCAGGCTGCGCAGCGCAGCACGCGTATAGACCGGATCCAGTGCGGAATTGAATTCGAGGACGACGCCCATTACCGCCGCGGCAGCGCGCAACAGCAGCACCGCCGCACCAAAGAACAGGATTAGCAGCACGAGCGCGATTGCGCCACCAGCCAGCGCCGCGCCGCAACAGCGCCAGACGGCGGGCCGCGCTTGAGGTCTCATGTCCGTACATTTTCACGAACTACGAAATTGCGGGCAACTTCGTCGCCTGCGCACGATACTTTCTGCCGAACACATGCGAGCGCGCACTCCCACACGCCGCGAGGAACGTCTTGCCCAGGGTCGTGGGCGCGTGACTCGACGCCAGCAAGAAGAAGCCGCGGCGCGGCAGCGGCGGATTGTTCTTGTGGCAGGGACAATCGTGGTGGTCGTAGTGCTGGCGCTGGCGGTCGCGCGGTTCGTGCAATCAAACGCGGCGACCGCAGGTGCGCCCAATTCGCCTGCTCCGCCGTCGCTGGTAACGCAAGTCGCGGGAGTGGACGCGGCGACGTTCGACCAGGTCGGCCGCGGCAGCGTGACGGTGCTACCGACGCCCGTGCGCGGCGAGATCCAGCGCGGACCAAGTGGGCTGCCGCTGGTCACCTACGTTGGGGCTGAGTATTGCCCGTTCTGCGCTGGCGAGCGCTGGTCGCTGGTCGCGGCATTGGGACGTTTCGGCACCTTCAGCGGGCTGCAGCTTTCGCATTCGGCGACTGACGACGTGTACCCGAACACGCCGACCTTCTCCTTCGTTGGTTCGACGTATACCAGCCAGTACGTTGAGCTGAGCCCGGTTGAGCTGCAGACCAACGTACGCTCAGGGTCCTCGTATTCGGCGCTGCAGACACCGACGCCTGCGCAAACCAGCTTGCTACAAACCTACGACGGACCGCCCTATGTGCCGGCCCAGTCCGCGGGGTCGATCCCGTTCATCGATATCGGTGGGCAGTACATCGTTTCAGGAGCGAGCTATGACGTTGGCGTCCTGCGGGGTATGAATGCGGACCAGATTGCGAGCGCTTTGAGCGATCCTGCCTCGGCTCAGGCCAAAGCGATCCTTGGTGGGGCCAATGCGTTGACGGCAGCGATTTGCACTGCCACAGGCGATACGCCGACCGACGTGTGCGGCCAGGCGGCGGTCAAATCGCTGCAAGCGACACTGGCCGCTGCACCAGTGCCGTGATCGCCGGCGCACTTCGGGTGGGACCGCAGTGGCGCGGGTGAGCACTGAGCGGACGGCGGTCAACGGCATCGCACGTGCTGGTCGGCGAGGTTGGAGTCGCACAGTGGTGTGGCAACTGGGCCTTGGGGTGCTGGGCCTGCTGATCTCCGCCTACCTGGTGGCCACGCACTACTTTGCCGAGCAGGTGCCGCTGGCCTGCTCCACCGGCGGCGTAGTGGACTGCGAACAGGTCACCATGAGCGCGG
>JAFAZN010000257.1 GCA_019239775.1 Chloroflexota bacterium
TGGGTGGTCGCCGGAGACTATTACCGCTTACGAGCGTGCGCATCTCGGGTTTCTGACTGCCACCCCGTTCGAGGTCCAGCAGCACAAGGCGAGGCTCGTCGAAGAATTCGGCGTCACGAACATCGCCGAGTTGGTGGACCTGCCACACAACGCGCCAGTGAGTGTGGGCGCGATCGTGACCAACCTCCGGCTCCGCACGACGAAAAAGGGAGACCGGATGGCGTGGCTCACGCTTGCCGACGCAACCGGTGCAATTGAAGCGGCCGTGTTTCCGCAGGCGTTCGAGCGGCTGACCGAAACTGCCAATGGCGAATCCCCACTGCGAGAGGGGGCCTTTCTGGTCGCGCGCGGCAGGCTCAGCCAGGAGGAGGCGACCGGGTCAAAGCTATTCGTCGACGAAATAGTTAATCTCTATCCGGGCGCATGGCGCTCAGCACTCGTGATTTCAATTGAAGAACAGGTAGATGAGTGGCCTGCCACTGACATGCGTGCTGGATAGGGTGGCGGCTGTGGCTGTGGTGCTTCCGCCGCCTGCATCCGTGCCGGCCGTGTGTTTAGTGGGTCGGAGGGATTTCGACCGTATCTCCGGTTCCGTAGTCGACGTACAGAATGGTCGCTCGACCCGCCAGTTCGTTCGCGACTTGTTGTGCGATCGCTCTGCCCCCCACGAGCCAGGCTTGTCTCGCCTCAGGCGTGAGGAAATCGGAGTCAGGCGGGTAGTTCTGGTCGAGGGTTGCCCAGTAGCCCTCGCACCAGGTTTGCACGCGGCGACGAAGGTCTTCCGAGAGTGGCACGTCGATCATCCTGAAGTCGTAGCGGCCAACTCCGGTCATGTTCCAGAACGGGCCACCACCACCGTACTCAGGCATGATCCGGATTACGCTCGGCACAGGCTCCGCCACGCGTGCAATTTTGCCGCAAGGAAGAGGCCGCGGTCCCGCCGCGTATCAGTAAACGCTCGCTTATGCGAATGGAATCAGCACAGGCGAGGCCTTAGTGCAACATCTGGACGGCCATACCGCGCGGGATTGGGTGGCGCCCTGTCGTGCGAAATGCTCGCTAGAACCAGTACCTCTTCATCGTTGTCATAAATGCCTCGGAAATCTCTACACCGGACCGATCGCCGATGACGCTATCGATTCCACAGTGCGGACAAAGAGCGGTTTGTCCGACTTCGGCGGCATCTTCATCAACCCACTCGGTGATCAGGGATGGCTCAAACAATGAACAGCAGTAAAAGCAGCCGGCGACAGTGCTCGATAGAACCTCCTCGCGGTGGTTGGACGAATGCTTGTGGGCTTCTCGCACATTAGAGGGGAACCAGTCGGGAGCACCACTCATGACAGCGAACTGCGATCGTACCCCTGCGGACGGCCTCGCCGTCGTACACACATGCGGCTTACAGGCGCCAGCGTGGTTCGCCCTTGGGGCTACAGCCCGCCATGGCAGCGTCCTGGTGGGTCAAGACTACGCAAAAGTCGGTGCGGGAGCCGAGTAGGCTCGTGCGATGCGTGAACTGAGAGCCTCGGCAACAGGTCGGTACGCCTCGTCGGTTGGTTTTCGCAAGCTTCAGGTGACGGAGCCTGAGAGTCAGTACGAGTTGCTGATCTTTGATCGAAGCTGGAGTCCGGTTGTGCCGCTGAACGAGTGGTACCGCCTGCGCAAAAACCGTGGTTCACCGCGCACCAGGCAAACCTACCTGGCCATGCTTTGTCCATTTTTCGGCTACCTCCTGGACCACGTCTACGCTTGGAATGCGGACCCCGAGGCCGTCCGTGAGTACACCCGCCAGTACCTGATCGAGTCGGGTTGCGTGGTCCGCCCGGCGTGGCAGACAGACGGCTATCACGTGGCGCTGACCAACAGTACGACGATGAGCCCGAGTGGACTCGGATTGTTCATCGCCGCCGCGCGCGACTTCTACGCCACGCTGATCGACGGGGAGTGGGACCCGACGCGTAATCGTCGCGTCACCTACTACCCACATCCAAATCCGATGTACTCGGAGATGCTGCTCCGCTGGAAACGAGAGCACATCCGAGCGCTCGCCAATGCGGGAGCACCGGATGTGGCAGGTATTCGCAGCGAGCCTCGGAGCCGGACCGCGCAGCAGCCGGTGGGATTCTTCAGGCGCAAACGCAACGTCTGGAATCCACCGGTTGCTCGGGACGCGGAGGTCGTCCGCGTGCTCATCGTCGCCGCGATCTTGTGGATGAGCGATCACGCAGCGCTGCGCGACCAGGTCATCATCCGCATCCTGCTGGAATCGGGCGCACGTCTGCACGAGGTTCTGAGCCTGACCGCGGGCGGATATCGGCGTGGACGGAGCATGCACGTCGGCGTCTCTGCGCTGGTGCGCAACAAGGGCAGCCTGGGTCGTGAAACCAAGCCGATCCATTTCGAAGCGGAAACCGAGCGCCTACTGCACCGGTACATCCGCACAGAGCGTGCGGCGGCTGATCGCGACGGGACCCAGTTGCTCGAGGAACTCACGGACGCAGATCCGATCTTCCTGTCGAGTCGCGGCACCCAGCTCAGCGACAGTGCATTTCGCGCGAGGTGGACCGAGCTACGCGAGCGAGTGGAGGGCCGATTTCGACGCGCTCCAGTGCGCCTGCCGCATCTGCATCCGCATCTGATCCGACACGCCCATGCCACCATGCGCGTCAGCGCCGCGCTTGAGGCGTACCCCAATTCGACTGAGCGCCAACGTGCCGCCGTCGAAGCAGTTCAGGTGGCAATGGGCTGGGCGAGTTCGGAGACGGCTCGGCGATACGTTCACGCGATCTCGACAGCAGAAGCGCACGAACTGGTTCAACGACGCTTTATTGAGCGTCTTGTGGGGCACGCGCGCGACCTCCGCGATGCCGCGACGCAGACGCAGCGCAGCCGACGCGTCACTCCTGCTATAGGGGATGAGGACGTGGCGCTCGAGTTCGATGACGGAGCTCAGCGGACACTGGTCTGGCTTGCATCCTTAGGCGGGCCAGACCAGTGAGGTCCGCATACACGGCCGGCCGCGTCCAACCAGCCGAGGCGAATTGGGCTGAACTGATTGCGCAGACGTTTACGCCTCTGCCGAAAGCGGCCAGTCCGGCTGAGCCAGGCAATATCCGAGTGAAGTCAGCCGCCTACCGTGCGTTGTCGCCGGAGCAGCAACTCCACATCTTTCTCACTTCTCTACCAGCGGAATTGATTCGCGCTCCGCGTATCGATTGGGGTAGCGTGCCGAGCAAAGTGCGGGTATACCTGCTATACGGCGGGGGCGCGCACAATCCTGATCGAGCCTCGCTTGCGCTGGCCAGCGGCGTAATCGCCGGCAACGGTGTGTTGCCCTCGACGGTGTACCACCACGTCACTGCACTCGCGGCCAGCTGGGATCATCTGTTGCGCCGTTATCACCTGAGCAGTGTGCGCCAGTTGAACTACGAGCACTGGATGGATTACGGCTCGGACCGTCAGCGTATGAGGCAACGGACGATGCAGATCCATCACTACCAGGCTGCAGCGCTGCACGTCCGCGAGTACCTGCACTCACTTGATGCAACCGCACGAGCAGATCTTGACACAGTTACGTTCCCTGAGGTCCCGCCGCGGTTCAGCGAGAGGTTCATGCCGGCGACGGCGTTCCGGCGCGAGTCGCAGGAGGACCGCAAGGCGAAAACGGACGTCCTGGTTCCTCTCGTGACCACTCTGGTGGCGCTGATCTTGGAGCGCAAAAAGGCGGCCCAACGATTCATCGACTGGTTTCGGTCCCAGGTAGCTTCGGTCGATCAGCGCGAACTTCGAATGCCTGCCGCCGTCGAGTATCGCGGCTACGAGCTAGACATTAATCGTGACGCCGCCAGCGTGGAAGACGTCCGGTGGGTCAGGCGCGAGGTTCTTCTACGGGCGACGCTGTGGGATCCGCGAACATACGCAGCCCATCATCACGATCGGGCATGGGTGGAGGACAGAATTGCGCCAGGCACACCGAAAGCGGCACGCGAGAAAGGCCACGAATGGATCTACGCACCTGATCTCGCAGATCGGTACTTCCTTCAATTACATGACGTCGATTCGACGCAACTCCCCTGGCCCGTATCGATCATCGCCCAAGGAGGGTTCCTTGGATGGCGCCGACGCGCAAACGAGGTTAGCAACCACGGCGGACTGGCAACACCGAGTCACGTCATGGCCTACTGGCTCACGCTTCAAACGGACTTGTACAGACGTGCAGTGGAGCCCGAGGCGCTCTACCGCGGCGTGCTGTACGGCGCTACGCTCGCCATTCTGGCATTGACTAGCGACGCACGGCTGGGCGAGCTGGTTCAGGTCAGCGCCGATCGGTTCGAACCACCTCGCCCGTATGTGGTCAAGGACGAAGCCGGCGAGCCGATGAGGAATCCGGCGACTGGTCGACCGCGGTATAGCGTTATCGTCCTGCAACGTCTGCTTCCGAAGGGGCGACGGCATGATAGTGAA
>JAFAZN010000278.1 GCA_019239775.1 Chloroflexota bacterium
CGTAACTTCGACGGACCGCATCAATCGACGTATCTTCGACTCCGTTGAAGTTTGGATACGTCATTCCGGTGCTCCACGGTTGCATGGCCGCCAACACCGCGTCCCGCTGGCGCCGGTTCTCAGGTTGTCCATCGCTGATCGCCAGGAGCGAGAAGGCGGCACCCCGAAAGCCGATTGCGTTGGGCACCTTCGGCGGCCGTGACAATGCACCGCCCCAGGCTCGCAGCTCCACGACCACCCGCGAGCTCTTGCCGGGGCCCAATTGCGTGGACAACATCCTAACCGCGTCGCCGTCCAGATCGCCAAGCAGGATGTTCCGATCGAATGCCGCGACCGGTACATCGATCTCGTCGTGGTGAATGTCACCGACATGTGCGTAGGTCATGCGCCGGATCGTGTCTCGCTCGAGGCCTGCGATTCGCCGCAACGGTTCTAGCTGCGCCAGGCCATCGGCTTCGTCGCCAGAGTAGGCCACCCGCACGTAGGTTATGAATCGACCTCCATGGCCGTCACCACGCCGAAGTTCGCTCCTGCACCGCGGAGCGCCCAGAATAGGTCGAGGTCCGAATCGGGAGTAACGTGGCGCAACCGGCCATCTGCCGTGGCGATCTCGCACCAGCGCACGTGATCCGCTGCGAATCCGAACCGGCGGGCCAGCAACCCGATACCGCCTCCCAGCGTGTAGCCGACTGCCCCGACACCGGGGCTCGACCCATTGAGCGGCGCCAGGCCGTAGCGTGCGGCGGCATTGATGACGGTGCTCCATTTGGTTCCGCCCTCAATGCGCGCCGTGCGCCGTGCCGAGTCGATGCGTACTCCGTTCAATGCTCCCATGCGGAGGAGCACTGCATCGTCGGCCGGTACCGATGGGCCGTGCCCCGTATTCATTACTGCGATGGCACGTTTGTGAGTCGCGGCCAGGCGTACTGCAGCAACGACATCTGACGCACTTCTCGCCTCGACAATGAGCTCCGGATTGTGCTCGATGGCGAGGTTGTACCCTCGTCGGAGTACGTCGTATCCAGAGTTCCCCTGCCTGTGCACCGGCCCAACAATGCTTTCGAGGTATTGCACCGCTAATCGCTCGTTCGGAGCCGAATGCGCGTGTGCGCCGCCAGAGTTCGTAGTGCCTGGAGTGTCATCATCCCACGCCACTCGATGCCCTGGCCGTGTGACCACTCCAGAAAGTTGATGGTCCAGCCCCCGTCGGCACGTTGTCCGTTTTCCAGCAGGTTAAGATCAGCTTCGATCTGGCGGTCGGTGAACAGCGCGCGACTACGCAGACCGTGTCGGGGTGACAACTCCAGTGGCGTCAGCCGCTCTCCTTCGAGCCCGCCGGGAACTGGTAACGAACCGTCCTCCGCAAGCAAAGAGCGTAGACGCCCAATCGCCGCTAGCGCGCGCTTCTGCTCCGGAACCCTATCCAGAAACTCCAGTGCGAACTTCACCCAGTAACCAGCCAGATCCTCCGGGTGCTCCAGTCGAGTCCAGCACCATTCAGTTCCGCGAGCCTGCCAGGAGTCGGTCGAGCCTGACTCGCAGAGCCGTGCGACAAGGCTGAAGGTCAGGAACGATCCGCTGTCAGAATCCACCATCCATGGCGCGTGCGGATGCCTCGCGGCCGAGGGCAGAACGAAAGGTATGCTGCCATCGGCACGAGCGATCGTCCCGATCCACGCCGCGGCACCGGCAACCATCGGATCTTCCCGTGCTCCGGCTTCGACCAGGATCTCCAGGGCATGCAGGGTGGACGCGGGCTCACTCTGCGGGGCGCGAACATCCGGCTCCAGTGCATGGCCGAAGCCACCGTCGGGATTCCGGTACGCGCGGAGTGCTTGTAAGACTGCTTCATTTGATGCGCCGCGCAGCAGCACCGCCAGCCGGTGCCGTTCGAGTACCCTCGCGTTGGCGTGAATAAAGCGTTCGGCAGCTCCAATATCAATGGACATGCCAGAACGCTACGCCGCTGTGAACACCGCGTCTTTCAAAAATCGGACAGGTGTGGTGCCTGTCAACTGACGCACTTCGAGGTTCATATGTGCCTGGCTGGAGTAACCCGCGTCGAGTGCGCGTGCCGCAAG
Organism: Chloroflexota bacterium; assembly: GCA_019239775.1. Taxonomy (GTDB): domain Bacteria; phylum Chloroflexota; class UBA6077; order UBA6077; family CF-72; genus CF-72. Next base: position 2,082 of record JAFAZN010000278.1, read on the forward strand.
CGAACGATCCGAAAGGGCCAGGAGTCTGCGCAATCGCGCAACGCGAGCAAGCATCTTCGGTCCATAGCCGACGGACGTGACGAGCCGTCGTTGGAGATGCCGTTCGCTCAGCCCGAGCTCGGCGGCGATGCTTTCAACCCGGATGTCGCGTTCGATGAGCATTTGAGCAGTCGCGCGCACCAACGTATCCGGCTCGGCACCCCGCTTCCCCACCGCCTCAGCAAGCAACCCCAGTCGAAGGTCGGGCGCGGCGTTTGCCAGCGCCTCTTCGAGCCGGCGACCTTGCTCGCCCCACACAAGTGAGACCGGAACGGGCGCCGCGTGGTCGCGGAGTTCGGACATCGGAATGCCGAGCACCGCCGCGGCTGCTCCCGGACGCAAGCGGATGCCAGACACGCGCACCAGACCGGGAAGGGGCACGAGGCGAGGGCCTGTGTCCGGACCTTCGATCAATAACTCACGATCGGCAAACCAGATCAAGTCAACGCAGCCGTCGGGCACGATGCGCTGTATGAGGTCCTCGCTCGGCTCGTTCTCCCAGAGACACGCCACCAGCGAATCGAGTCCAACCGGCGGCCGGTACTCTCGATAATCTGGCCGCATTACGTCAGTGTAACGTCACGAGTAGTGAGGGCTGTCATTTCCGTTGGTCGCGGAAATTGCTCCAGGTCTCACTCGGCTCGAAGTAGTTGTCGTACACATCCTGGGTGTGCGCTGGGACGACCACGAAACCACCTGAGGTTGCAGTGATGCCTTCGGCGAGGAGTTGGGATGTGCTCGAATCCAGGTGTGACATGGAACATGTATAGACCACGCAGAGGGCTTAGCATCTGAGTATGAGCGCTCGTGCGGAACCGATCCGCTTCGGTGTGATCGGCATCAATCATGGCCACATCTACGGCATGGCCGACCAGTTGCTGGATGCCGGAGCGGAACTGGTCGCGTTTTTCGCTCCCGAAGATGACCTTGCGGCCGAGTTCAGCAACAAGTTCCCTCAGGCGCGCCGCGCGAGGTCGAAGGCGGAAGTCCTCGAGGATGACTCGCTCGCGCTGATCGCAAGCGCGGGTATTCCAAACGAACGTGCTCCGCTCGGCCTCGAAGTGATGCGCCACGGCAAGGACTACCTGAGTGACAAGCCCGGGTTTACGACGCTCCAGCAGCTGGACGAGGCACGCCGCGTCCAGCGAGAGACGCGTCGCATCTATTCGGTCTGCTACAGCGAGCGATTCCAGAACCGCGCGACTGTCCGCGCTGGCGAGCTAGTCCAGGCCGGCGCGATCGGTCGTCCACTCCAGACTGTCGGACTTGGGCCGCACCGTTTGAATGCTCCAAGCCGACCAAAATGGTTCTTCGAGCACGAGCGCTACGGCGGGATCCTCAACGACATCGGCTCGCATCAGGCGGACCAATTTCTCTTTTTCACGGGCTCGACTTCGGCCGAGGTGGTGGCATCGCAGGTCGGCAACGTGGCGCATCCCGAGTACCCCGGTCTCGATGATTTTGGCGATATGCTCCTACGCGGCGACGGCGGCACAGGATATGTGCGCGTCGATTGGTTCACGCCGGATGGCCTGAGCTCGTGGGGCGATGGTCGACTGACGATCCTCGGCACCGATGGCTTCATCGAGATCCGCAAGAACGTGGACATCGGCGGCCATCCAGGTGGCGACCACTTGTTCATCGTCGACCAGCGCGAGACGCGGTATGTGGACTGCAAAAACATCGAGCTGCCGTTCGGACCGCAGCTCCTGGATGACATTCGCAATCGCACCCAAACGGCGATGCCGCAAGCTCACGCCTTCCTGGCATCAGAGCTCGCCCTGAACGCACAGGCGCAGGCGCGTTCCATCACGCGCCAGAGAGTCGCCGCGTGAGCACGACCGATCGGCTGCGCGTCGCGGTCGTCGGGGTTGGGATCGGTCGCTCGCATGTCAGGAGCTTCGAGGCTGTCGCGGACCGCTTCGAGTTGCTGGCGTTGTGTGACATCGATGCTGGGCGGGGAAAGCCGGTCGCTGAGGAGCACCACATCCCTCGCTTCGTCACCGACTTGTCCGAGCTGCTTCGCATGGACGACCTCGACGTCATCGACATCTGCACGCCGCCACACCTGCATTTCGAGCAGATCCAGCAGGTACTCGCCTCGGGCAAACACGCGATCTGCGAGAAGCCACTGGTGAGCTCATTGCGTGAGATCGACGAGCTGAAGCGCGTCGAGGCCAGCTCGGGTCGGCGCTTGATGCCGATCTTTCAATATCGATTCGGCCACGGCATGCAGAAGCTCAAGCTGCTGCTGGAGCGCGGGATTGCTGGCAAGGCCTACCTGGCGACTGTCGAGACCGCGTGGCGACGGCGGCCCGAGTACTACGCCGTTCCCTGGCGAGGCAAGTGGGCGACCGAACGCGGCGGCGCGCTGTTGGGTCACGCCATCCACAACCACGACCTGCTGTGTTACGTGTTGGGTGCGCCGACGCGACTGTGGGCGCATACCACGACGCGTGTCAACGCGATCGAAGTCGAGGACTGCGCGGCGATTGCTATGGAAATGGCCGATGGCTCGGTGGCCTCCAGCGGCGTCACCCTCGGCTCGGCGGAAGAGATCACGCGGCACCGCTTCTCGTTCAGTGGCCTGGTGGCTGAGAGCAACACACGCCCATACACCAATTCGGGCGATCCGTGGACCTTCGTCGGAGATTCACCTGAGATCGACGAGAAAATCGTCGCAACGTTGGCGCAGTTCAAGCCTCTGCCCGAGCACTACGCCGGCCAGTTCCATCGCTTCTACGACGCGATTCGGTCCGGCGCCGAGCTGCCAGTGACGCTCGCCGATGCCCGCTTGTCGATGGAGCTGATCACCGGTATGTACTACTCGTCCGAGACGGGCGAGGCGGTCACCTTTCCGATCCGCGCCGATCACCCGCGATACAACAGCTGGATCCCCGTGGGAAAGTAACGAGGCGCACTCTAGCTCACGCTCTAGGGACGCGGCCGAAAACCTCGCTCCGCAGTTGGAACCGCTTGTATCCACTCTCCCCTAGAAAATATTTTCGTGTCGCTGCGCAGTGAAGGTCGGCGCGTACGCCATGCGCGCTCTACGCAGAAGCAACACAACCAGGAAGGGTCCTGGACCACTATTACGGCGAGGCGCGGGACGAGTTACGCTGTTTAACCGGTAGCGCGCACTTTCCGGCGGGAGGTGACCATACGGTGCTCTCAGGCAGGCTTTCTCGCTTCGCGACCTTTGTGACCTTTGTGACGGTCGCCGCCTTGCTGGCCGGTTGCGGAACCGGCGGCAGCAATTACACACCCGCGGGCGGCGCTGCTGCGCCAACGCAACCGCCTGGTGCAGCCGCAGCCCAACCCACCACGAGCGCGGCCGCGGCAGGCGGACAGAAGATCCACCTCGTCTACTTCAACGCCCGCGGCGCGGAAGCGTCCGAGCGCGCGCTGGTCAACCGCTACATGCAGGACCACCCCAACATCGAAATCGAATATCTCTCCACGACGTCGCTGAATGGTCCCAGCGACACCGACGCGATCGCAAACCTGATCTTCAATATTCAGGCGAAGAAGACCATTGACATCGCCAAGATCGAAGTGAGCCGCACGCCGCTCGACCTGATGGCCGCCAACGCCATCCAGGAGCTCAATGCCGTCGGCGGCGATGCGGTGAAGAACCAGCTGAAGGGTCTGCTCAACAGCAACTACGTCGACATCAACAATGGCACCTGGGCCATTCCCTACGAGTTCGACCCGTTTGGATACGTCTACAACGCCGACATGTACAAGGAGGCCGGCCTCAATCCGGATAATCCGCCGAAGAGCTGGGATGACCTGCGCCAGGTCAATACCACGTTGAAGTCCAAGAACCCCAATGTATGGCCGATCTGCATGCCGATCAACAACCTCGCCAAGACGATGCCCTGGGTGTGGACTTCGGGGGGCGATTTCTGGGACAAGGACATCTTGCCCACCAAAGCCGACTTCACCAATCCCGTCGTGACAAACGTCTACAAGTTCGAAGAGGAGTGGTCGCAAAAACAGTGGCGAAACACCGACGAGCTGAATGACACGACGACACTCCAGTTGATGATCTCGCGCAAATGCGTGGGCCTCATCTTCAGCACGGACGAGGTCCTGCAGCTGGGGGCGAATGATCCCAAGACTGACTGGCGCGTAGCCGGGATCCCGTCGCAGGACGGCAAGGGCCAAACCACCACCTACGGCGGCGGTAGTGCATTGGCTATTCCGACAACGGCCGCGCATCCCAAGGAAGCCATGGACTTCATCATGTGGCTGACCAGCGACGATGGGCAGCGCTTGAAGTACGGCGTCACCCAGGGGCTGAACCTGGCCGACCAGGACCTGTACGTCCAGGCGAACCCTGACTCGATCGCCGTCTCAGACCAGCTGAAGAACGACGCGAAGTGGAAGCAGTCGATCGTCGCGTTCCCATCGCGTCCGCCGGGGGTGTCACCCGCGTTTTCGAAAATCTACCAGTTGCTGGCGGACATGCAGGAACGCGTCGTGCGCTCCAACCCGGACGTTGACAGTGAACTTGCGAATGTGCAGCAACAATCGCAAGCGTTGCTCGACCAGGCGATTGCTAATTTTCCGCAGCTCTATCCAAAGAGCTGAGGTTTACGACGATGAGTGATGCCGCAAGCATCCGCGCTCAAACGCTCGCGCGCCCGGCGGGTCGCGGCGCGCAGATCGGACGTGAGCTCCGCCGGAGCCAGGCGGCGTACGTCCTCCTGGCGCCGTTCCTCATTCTGTTCGTCATTATTCTCGCGTACCCACTGCTGACGTCGCTGTACCTCAGCCTCTTCGACGCTACACTCAACCAAACTCCGACCTTCGTTGGACTCTCCAATTTCGTCCGGTTGTTCACCGATGGTGAATTTCTCGGCTCTGTCCGCAACACCGTCTATTTCACGGTTTTTGCCGTCATCGGAGAGACCGTCCTTCCGTTGTTCCTGGCGCTGGCGATGAACGCGCGTCTGCCATTCCGAACCGTCCTGCGCACCGCCTATTTTTTGCCGGTCGTGTCCTCGTGGGTGGTCGTCTCGCTGATCTGGTCGATGATGTTCGGTCAGCAGGGACTCGTCAATGGATTCCTGCAGAGCGTCGGTCTGAACATCCAGCCATTTCTGTCCGATCCGAACCAGGCCATGTGGATCGTGATTTCGGTGAGCGTCTGGAAAAACCTTGGCTACTACATGGTCATCTATCTGGCTGCCTTGCAGGGCGTGCCGCAGGAGCTCTACGAAGCCGCTGCGATGGACGGTGCGACAAAGTGGAGGCAGATCTGGCACGTCGCAATTCCAGCACTCCGACCAGTGATCTATTTCGTGGTCACGATCACCATGATCAGAAACATGCAGTTGTTTGACCAGGTGTTCATTATCACGAACGGCGGCCCGTTGAATGCGACGCTTTCAATCGTTCAACTGCTTTACCGCCACGCGTTCGTGAACCTCGAATTCGGTTACGGCTCTGCAATCGCGACGTTCCTGCTGGTCGTCCTGGTGGTACTGGCGCTGGTCAACCGCCGCATTCACGATCTGATCGTCCAGTGAGGGCTGACTGATGGCTGTAAGCGTTCAAGCGCGATCCGCTGGGACGTCCGGAGGATTCGAGCGGATCGTTCTCTATGTGGTCCTGGTGATTGTCGCGTTCATTACCGTGTTGCCGTTCTATTGGACCGTGATCGGGTCGGTAATGACACCACGCGACCTGTTTTCGGCGATTCCGAAACTCTGGCCGTCGGAATTCGATAGCAGCAGTTACAGTCGGATTTTCCAGCTGGTGCCAATGGGCCGCTATTTCCTGAACAGCGTCGTGGTCGCACTCTCGACCACGGTGATCGCGGTGTTGGTTTCGAGCGCTGCGGGGTATTGCTTTGCGCGGCTGACGTTCTTCGGGAAGGGGTTGCTGTTCGGACTGATCCTGTCCGCGTTGATGGTGCCGTACCAGGCGACAATCGTGCCGCTGTTCGTCATGTTCGCCGACTGGAATCTGCTCAACAGCTATCTCGGCATCATCTTGCCGGGTGTTGTGAGCGCGTTCGGCGTGTTCATGATGACGCAGTTTTTCCAGACACTCCCGAAGGAGATGCGGGAAGCGGCGATCGTTGACGGGGCGAACGAATTTCGGATTTTCCTACGCATCTATCTGCCGCTCGCCCGGCCAGCGGTGGCGACATTAGCTCTGTTTGTCTTCATGGACAGTTGGGACGCGCTCCTGTGGCCGATGATCGTCGCGCCCAATCCGGATATGCGGACGCTCCAGGTGGGCTTGGCGTTCGTTCGCTCCGCGGCGCCAGTGGAGAACCAGGTGATGGCGGCAATCGTGATCGCCGTGATTCCGGTGGTGATCGCATTCCTGCTCGCGCAGCGCCAGTTCATTGAAGGCATCGCCGCCGGCGCCGTTAAGGAGTGATATCTCAACCTGGATGAACTAATGACACGTGTGGACTCCCTCGCGTGATGGACCAACGCTCCCGAGGTCATCCGAATGTCCCGCGGCCAGCCGGTCCCACTGTGCGATTGGTCGTCCGCCCGGCCATGTTGTCACTGGCGGCCAATCTGGCGAACCCGCCTCCGTACGCACGTTGGAGCACTGCTGTGGCCAACGCGGCGGAGAGTCCTCCCAGGCTTCCTGGCGCCCGTAGATGGTGAGATCCATCAGCGCGTAGCTGTGGTCCATGGCTTCCACTCCGCGGCGCTTTGTCCAGTAGGTCTCGAAGACGCGTTCGCCGTCCCGTACGTAGCAGACGAGGTGAAACAAGCCGATCTCGCGTCCGATGAGAAGTGTCTCGAGGGACGACTGGGCGGAGTACCACGGCATGTCCCAGCCCATGAAGTCGCGATATCGGAGGCTCTCTCGGTAGGAGACCTGCGGGTCGGCTCCACCAGATGCGGCGTTGCGGCCCTGGCAGAAGACGGCAAAGGTGATGTCGCGTGAGTGTAGGTAGCAGAGTTCGCGGACCTGACTCGTGTAGTACGTGCAGCCTTCGCACTGCTCGGCCGCGGGTCGCGCAGGGTTCCACATGAAGTAGTACGCGATGAGCTGTCGGCGCCCTTCGAACGCCTCCAGCAACGTGGCCGGTCCGTTGGGGCCGATAAGAGGCGTGGCCGCGTCGACCTCGACCATGGGGAGCCGGCGTCTGGCGCCAGCGATCGCGTCGCCTTCGTGTGTGTGCGCCTTTTCGCGCAGCCGCAACGCATCGAGCTGAGCCTGAAATGTCGCACGGTCGACCACGCGTGGCAGCGCGGGAGCGGTTCGTGAAGACGTCGATCTTCCCGACGACGTTGACGAAGAAGTTTGATCGGTCATGGCTTCTCTCTCCAGCTTGACACACCGCACGCAGACTGACTTTCATGTCGCTCGCGCATGGGCTCCACAAGCAGCTCATGCTCCTGGGCCTCCTGCTACGCGGCCCGCTCCACGGCTACGAGCTGCATCGCATTGCGCGCGCCCACGGCGAGCTGTACAGCGATCTCGGCAAGGCAAACGTCTACTACCTGCTCGACCGCCTGGCACGCGACGACTACGTCTCAGTACGCGCCGAGCCCGGCGCCCGCGGCGCCCGCGGCGAGCGACTCGTCTACGCTCTGACGCAGCGCGGCCACGGCCACTTTCAGGAGCTCCTTCGGGCGACGTTGCGGAGTTTCGAGCCGGCGCACACCGGCGTCGACGTGGCGGTGGTCTTCCTTCAACGTCTGCCCGTCGAAGAGGCCATCGCACTGCTCGAAGAGCGGCGGGAAGTCGTTGCGGAGCGGCGTGCGCTCGCCGCAAGCGAACTTGGTGAGGTCGCCAGCGTCGGGTTAGCGGCCAGCCTGGCTGCCGACCACCTGCTTTCGCTTATCGACGCCGAGCTCGCCTAGGTCGAGCGAGCGATCGCCCGATGTGCTCGCTGACGATCGGTCGCGGTCTGCACGCTCGCCGACAACGACCTAATCGAACCAGCCGCGCAGATGCCCGGTGTGGCCATCGCCGGTCAGGTCTTCACCGCGAACCTCGGCCTCGAGACGATCGTCGTCAACATCACCGCCAACCCGCGGATCGCCGGCTACGGCAGGGACGTCGACCTCGACGTGATCCGTGCGTGGTGGTCGTTGCGAAGCCTGCGAGCGCAACGACGACGGCTGCTGGCCTGCCGCATCAAGCCGTCCATCTCCCGAAGCGTAACCCGCTAGGACACGGCAATCTCGAACACGCCTGGGACGCAGAATCCGGCTGACGGCAAACGTGCGCCCTCCCGCCGAGGGAATCACCTTGACTCGTCGAGCGCCTTCAGCCAGCGCTCGCGTGGCACTAGCTGGAGGGCTCGGCGCAGGCCGACGTTGCTGAGCAGTGCGACGAGCATCGCCTCTTGCTGGAATGTGGGTCCGTAGAGCACACCGTCCCACAGCTCCAACTTCTCGACGGGGATGGCCTCAAATTCGGCAATGTCGAAGGGGTGTGGATCAAGACCAACAGGTGGTGGCGAGTACCGCTGCTCCGGATACTCGCGCCCGTCGATCGTTTCGCCATCCCAGACGACCACCACCTCGTGATCGGTTATAGGTTCCGCCACGCACACTCCACAAATCACCCGGGAATCAGCGCCAGGAATTCTGCCTCAAACCGGACCCATACGCACCTGATCCAGCGCTCCGCTTGCATGGCGAGGGATGCGTCAGTCCGCCAGCCGTGACAGCTTAGACCACATCTCAATTGCACCCAGCTGGTGACTGCCGAGGACAAGCGACACCTCGCCGGCATGAAAGGAGTCATGCGTGATCAGCCGCCAGAGCACGGCCTGACGCGTATGGATCTGGACCTTGTCACCTGACAGTCGCTGCGCTGTCAGTTGGAGTGACTCCGGAGTCCAGCTTGCGAGACAGCGCGCGACGATATTCCATGACGATTCGAGCGCCTCAACGAGCTCATCGGCGTGGCGCGGATGTGCAAGATCGTCCTCCCAACCGGCGTTCGCAATGT
>JAFAZN010000358.1 GCA_019239775.1 Chloroflexota bacterium
CGTAACTCTCGGCCGCGGCAGGCTGCGGCACGAGGTTGGCGTCGAAGCGCAAAAGGGGTTCGAAGACCTGGCGGATGACCGCGCCGGCCGCCGCGTTGGCCAGGCTCGCGCGGCTGGGATCCAGGGTGTCAGGCTCACCCTCCGTGAGGAAGTTGACCGTTACCTCCTGAGGCGGAGCCGTTTGGGCCAATGAACGTACTGGCGCGCTGACGACAAAGGCCAGTAGCGCTCCAAGCGCCAGTACGCACCTCCCGACGGGTCTATTCACCTCCGTGCGAATTACCTGTTGCGAAGCCAGGGATCCAGCGCGTCGCGCAGGCCGTCGCCGACGAAGTTGATGGCCATGACGGTGATGAAGATGGCTCCGCCTGGCAGCAGCACCGCCACCGCCGAGTAGCGCAGGTAGGACTGGAAGTCCGCCAGCATGCTTCCCCAACTGGCTGTTGGTGGCGAGACGCCGACGCCGAGGAACGAGATGGCCGATTCGGCGATGATGAAGCCGCCCACGTTGAGCGATGCGGCGACGATGATCGGCGCCAGCGAGTTGGGGATCAGGTGCCGCAGGATGATCCGACGGCCATCCGCGCCCAGCGCCCGTGCTGCCAGCACGAAGTCACGATTCAACAGTGAAAGGAACTGCCCGCGCACAAGGCGCGCGGTGTCCATCCAACCGAGCACCGCCAGGACCGAAACGATCGTGCTCACCTGTACGAGCGTGACATCGGCGCTGAACTTGTACTGGTGGAGCATCGCCGAGATCAGGATCAAGGTCGGTAGAAATGGGAACGACAGGAACAGGTCGGTGATCCGCATGAGCACCGTGTCGACCCAGCCGCCGTAGAAGCCGGCAAGGGCGCCGATGAGGATGCCGATGGTGGCGCCGAACCCCACCGTCAGGAAGCCGACGGCCAACGAGATACGGCCCGCCCATAGGATGCGTGAGAACATGTCGCGGTTCAGCTCGTCGGTACCGAACCAGTGGTCCGCGGAGGGTGGTGCGAAGCCGTGCGCTACGTACTGCGGATCGGTGATCGTGCGGTCGATTTCGTTGGGGCTCCAGGGCGCCAGCGGCGCCGCGGTGGCGATCAGGAGCATGAAGAGCAGCGCTCCCAGGCCTATTAGCGCAAAACGATGCCTGCGAAAGCGTTCCCAAACAATGGCAAGTTCACCCTTCGAGCTAACGCGCTCCTCGGGTGTTCTTTGAGCCGGTTTCGCGGGCAGTGAAACGACGGTCGTTGTGGCCATCTCGGTCAGTACCGGATCCGCGGATCGACGATGACGTACGCCACATCGGCAAGGAAGTTCGCGGCAATCGTCAGCGCCGCTGTAATGATGACCACGCCCATAGCCACTGGCCAGTCAACAGAAAGCACTGCGTTGACCAGCAATTGGCCCATGCCTGGCCAGTTGAAGATGTACTCGGTGAAGATTGCGCCGCCGAATAACGTCGGGATAGCCAGGGCAATCACCGTCACCAGAGGGATCAACGCATTGCGCATGGCATGACGGAAAAGAACGAGCCGTTCGATCTGGCCTTTTGCCCGCGCGGTTCGAACGTAATCCTGGCGCAATGTTTCCAGCAAGCTCGATCGCAAAAAGCGGCTCCATTGGGCGACTTGCAGGAGTGACAAGACGATCATGGGCAAAACGAGATGCCATAGACGATCGAAGATGTCATTTTCGTGCCCGACGCTGTAGATGCCGCCCACGGGAAAAATCCTCAGTTGCAGCCCGAAGAACTTCAGCATGATCAGGCCGAACCAGAAGGCCGGTATGGAGATGCCGAAGAACGAGAACGCGGTGAAAAGGTTGTCGAGCGCTGAATACTGGCGCACCGCCGAGACCGTGCCGATGACCAGGGCGATCAACAGCGAGAACACCAACCCTGTTGTCATCAGCATGACCGTGTTCGGCAGCCGCGAGCCGATGATCGCGTTGACCTCCTGGCCGCGCGCGATCGACCACGACTCGCCCAGGCTGCCATGCAGCACATTGCCGATCCAGTTCAGGTAGCGCTCGTGGACCGGCTTGTCGAGGCCGATCATCTTGTTCAAGCGTTCGAGATAGGTCGGATCCTGAACGTGCGATTGGGCAATCTGGGCGTCGAACGGGCCGCCTGGTGCGAGATTCAGGATGCCAAAGAGCAGCATCGAGGCGAGCACCAGGGTGATGCCCATCTCGATGCTGCGGCGAACGAGAAATCGCGTCATCTAGCGAAGCGCGCTGTTCTGCTTCTCTTTCAAGAGAAGTCTTTTTCCTTTCCACTGCGCAGAGGAGGTTGGCGGCGAACCTCCCGAGTGCCGAATGCAGTGCAAATACTTAACCAGGAAGTATCCTGGACCTCTTTTCGGGTGAGCTACCTAGCTACGTCCGTATGTAGTTTTAGCGAAGATCCCACTCCCACACGTTCCAGTTGTAGCCATTCGAGGCGTACTCAGGCTTGAAGTTGGCCAAGCGGTTCGATGCCGCGGTCACGTTCGGTCGGAAGAACAGCGGCAGCGTCGGCAGCTCGTCTGCCATGAGCAGCTGCAGCGAGCTCATCGCCGACTGACGAACACTCGGCACCAGCGAGTTGATCTGCTGGTTATCCAACTGGTCCGCCGTGGGATTGTTCCAGCGGGTGTAGTTCGAACCAGCAAAGCTATTTGCGGAGGTCGGGATGTTCTTGATCGCGTACTTCTGAATCGCGTCGTTGCCCGCGTCGTTGCTGCCAACATCGGCATACTCAGCCAGCTGCAGTGAGCCACTGCGCAGTGGACCGTTGATGCCGAAGAACGCTTGCGCTGGCATCTGGTCGATCTGGAGGTCGATGCCCACTGCGGCCAGGTTGTCCTTGACGAGAGGCATGACCTTCTTGCGTAGCGCCGAGCCCGTGCTCTGATACTTGAAGCTCAGGCGCTGGCCGCTCGAGTTGACCCGAATGCCATCCGAGCCAGGCGTCCAACCATCCGCGTCGAGGATCTGTTTGGCCTGGTCGGGGTTGTAGGCGTAGGTGGGCGTATCCGGGTTGAACAGTGACGAGATCGGCGGGACCATGCTGTTGGCAACCAGCGGCTGACCCTGAGCGGCCAACGCACGATTGACGATGTCCTGGCGGTTGATCGCAAAGAGCAGCGCCTTGCGTAGCTGCTTGTCCTGGAGGATCGGATCCTGGGTGTTGACGTCGATGTGCTCGATGGTCGTACCCGCGCGGATGAATGCCTTCACGTTGGGAATGGCGTTGATGGCATCCACGTCAGAGACGTCGAGGGTCTCCGAGCCGATCGTCTGGATGTCGCCGGCCTGCAGCTGCGAGAGGAGCGTTTCCTTGGAAGCTTCGAAGCCACGGATGATGATCGTGTCGATCGGGGGCTTGCCGCGGAAGTAGTCGCTGCGGGCGTGGAAGGTCATCTGGACGCCCGGATCCCACGAATCAAGCGTGTACGCGCCCAGGCCAACCGGCTGCCGGGTGTAGACGCTGGTGAGCAGGTCTTTCAGCTTTGGCGAGTTCTGTGGATCGAAGTCGACCAGCGGCCCAAGCCGCTTTGAGGGGTAGATCCAAACGTCGGGCAGGCCCATGTAGTAGAGCGGATGGACCACGGGGCCCTGCTGCGTCGCATTGCCTGCAGCACGAGCCTGGTTCTGGCTCATCATCTTGAAAACGACGGTGTGTGGGTCCTTGGCGACGACGTCGGCGTACTTGGACTCGAGGTCGTTGCCCGCCGATGCGCTCCACAGCGGGTTGAGCGACAGCTTCCAGCTGAAAATCACGTCATCCGCGGTCAGCGCGTTCCCGTCGCTGAACTTCACGTCCTGACGCAGGTGGAAGGTTGTCTCGAGGTGCTGGTCGGAACCGTCGCCCACCATGACCGCCTCGCCGTTGTCGAGGGTCGGAACGTCGGTCACGAACAACGGGATGGGTCGCATCTGGTCGTCCACGCCGACCAGGCCCTGCTGATCGTAAACGAGGTTTCCAGCAACCGCGGTGACATACTCGTTGCCTTCACCTGCGATGAACGTGTCAGGTTCTTGTGAGAACCCCATGACCAGTGTTTTGCCTGACGCTTGTTGCGCACTCGCAACAGGTACCAGCGTGCCAGCCGCCAGAATCAGAGCGATTCCCAGCGATGCGAAACGCCTCACAAATGCCCTCCTAATGTGATTGCATGCGGACATACGAAACCGCCCGGCCACAATGGCGGGCGGCAACACAAGACCGGCCCTTCCGCCGGCAGCGTCCCCCTTCTCTAGGTTGATCAAAGGACTTACAAACCTGCCGAACATCGGCAGTAGCGGGCGAATAATCGCATTCGGGAATTCCAGCGTCAAGCGACGCCCGTGTCCGGCGGTATTAGGAGGCGATGACGGTATTCTGGCCACCCTTTGGGTGGTTGCCGATTATGGTGCCGCTGGTGCCCGACGGGTCGCTGATCAGGAGTGAAATACTCGCGTTCGGCCACGCCGTTGCCGCGGCATTCAGCAGTGCGGTTCCGAGAGCTTGTTTGCCGTCGGCGTTCAAGCCTTTCAGCACACCACCCGCGTCCTGAGCCAGGATGGACACCGTCTGAACGTCAGCCCCGGTTGCGCCAGGCGGACTCGAGTTCGCGGTGATGCGCAGTTGGCTAGCTTGCTGTACGGACGCAAACACGCTGGCGATGTCGGTCACGCTGGAAGACGAATTGGCGCCCTGTCCAATCGCCTCGGTGGGGTTGAAGTGGCCCTCCACGGTGCCGACGACTGGCGTGACGCCTTCGATCGCGGAGGTCGGCTCGGCGGTAGGCGCGGGCGGCGCCGCCTGGGCGCAGGCCGTCAGCACCACGCCAACCAAGAGTCCGGCGGCGAGGGCGCGCAGCATCAGTCAAACCATAGCAGCGCGGTACGCGGCGAGGGTCTGCTCGGCGATCCGACTATGCGTGTAGCACTGGAGGACGCGCTGCCTGCCACGCTCCGCGAGCTGGTGCCTCAAGCCTTCATCCGCGAGCGTGCGGGCGATCGCGTCGCGCAGCGCGTGCGAATTCCCCTCTCGGACGACGAGACCCGCGTCGCCGACGACCTGCGAGATCTCACCTGAGTCCGATCCGATCACAGGCACGCCGCAGGCCATGGCCTCCATGACGGCCCGGCCGAACTGCTCCTTCCAGTTCGGCCGCGTGAGACTCGGCTGCACCAGGACCGTGAAGCTCCGTAAGCGTTCAGGCATACGCGTGGACTCCACACCCCGTTCCCATGTCACCCGGTGTGCGAGGCCGATTGTTTCGGCCCTTCGCCGTGCTGTTGGTTCCAGCGGCCCACTGCCGATGACGTGGAGACGCCAGTCACCCTGCAAACCCCGGAGGGCCTCAAGCAGCACCAGGAGTCCCTTCTCCTCGACGAGTCTCGCGACGAAGCCGATCACTGGTGCGCCGCTCGCCGGATTGGTGGCGGGGGTAAAAAGCTGCGGGTCGACGCCGAACTGAGGGATCACCGCGCCGGGTCCGCAGTAACCCTTCGTGCGGATCACCTGCAACGCCTCGTGGCTGCCCGCGATCCCGAACGCGCTGCGCGCGAACACCGCGCGCTCGAACCAGCTGAACGGTGGCGGATAGCTTCGCAGCAAGTTCTGCCAGGTAAAGAAGAGTGAACGCGCGCCAAAGCGCTGCGCCAGCCAGGTGCAGTGCGCCGTGGCCAGGTTGTACGGCTCCTCATCGATGTGGACCAGGTCTGGGTTCACCTCGCGCACGATCCGCCCGAGTCGTGGCCACAGGAACAGGTGGTAACTCCCGTTCAGCCACAGCGGCTCTACGCGCAGGTCATATGCGCGCGAGACGGCGGTGGGCTCAAAGCGGACCTGGCGTCCGTCGGGTTCGCGCCACTCGGGGCCGGTGACGGCCGTCAGCTGATCGACTTCGGGAAGCGCGGCGATTGCCTCTAACTTGCGGCGGTATGCCGCCACGACCAGGATCTTCGAGACGATCAGGACCTTCAACGAAGGCTTCTGCTTCTCACAGTTTGCGGGCGATCTCCTTGTACACGCGTACGGTCTGGTCGGCGACTTGCGGCCAGGTGAAGTGTCGCGCCCGCTCCAGGCCGCGCCGCGCCAGCTCGTCGCGTTTGGATTGATCCTCGAGGAGCTCTGCCAGCGTGGCGCTGATCGCGTCGGTACTGTAGGGATCCACCAGCGCGCCTGCGTCGCCGACGACCTCAGGCAAGGCTGAAACGGTCGAGGTCAACACCGGGGTGCCACACGCCATCGCCTCCAGGACGGTCATGCCAAAGCCTTCATACAGCGACGGGAACATGTACACCGTCGCCGCACTGTAGAGCGGCGCCTTGTCTTGTTCGCGGATCTGTCCGGTGAAAATCACGCTACCGTCCAGGCCGAGCCGCCGAACGGTCTCGCGCGGATCGGGATAGAGCGGATGCCCAAGGTGCTGATAGCGCCCTGCGATGACCAGCTGGTACTCGCGCCGCAGGCTCTCGGGCAAACGGCCGTACGCTTCGATGATGCGCGGCACGTTCTTGCGCATGTCGAACCCGCCGAAATACAGCACAAAGCGCGGGGCGATGCCGTAGCGTTCGCGCACATTCGCCAGCAGCCAGGCGTCGCGAACGGGGTAGAAGCTGGCGTCAACGGCGTTGCCGATCACATGGATGCGATCAGCCGACAGGCCAATAATCTTCATGATGTCGCGCTTGGAGCACTCGGACACCGTGATCACCGCGTCTGCGCGTCGCGCGGCGACCGAGACCATCCCGAAGTAGACGCGACTGATCTTGCGCCAGGCGTACTCGGGCAGCACGAATTGGATGACATCGTGAACCGTTACGACCGTCGGCCAGGGGGACCAGACTGGATTCGACCAGTACGGACAATGCAGCAGGTCGATCTTCTCGCGCATGCCCGCGAGCACGATGCCCACCTGCTCCCACCACACCTGGTCGACGTTTCCGCCGAGCCGCGCCAGGGCGCTGACGACTTCGACCTCGCGGAAGCGATCCGACAGTTGCGGTGCCCGCACGGTATACGCGCGCCGAAAGCGCGGCGCCAGGAGCATGTACTGCTGCTCCTTTTCCTCGAGCGAGTCGAGCCCTTCGAGCAAATGCAGCAGGTGCTGGCCCATGCCCGAGGTGGGCCTTTGCAGAAACAGCGCGTTGATACCGATCCTCACAGCGCCGCCACCATCCGATACACCTCGAGGAGCTGCCGCGCGGCACGGGTCCACGTGTACTCCGCCGCGCGCGCAAGGCCCTGATCCACCAGGTCTGCGCGGAGGTCGCCGTCCAGGAGCACATTCTCTAGAGCGCTCGCCAGACCTTCGACGTTGTTCGGATCCACCATCAGTGCCGCGCCGTTGGCAACTTCCGGTAGGCACGATGCACGCGATGCCACAACCGGCGTGCCGCAGGCCATCGCCTCGAGGATCGGTAGGCCAAACCCTTCATACAGCGACGGAAATGCCAGTACCTCTGCGGCGGAGTAGATCGCCGGCAGCACATCATCGGAGACAAACCCTGGCAACAGAATGTCATCCCGCAGCGGCGACTCGGCATGGTGCTCGAAGATGTCGTCATAGAGCCAGCCTTTGCCACCCGCCAGTACCAGCTTCAGGTCTGCTGGCACGTTCCCGCGCGCTTTTACGCTCCGGAACGCATCCATCAGTCGGTTCAAGTTCTTACGCGGTTCGATCACGCCAACGCTGAGGACAAACGGGTGCTCACCGATCCCGAGTGCTTCGCGCGCTCGTTGGAGTTCGTCAGCGTCGGTCACGCGTTTGAAGCGCTCCTCCACGCCACCGGGGACGACCGCAACCTGCGACGGGTTGACGCCCAGGAGGACCACGAGATCGTTCCGCGTGTTCTCAGAGTCCGCGATGATGAAGTCTGCTCTGCGCACAGATCTCGGGACCACCTCTTCCAGGTAGGCACGTAGACGGTGGTCGGCGCAATCCGGGCGCATGAGAAACGCGAGGTCGTGCACGGTGAGAATGCCGCGGGCTCTTCGCAGCGGTGGCAGGACAAAGTCCGGGCAGTGATAGAGATCGACCGGGCCGCTCAGCCAGTCGGCTGGCACGGGCAGCTTGGCGCGATGCCACAGGATCGTCAGCCAGCGTTCACCGAGCCCCACCTGTTTTCGCGAGAAGTTGTGTGCTCTCGGGAACTGTGGGGTGCTGCCGGGGTTGGGCCTGGCGTAAACGAGGCGGTAGTCGTTGTCGTGGTCGACTTCGGATAACGCGAGTACCTGGTTGCGCACCAGGCGGCCGATACCCGCGTGCTGATTGACTGCCGCGGAATAGTCGATGGCAATCCGCATCGCTCTCTGCGGCTCAGAGTGTAAGGAAAGAAGGCTTTTTCCCCAGAGGGGACCACTGGGGAAACAACTTCTCTACTTCTTGCGCGAGAACGGATACACCACCAGGCCGATGGCGATGAGGCTCCAGTAACTGATGCCGCGGTCCAGCAGCGCGATGCTGGCGGCGGCGTGTTCGTCAACTCCAGGCGCCAGGCCGGCGTTGGCCGCGAGCAGGAACACGCCGACGATCGCGCCTTCGGCAAATCCCAGACCAGCAGGCGTCAGGGGCAGCGTGGTCATCAGCGCCGCGGCAAGCGCCACAAAGATGATGACCGACTCGGCGATCCCGTTCAGGCCGAGAGAGAGCGTCACCAGGTACAGGCGCGCGACCTCAGCCGCCCACGCCGCCACGCTGAGGAAGACCAGCATCGGCACGCCGCGGAACGAGTTCAGCGTGCCGTGCTCGAACCGCGCGTACTGTTCGTGCAGCCGTTCCGGCAGCACCCGCTCAATGAGTGGCCGGAGCCTGCGCATACTGGTCAGAACGATCACCACCAGCACGACCAGCACCAGGCCGATCTGCATGAGCACGAGGACTTCTGCTGGGACGGCTCGGCCAAACGAGAGTCCGGTGGCGGCCAGCATCAAGAGGAACAGGACCACCACGTCGATGATCCGCTCGGCCAGGATCGTGCCGATCGTCGTCGAGAACGACACACCCGCGTTGAGCTTCAACAGGTACGCGCGATAGACGTCGCCGAGTTTGGCGGGCACGATGCAGTTGGCGAACCAGGCGAGGAACATGATCTCGGAGAGCGCCGGAATGCCCATGCGCCGTCCGCCCTCTTCGTGGGTGCTGACCTCTACGTTGTCCAGCAGGCGCCGCCAACGCACGGCGCGAATGGGGAATGTGGTGTAGAAGACCAGCAGCGCCACGGCCAGGATGAAGACATTCGCCTGGCGCACGCGGTCGAGGATCGCGCCGACGTCGATCTGGACGCGTGTGAACAGGAACGCGAGGATCGCAAAGCCGAGGCCGAACGAGAGCAGCGTGCGAACGTTGAAAAAGCGCTGGCCGAGTGACGGCGCCGTTGCGGTCTCGACCTCTGCAACTTCAACGACGTGCTCGGCCTCCTCGGCGGGGGCTCGAGTCACTGCGTCACCGCGCGCGATTGACGAATCGCCACCAGACCGAGTCCCAGGAGCACGCCCACCTGAATGTTCACGCTGTGGACGAACAAACTGTCGAACAAGTTGTGAACGCAGAACACGATAAGGCCGCCAAAGGCGCCCGCCAATACCGCGCGCCAGAAGGTGTCGCGTTGCGCTTCTGAGCGCACCAGCGCGCCGCCGAGCTGTTTGAACGCAATGCCCAGCAGCAGGAGCAAGATGCCCCCGCCCACGACGCCGAGCTCGGCCAGCATATTGATGTAGTAGTCATGCGCGTGACCCAATGGCTCGATCCAACTTCCGACGTAGTAATCCGGATAGGCCTGAGCGTAGTTGCCGGCGCCAACACCCAGCCACGGATGGTCCAGAAACATGTACCAGCCCGCTTGCCAGTGGGCCATGCGTTCGACGACTGCCCAGTTGTCGCTGGTGACTTCGACGGTCCGAACGTCGAAGACGCCGAAGTATTGGATGGCCTGACTGAGTCGGTCGAGGATTGCTGCCGGCAACGCGCCTGAGACCGCCAGCGCAAGTAGCAGGGCGGCTCCGAGCGCGCCCGGGATCAGCAGGCGACGCGTCCAGGTGCTCCAGGCAAGTAGCAAGCACACCGCCGCAATAAGTCCGCCGAGCCACGCCCCGCGCGATTGGCTCAAGGCAATACCGACTGCTAGGAGGCCCGCGGCGACCAGCGCGAACCAGCGATAGCGCGTTGGATTGGCAATCGCAAGCGCCATGAAAACGGCCATTGGCAACATCGTCGTGAGGTAACCCGCGAATGGGTTCGGCTGGTCGAAATGGCCGAAGGCGCGCAGCGCGCCTTGCAGCTCAAAGGCGCCCGGTCCGCTGTCGGTCAGGAATTGCACGGCCCCGTAAGCCGCTTCGGCGGCACCCGCCACGAACATGGCGCCGATCAGCCACCGCGCAGCCTCGGGCGTGCGGACGAGGTCCACCACGATCAGCAGCGCCAGGAGCAGCTCCAGCCACTTCAGCATCTCCTTCACGGCGGACGTCTTATCGTCCGCGTACCCGATGGAGAGGCCTGCCAGGGCCACCATGCCCAGGATCGAGACGACCAAGGCACCGGCCTGGACCGTCAGCTCGCGACGTCGAACGCCGCGCGCCAGCCACGCCAGCACGAGGAGCGCGACAACGAGTTCGGCCGCGCCGATGGTCGGCTCACCGGTCGTGTCGCTGGTGGACGGACGCGATCCAAACGGGATCGCCACCAGGAGCAGCAGGAGCGCGACCAACGGCTGAACGAACGCGAGAATCGCCGCCGCAGCTGCGAGTGCTCCTAATGCCGCGGTCTGCGCCTCTTCGGGCAGCGCGATCGCGACGCCGAGTGTAAGGGCAGCCGCCGCCCAAACCGTTGTGCGTAAGACCGCCCCTCCCTCCAAGGGACGACGCGTGATGGACGTGACCGCCATTAGGGGCTGGCCGTCACCTCGCGAAAGTAGTCAATGGTCTTTTGCAAGCCCTCACGCAGCGGAACGGAGGGCTGCCAGCCCAGCTCTGCTTGCGCGCGTGTGATATCGGGCTTGCGGCGGCTCGGGTCGTCCGGGACGGGCGGCTCGTACACAATTTCCGAGCGGCTTGACGGAATCAATTCGAGCACCAGTTTGGCGTATTCCAGGATGGTGTGCTCTTCGGGATTGCCCACGTTGTAGACGCGGCCGGCCGCATCCGACCGCGGTGATTCCATGATCGCCAACATCCCGCCCACCAGGTCCTGCACGAAGCACAACGAGCGGGTGTACCGACCGTCGCCGTAGATGGTGATTGGCTTGTTGTTGAGCGCCTGCGTGATGAAGTTGGGCAGCATGCGGCCGTCTTCGGGGTCCATGTTCGGGCCGTACGTGTTGAAGATGCGAATAAGGCGGGCGTCGACCCCGTACTTGCGCACGTAGATCATGCAGATGGCTTCACCGAAGCGCTTGGCTTCGTCGTAGCAACTGCGCGGGCCGGTGGATGAGACGTTGCCCCAGTACTCCTCGCGCTGGGGGTGCTCGAGCGGGTCGCCGTAGACCTCAGAAGTCGACGCAAACAGCACCCGCCCAGCATGCCGTTTGGCCAGGTCCAGCACGTTGCGCATGCCGACGGAGTTCACCATGGCCGTCTCCAAGGGCAGTGCCATGTAGCTGCGTGGCGTGTGCGGGTTGGGGCTGGCAGGGCTGGCCAGATGGAAGTAGCGATCCGCCTTGAACTCGTCGTCCAAGGGCGCAGCCGTCACGTCCAACTCAACCAGGCGGAAGTTTGGGTTCTCGGCCAGTTCGGCAATGTTGCGACGCATGCCGGAGGCAAAGTTGTCCAGGCATGTAACAGTAAAGCCGTCGGCCAACAACCGACGGCACAGATGGGAGCCGATAAAGCCGCCCCCACCCGTGACAAGGGCTCTCACGTAGTTAGGAATTGTAGTCGCGAGTCACGAGTCCCGAGTTACCGGTCACGCGTCCGTCGGGTCACGGGTGGATCGCAGTAACGCGCGAATCCGGAGGTCCAGGAACCATCCTGGTGTTGCGCTGCTGCATGCATCAAACGACACGTTCGCATCCCAGGACTCAGGACTCGTCACTCGTGACCCGCGACTCGTGACCCGCCACCGCCAGGCAGAGCCAGAAGACGAACGCCAGGTCGACGAGGAAGTAGCTGTTATCGATAAAGCCGTGCACGAGCATGTCGGCCATGGCGCCGAGCGCGCCGGCAACCATCCAACGGCGGTGTCGCGGGCGTGCTTCTCGCCAGAAGCGAACGAGCAACCAGACAAACGCCACCAAACCGAGCAGGCCGAGTGAGAGCCAGAAATTCAAGATCCAGTTGTGGGGGTGAGACAGGCTCGGCTCGGCGGCTGCGCCCTCGCGCAAATACGACTGCTGATACACGTAGACGAAGTTGTCGAGTCCGACGCCGAGGAGCGGGTGATCGCGCAGCATCTCGATCGAGGACTGCCACAGGTCCAGTCGAAAGCCGCCGGTCTGTCGCAGCGGATTGAGCCGCTCGGGCAGTCGGCCAAGAACAGCGAGCGCGCTCACGCCGATCAGCACCACGGCCGCGGCCCCGCCGACCCAGAGCGCCAGTTTGCGCAGGCTGAGCGCGGCAAGGACGACAAGGGTTGCCGCAAGCGCACCCACCCAGCCCCCTGTGGAGAACGTCAGCAGGATGGCGATGCCGACAACTGCACACGGCACCCACGCCGCCCGCCGCCACCCAATCGCGGCCGCCAGCAAGAACGCCAGCGCGCGACCGAGCATCAGCGCAAGGTGGTTCGGCGACGGATACCACGCTTGAACCCGGACCACGCCTTCTACCGCTGTGCCGCCGATGCCTGTTGCTGCCTGCAGGATGGCGGCAAGCGCGGTCACGATTGCCGCGGCGAGGAATCCGAACAGCGCCCACCTGGTGGATTCGGGCCACACGACCAGCAGCACGAAAAACGCGACTGGTTCGAAGATCAATGCGCGCAGCTCGCGCACGCTCAGCAATGGATACTGGGTCACCGCCAACGAGAGCAGGCTTGCCAGAAGCAGCAGCGCGAGCGGTGCGGCATAGCCCGTCAACGGCCAGCGCAGCCGCACCTGCTTGCGACGGATCAGCACCGCCAGCCAGGTCAGCGCGAGCGCCAGCCCGGGCGGCGTCACCGACAGTGGTCCAACGAGGTTGCGTCCGAAGAAGAACGCCGGCAGCAGCCCACCAATGAGCGCGGCGCCGGCCATGGGACTCCAGACGATACCGACGCTGCTCGCGGCCAAGCCGATGAGTACCAGGTCGGGCCGATGTTGAGGCGCCGCGAACGTGACGAGCATGCCGCCCGCGGCAATCGCCAGGGCCTTCCATTCCGGCCCGCGAGGTACCACCGAGCGCGTTTTACACTCCGGGTTCCGTGGACATACGAACGGTGGGCGTTGTCGGCTGCGGCCTGATGGGCTCGGGCATTGCCGAGGTGTGCGCCAGAGCGGGGTACGCGACGGTCATCCGCGAAGTCAACTCGGACCTCCTTGCGCGTGGCCTGGAGCGCGTGCGCGCCTCACTCGACACGGCGGTCTCGCGTGGCAAGCTTCCCGAAGCCGAGCGCGAAGCGGCCCTCGGCCGCATCAAGGGCACCACGTCACTGGCGGACTTCGGCGACTGTGAGCTCGTGATCGAAGCCGCGACGGAAAACGTGGAGGTAAAGACCCGTACCTTCGTGGAGCTCGACCAGGTTTGTGCCCCGCACGCGATTCTCGCCAGCAACACCTCGTCCATTCCGATTGTTCGCATGGCTTCGGCGACACACCGTGCAGACCGTGTGTTGGGCATGCACTTCATGAACCCGGTGCCGGTTATGCCGCTGATCGAATACGTGCGCGCGCTCACGACATCAGACGAAACGCTCGAAGTCGCGCGGCGCTTCGGCGAGACGTTGGGAAAGCGCATCATCGTCAGCAAGGATCGTGCGGGCTTCATCGTCAATTTCCTGTTGATTCCGTACCTGTGCGAAGCGGTGCGCATGCTCGAGCAGGGCTTTGCTACGCGCGAAGACATCGACGTAGGCATGATGCTCGGGACCAGCTACCCGATGGGTCCGCTCACGCTGCTCGACTTCGTTGGCCTGGACACCACGCTCTTTATCGCCGACATCCTGTTCGACGAGTTCAAAGACCCGCGCTTCGCCGCGCCGACCCTGCTGCGCCAGATGGTGATCGCCAACTATCTCGGTCGCAAAACAGGGCGTGGGTTTTACAACTACGAGCGGGGCGAGAAACCACCGTCACGCTAGGTCATGACTGTCGAAGCACTGAGTGTTCGGCGTGAGCCGCTGCGAAAGGCCGTAGGCATTATCGGTGTGCCTATGGATCTCGGCGCCGGCCGCCGCGGCGTGGATATGGGTCCATACGCCATTCGCTACGCGGGTCTCGAGCACGACTTGCTCGCGATGGGCCTTGGCGTCCGGGACTACCACAATATCGCCGTCTCTGGCCCTGAGAGCGCGGACTCCGGGAACCCACGCGCGAAGTTCGATGACCTGATCGAGGCGGCTTGCGTCTCACTCCGCGAACGCGTGGCGGCGATTGCCACCGGCGACGCGTTCCCGTTGGTTCTCGGCGGCGATCACTCGATCGCGATGGGCACCGTGGCTGGGCTACTGGATGCCTGGGGTGACGTCGGCGTCTTGTGGGTGGACGCCCACGGCGACATCAACACGCCAGAGACGTCTCCAAGCGGGAACGTCCACGGCATGCCGGTGGCCACCATTCTTGGGCTCTCGGGCCTTGGTGCGCGGTTGGGTTGGACCTCGCGTTCGGTGAAACCTCAGCGTGTGGTGCTCTTCGGCACGCGCACACTGGATGCTGGCGAGCGCCGCACCATCCGCGACCTGGGCGTACGCATGTTCACCATGAGCGAGATTGACCAGCGCGGCGTCACGGCATGCGTTTCCGAAGCCATCGGACTGCTGGATGGACCTGGTGGCATCCACATCTCCTTCGACATTGACGCCGTCGATCCGCTCGAGGCGCCCGGCGTCGGCACGCCGTGGCCGGGCGGCTTGACCTACCGCGAAGCTCACCTCGCCATGGAGTTGCTGGCCGCCACCGGCCGCGTCAGCTCAATGGAGGTGGTCGAGGTCAACCCCATTGCTGATCACGAAAACCGCACCGGCAAACTCGCCGCGGAGCTGATCCTCTCCGCCCTGGGCCGCACCATCGCCTAGCGAACCGAGTTCCGTTTTTTTAACCCGCTCTTCCGGTGAGAAGGTCACGTCCGTGGCTACGAGCGGCGTTTGGCGGCGTGCCCGCGTCGCTTCCGGGCGGCGGCAACCAGGGCGTCCTGTGTGATCTCGCCCGTGCGCAGCATGACCTCGTCGAGCAACTCAGTATTCAACCGAGCATCGCGCAGGCACCACTCCTGGTGATCGCGCAGCGACTGCTCGTCTTCGGCCGCGCCGCCGCACCAGGCGCACAGCCACAAGGGCGGCTTCATGGCAAATACGACTCCGAGAGTGGTCCACGGTCGTGCAGCTCACGCGCATCCTGGATCACACGCACGGCGACCCCGGCGCCGTGCCACCCAGTGACCTCGGTCCACTTTGGCTCCAGCGCCTTGTACGTCTGAAAGAAGTTCTCGATCTCGCGAAGCCAGTGCGCTCCGATGTCTTTCAAGTCGTAGATGTCCGAATATCGGGGATCACCAATGGGCACCGCGAGGATTTTCTGATCGGGCCCTTTCTCATCGCGCATGTCGAGCACGCCGATTGGCCGCGCCATGATGTGGCAACCGGGAAACGTGGGCTCATCCACCACGACCAGCGCATCAAGCGCGTCGCCGTCTTCGGCAAGCGTGCCAAGCACGAAGCCGTAGTCAGTCGGATAGTGCACCGACGAATACAACACACGGTCCAGCCGCATCACGCCCCGCTCTTTGTCGAGCTCGTACTTGTTGCGGCTACCACGTGGAATTTCCACAACGACCTCGATGAGGTCCGGCTCCACCTCCTGAGGATAGACTACGCGCCGCCGACCACAACAATGACCACGGCCCGCGGCCCGTGTACGCCGATGGTGAGGACCCGCTCGATATCGGCCGTGCGGCTCGGGCCGCTCATCAGCAACGGGTGATGCGCGCCCTGCCGAATTAGCTCGGCAATGCGCTGTAACGCCTGGTCGAGGGTCGCCACCAGGCTGCCTTCGGGCACCAGCAACCAGAGACGTTCGGCCAGAAAGCATCGGCCGCGGTCGTCCGCTGGCTCGTTCAGTGCCACAGATCCGGTTTCGGCAACTGCGAAGGGTGAAGCCGCGACGACTTCAGCTTCGGAGCGATGAGCGGTCCTTGTCGGTTGCGCGATGCGCGGAAAGCGCTGTGCCGCGCTTCGCGTGCACACGTAGGTCGGTGCGGTCTCGAGCAGCAAACTTGCCGCCGTTTCCTGCGAGGACGTACGCATGACGGCCGCACCGAGCAGCTCGGCGCGCGCGGTAAACGCGCTCCAGAGCGAAGGCGCCGCAACCGCCACGACCGAATGATACCCATGGTCTCCCGACCCCATTTCTCGCTCGACGCGTCGAGGCAGAAGAGCGGATGCGACCCGCCTGCGTAGGTCGAACTAGTGGCTACACTGCTGCGAATAGGTCTGCCGCACGAGCGCTTCGAGGCCCTGCGGATCGTGCAGCTCACGGTCCGCAATCGAGTTCAATTGTTGATCCAGCTCAGAACTCGCGTCGACCTTCCCGGCTGCCCCATACTGGGCGAGCCAGAACAGCGCGGACGTTCTGAAGGCACGTACTTCCGAATCGATGCATGCGGGTTCGCCACCCGTTGCCAGGTACCCGCTGACCGCGTCCGAAGCGTGGGTTGCCTCGTGCGCGATCACTGCCGCCAACGTCGTCTCGTCGGCGTCGGACCATCGCTCATCAATCTCGATGGTGTGCTTCAGCACGCTGTAGCGGGCATAGATGCCGGCGCCCATCGGCACGAACCGAACTTCGACCTGGTTGGTTGCCAGCACGCCGCGCAAATCACTGGTCGCCGGCACGGCGTCGAGCTGATCGAGAGCGACCGAGACGCGCGAGTCGTACGCCGGCAGGTCCTCGGCACCGGCACCAATGCCCGGAACAATCAGCGCTGCCAGAAGTGCGACCAGCGCCGCAACGAGACGGACCATCTGTCCCTGACCTGCCTTGTAAAAGGCAGCGCGCGTGCCAACGCCGCCAAACGAAACTGCGCGTCGGCCCGACGGAACGGAAACGGACCCGTTACAACACAGGACCAAACGTAAAATTCAGCAAGTGACCGCGTTCGTCTCACGTGTGGATCCGTCGAGCGCGGAGTTTGGCGCCAACCGGGAGCACAACCTCGCCCTCGCGCGCGACCTGCGCGAGCGAGTCGCCACGGCCAAACGGGGCGGCGGCGCAGAAGCCGTCCGCCGCCACCGCGGTCGAGGCAAGCTCCTAGTTCGTGAACGCATCGACTGCCTGCTCGATCCGGGCACACCGTTTCTGGAGCTCTCGCCACTGGCGGCTAACGGCATGTACGACGATGAGGCACCGTCGGCCGGCATCGTGACCGGTATCGGACAAGTTGAAGGCAAACAGGTGGCGGTCGTCGCCAACGACGCAACCGTCAAAGGTGGCACCTACTACCCGATGACGGTGAAAAAGCACCTCCGGCTCCAGGAAATCGCTGGCCAGAACCGTCTGCCGTGCGTCTACCTCGTGGATTCAGGGGGCGCCTTTCTGCCGCTGCAGGCCGACGTTTTTCCCGATCGCGACCATTTCGGACGCATCTTCTTCAACCAGGCCAACCTCTCAGCCAAGGGGATCGCCCAGGTTGCGGTCGTGATGGGCTCGTGTACCGCGGGCGGCGCCTACGTCCCGGCGATGAGTGACGAGACGGTCATCGTCAAAGGCACAGGCACGATCTTCATCGGTGGGCCGCCGCTGGTGAAAGCCGCGACCGGGGAGGACGTCACCGCCGAAGAATTGGGTGGCGCGGATGTGCACACGCGCATCTCGGGGGTGGCCGACCACTTCGCGGAGGACGACCGTCACGCCCTGGCGATCGCTCGCCGCATCCTCGCCAACGTACCGTCCGTGAAACACGCGCCATGGCCGATCCGGCCATCGGTCGAACCCCGCTACGACCCCACGGAGTTGTATGGCATTGTGCCTGCCGACTTACGGCGCCAGTTCGACGTCCGTGAGGTCATTGCGCGCATCGTTGACAACAGCGAACTCGACGAGTTCAAGGCCAGTTACGGAACAACACTCGTGACCGGGTTTGCGCACATCATGGGCGTTCCCGTTGGCGTTGTTGCCAACAACGGAATTCTCTTCAGCGAAAGCAGCTTGAAGGGTGCGCACTTCGTGGAGCTGTGTTGCGCGCGAAAGATACCTCTCGTGTTCTTGCAAAACATTACTGGCTTCATGGTTGGTCGTGAGTACGAGAACCGTGGTCTCGCACGCGATGGTGCCAAAATGGTGATGGCTGTCGCCAACGCGCAAGTGCCGAAGTTTACGGTCATCATTGGCAGCAGTTTTGGCGCAGGTAACTACGGTATGTGTGGTCGGGCGTACAGTCCGCGCCAGCTGTGGACCTGGCCAAATGCGCGGATCAGCGTGATGGGTGGCCAACAGGCGGCCAGCGTGCTGCTGCAGGTGCGCCTGGACAATCTGCACCGCGAAGGTCGTGATATGAGCCACACCGAGCGCGAGGCCTTCACCGCGCCAACGCTTGCGGCTTACGAGGCAGAAGGAAACCCGTACTTCTCGACGGCGCGATTGTGGGACGACGGGGTCATCGATCCGGTGGATACCCGCATGGTGCTCGGGCTGGGACTCTCCGCGGCATTGAACGCCGAAATTCCCGAAACTGCTTTTGGCGTCTTCAGGATGTGACCTCGATTGAACAACTGAGCCCGGTCCTGGTGGCGAACCGCGGTGAGATCGCGATTCGCGTGATGCGCACCTGTCGGCGCCTGGGCCTGCGCACGATCGCGGTCTACTCCGACGCCGACGCACACTCCGCCCACGTTGCCGCCGCCGACCTCGCAATACACATCGGCCCGTCGCCGGCCACCGAGAGCTATCTCAATCAGGACCGAGTCATGGCCGCCGCCACACACATGGGGGCACGCGCCATTCACCCCGGGTATGGTTTTCTGTCAGAGAACGCCGATTTCGCGCAACGCGTCGTGGAAGCTGGACTCACGTGGGTTGGGCCGCCGCCCCAGGCGATGCGCGCATTGGGCGACAAAGCCCGGGCGAAGGCACTCGCCGAACGAAACGGTGTGCCCTTACTGCCTGGGTATCACGCCGCGGACCAATCCTTTGACACGCTTCAGGCAGAAGCTCACCGCATTGGCTGGCCGCTGCTGATCAAGGCCAGCGCGGGCGGCGGCGGCCGCGGCATGCGCGTCGTCGAATCTGCCGATGATTTCGCTTCAGCCCTGGAGGCCGCCAGGCGCGAAGCGCAGAGCAGCTTCGGCGACGATCGGGTCCTGCTGGAACGCTACGTTTTGAGTCCGCGCCATGTCGAAGTGCAGATCATCGGCGACCACCACGGCAACCTGATCCACCTCGGGGAACGCGAGTGCAGCATCCAGCGCCGCCACCAGAAGCTGATCGAGGAAAGCCCATCACCCGCCGTCGATCCCGACCTGCGCGAGCGCATGGGCACGGCTGCTCTGCGCCTGGCGCGCGCCGCCGACTACACCAACGCCGGCACGGTGGAGTTTCTGCTGGAACCTGACGGAGCGTTTTCGTTCCTGGAGGTCAACGCCCGCCTTCAGGTGGAACACCCGGCGACAGAGGCAATCACCGGACTTGACCTGGTGGAGCTGCAACTTCGGATCGTCGCTGGAGAAACGCTTCCGCTCTCGCAGCGTGACGTGCGCCTGGGTGGCCACGCGATGGAGGCCCGCGTGATCGCCGAGGACGCGCTGGCTGGTTGGGTGCCTTCCAGCGGCACGCTCACACGCGTGGTACTGCCCGATTCGGCCCGCGTCGATACGTGGGTCGCTGAGGGCGCAAGTGTTTCGCCGTACTACGACTCGCTCCTGGCCAAAGTGATCGCCCATGCGACCACGCGGGAGGGCGCTGTTCGCGACCTCGCAACCGCACTCCGCGAGACTCGGATCGAGGGAGTCAGCCAGAACGTGGACCTGCTGCTGGCGACGCTGGAAAACCCGTCATTCGTTCGGGGTGATCTGCACACCGGCTTCTTGGCCGAACACCACGTGGTCGAAGACCTGTCGGAGGTGCCACTCGAGGTGCTGGCAACGGTGAGCGCGCTGGATCACTTCCAATCTCACGTCGAGGACCCGTGGTCATCTCGCCGTTCGTGGCGCCTCGGACGCGTCGATCAGCCAGCCGCGTGGTCCCGGGCAGGCGTCCAGCACCGCGCCAGCGTGACCGCCGACCTTGACAGCCCAGGCGTGACCGTCTCACGCGACGGTCACTCGGTTGGCGTGCAACGCGCTGCAAACGGAGTCGTGCTCGTGGACGGGCAATCGGTCGCGGTCAGTGGCGATGACGACTGGCGCGTCGTGCAGTGGCAAGGTCGTTCCTATCGTCTGGAGCGCACCGGCCCTGTGACGGTCGAGGCCACCGCGGGCGAAGGCCGCTCCGGTGCAGCCGGCGAGCTGCTCGCCCCCATGCCTGGCCGCATAGTGAAGGTTGCGGTCGCCAAAGGCGAGCACGTGCTCGCCAATCAGCCGCTAGTGGTGCTCGAGGCGATGAAGATGGAGCACGTGGTGGAAGCGCCCCACGCGGGAGTCGTCGCCGACCTCCGCGTCAAGCAGGGCGACCAGGTTCCAAATGGCGCAGCGTTGCTCACGCTCGAGCCGTAAAGTTGGTTGATTAATTGATAGATTGATGGCCGTGGAGCGCGTGCGAATTGTGGAGGTTGGTCCCCGTGATGGCCTCCAGAATGAGGCCGCCCAGATCCCAACCGACGTCAAGGTCCACTTTATCGACCTGCTCTCGCAGGCGGGCTTCGGCTGGATCGAGGCCACCTCCTTCGTTCATCCAAAGGCTGTCCCGCGCATGGCCGATGCGGACGACGTCTTCCGCCAGATTCAAAAACGCCCTGGCGTGCGCTACGCGGCGCTGGTGCCGAACCCGCGCGGACTTGATCGCGCCCTCGCCGCGGGCGTCACCGACCTCGCGCTCTTCGTCGCAGCCACTGAAAGCTTCAGCCGCGCGAACATCAATCGCTCGATCGAGGAGTCCCTGGCGGATGCACGCTCGGTCATCGAGCAGGCGAAGCCTCACGGTGCGCACGTCCGCGCGTACATCTCCGTCGTGTTCGGCTGCCCCTACGAAGGCCCCGTCGCTCCCGCCGCGGTGCGCGGCGTTGCTGAGCGGCTGTTTGCTCTTGGCGTGGAGGAGGTCGTCCTCGGCGACACCATCGGCGTTGCAACCCCCGGTGACGTGAGGCGCGTCATGGATACCTTGCTGCCGTTGGCGGATGTCGACCGCTGGGGCATGCACTTCCACGACACGCGCGGCATTGCCGTCGCAAACGTCATGGCCAGCCTCGACCTGGGTCTCAGCCACTTCGATAGCTCGGCCGGCGGCCTGGGTGGCTGCCCGTTCGCCGGCCCCGGCGCGGCCGGCAACCTGGCCACTGAGGACCTGCTGTATCTGCTCGATGGCCTCGGCATCGAGCACGGCATCAACCTGGACGGCGTCCTGGAGGCCTCGCGCTACATCGTCGAGGCCGTCGGCCACCCGCTGACTTCCAAGGTGTACCAGGCCGGTGGCCGCCTCCGAACCATCCCTGCGCCTCGGTAGTGCTTTCCTGAGGTAGCCTGAGTGCCGATGGAAGTAGGCTTCGTCGGCCTTGGCAAGATGGGCCGGCCCATGACCCAGCGGCTACTTGCCGCTGGACACACCGTCCACGTTTTCAACCGCTCCAAACCGGCCATTGACGCGCTCGCCGCCGAAGGCGCCAAAGCCGCCAC
>JAFAZN010000329.1 GCA_019239775.1 Chloroflexota bacterium
CGTGGCAGCAAACACGGTTCCGGCCAGCGCGATACCAAAGGCTCCGCCAAGAAAGCGCAACATGTTGTACGTGCCAGAGGCTTTGCCGATTTCTGTCGGCCTGACCGCGCTCAACACGGCGTTCTGTGCGGCCGGCATCGCCAGCGAGACGCCGGCACCCGCCACCACCAATGGCAGTGCCAACTCCGGAAAGGCCAGGTCGGGAGTGGCGGCACGCGCCAGCCAGGCCAGGCCGATTGCCTGCATGAGCAGGCCGACGACGATCAGCGGGCGCTCGCCGAGCCGATTCACGAGTCGACCTGCCAGCGGCGCAAAGATGAACAGGGTCGCAGTCCATGGCAGGAGTCGCAAGCCCGCGTCGAAAGGCGCGAAGCCTTGCGCCGTCTGGAGAAACTGCGCATTGAAGAACAGCGCGCCGTAAACGGCACCCGTAAACAGGAAGCAAGCCGCGTTTGCGGCCGAAAACGCACGTGATCGGAACAGGCGCATCGGGATCATTGGCTGGCGGGCGCGCAGCTGCCAGCCGACAAACGCGATTCCGAACACCACGCCCAATGCGAGTGCGGAGACCACCTCGGGGCTGGTCCAGCCCGCGACGTTCGTGCGCGAGAGTCCCCACACGGCGGCCAGGGCAGAAACGCTGGCCAGGACGAGACCGATTGTGTCGAGTGCGGCAGTTGGCCCAGCGCTCTCGCTGATGCGCGCCCGCGTCAGCACGATTGTGACCAGGCCGATCGGCACGTTGAGCCAGAAGATCCAGTGCCAATCGACGCCCTGCACGATGGCGCCACCCACGACCGGACCGGCGACCAATGCAAGCCCGGTCACGCCGCTGAAGATGCCAAGTGCGCGCGCGCGTTCGGTCGGCGAGAACGCCGTGCTCAGCAAGGCCATCGCAAGCGGCATCACCATTGCGCCACCCGCGCCCTGTACTGCGCGCGCGGCGATCAGCCAGTTCACGTCCGGTGCCAGCGCGCACGCCATCGATGCCAGCGTGAACACGGCGAGCCCGACCACGAAGATGCGGCGACGGCCGAAGCGATCGCCCAGCGCGGCGCCGGTGAGCAGGAGCACGGCGAAGCTCAGGTTGTACGCGTTGATCGTCCATTCCAGCGCTTCCATGCTGGTGCCAAAGTCGCGGCGGATGGTGCTGAGGGCCGTGGAGACGACCAGCGCATCCAGCGCGACCATGAACGAGGCAAGCGAGGTCAGGGCCAGGACCCAGGTGTGGGCGCGGCTCCCGGCGGTTTCGGACGTAGATGCCCGCGGCAACCTTTCGGCATCGACGGACTTGACGGCGGCGACTTTGACGGCCATTAGAGCTCAGTTGCTCTCCTTTCTGCCGTATAGAGACCGCGGCACGCCCTGAAACTCATCGCTCGAGCGAACGGCGGATACGCGCGTGCGTGCGAGTGACCAGCGAGGACCTCCGCGCCCTGCAGCTCGCAGACGCCGAGGAAGTCCCGCTATTCGTCAGTACCCTGTGGGGCGTAACTACACGGGCACAGGGAGGAGATCTGCCCGGCGCAAGGCGCTGCTACTGGCCTTGTGACGTAATCGTCACCAGCCGGTCGTTGAACGTATCGGCGACGTAGATGCTTCCTGTCGTGGAATCCACTGCAACCCCCATCGGAAAACGGAAGTGGCCAAGGTCCGTACCCCAGTCGCCCCAGGTCGCCAGCTGCGTACCGTCAGCCGCGAACTTGACAATCCGGCTCGCGGCGGTATCGGCAACATACACGTTCCCATCGGCATCGACCGCCACGCCATAGGGCCGATGTAAGCCAGCCCACTCCATTACGGGCGTGCCGTCCGAGGCCAACTCCTGAACGCGATCGTTCAGCGTGTCCGCCACGTACATGTTGTTGGCGGCGTCGAGTGCAACTCCCCAGACTGAATCACCGAACTGACCGGGGCCGGTCCCGCTGTCGCTCCACATGTTGAGAATGTCACCTGCTTGCGACAGCTGCATGAGACGGACAGCGCCGAGACTGCCGGCCGAATGCAAGCCGACATAAAGCACCCCCGAAGGATCGACTGCGATGCCTTGCGGACTCTGCTTCATGTTTTCCACGACGCTGAACTGGTCTGGCAACAGCTCGCGCACCGCGAACGGATAGCCCTCGTCGGTGGCGAACAGGCCTTGCCCATCAGCGGTCGCCGCCACGCCGGCGGCGCGTAACGGAGCCCACTCCGCGAGCACGCTGCCGTCCAGTCCAAGCGTCCTCAATGCACCTTTACCCGCGTCGTACGCGACGAACACACTCGAGGTGGTGCCGTCGACGGCGCCGAGCGCCAGTCCAACCGGCCGCTGCAACGACGGATCCGTTGCGATTGCGTGCCAGACGTCGGGCAGTTGCAGATCGAAGCGACGCACCGAGAGGCGGACGACGCCTGCATCCGTGGCGGCGAACAAGTCATTCGCAGTCATGGCCATATCTTTGGGCGTCGCGCCTGCAACAGAGCCCCAGTTCTGGCCGCCATCCGCACTTGCCCATGCCCCGCCAATCACGATCTGCTCAGGGTTGGCTGGGACGAAACCGAGCATGCCAGGGTCCGAGATGTTCGGCAGATCGGTCAGATACGAGTAGCTGGTTGCAACGCCGCCCTCAAAACCGAGCACACTCTTCCAGGTCTTGCCATCGTCAACCGAGCGGAACACGCTCGATCCGCCACCTCGAAAATCATTCCTGACGGTAATAAGGAAGACGCCCGAGCCGCGCTTGAAATTGCCGGTGACTCGGAGCACATCACCGGCAATAGGTGGAACCCCGCCGTTGCCAGCTCTGAAGAATTCGGACCAGTTGTCGCCCTGGTTGCGACTTTGGTCAATGTACGGTGCGCGCGGCGCACCACCCCCAATGCTGCCGGTGCACGTGACGCTGCGGAAGACTCGCTGGGGGTCGGTCGCGTCTGGTTGAATCCACCCACTTGCCGCGAACAACGCCCTCCCATCCGTCCCATTCGGCCCGCAGGGTTTATCGATAAGCTGCCATGTGGCGCCTGCATCGCGACTGCGATACAGCCCGACCGGTACATTGGTTGGTGGCCACGGCCCCGACGTCAGCGCGTACAGCACGTTGGGATCCGCGGGACTGACGGAAAGCGTCGACACGTGCGGCTCGGAGTCCGGCAGATTCAGCGGTCGCCAGTCTCCGTGGTCGAGTCGAAAAGTCGCCTTACCAGCTGTCCCGGCGTACGCAACCATGTTGCCAGCGGAATCTAGCGTTACCAGGCTCAGCGCTGTGTTGGGCGGCAAGTCCGGTATGGGCGCGCGCTGCCACGTCGTGGCGCCGTCATCACTGCGCATCACGCCGGCCGCGGTGAAGACAAACAGCGTTCCGGAAGATGTCGCAAACAGCCGCGTCGCCGGAGTCGACAGCGTTGTTGGCTGTCGATCGAGCACGACTTGCATTGGTGCGGCCGAAGCCTGAGCGTGGGCACTCCCACCGCCCACGCTCAGCGCCGCAACTGCGATCGATAACGCGAGAACTAGCGTACTCGCGCTGCACACCCCTGGCGCCGCCCGCTGCATGCCATCGCCTCCGTTTGGAGATCAGGCCACCGATTTTAATAGCGATGCGGCACGTCCGGGTGAGGCCACAGGGGCGCACCCGCTCGACCTCCGCGGCCATCGCCATGCTCAGTCGACCGCCGCTGCGCGCATCATCAGGCAGTGGCACTCGATGCCTGCGGGGGTGCGCTGACACATTCCGCCTCTGGCGTGCCAGCGCCACTCATGCCCACACGCTGCTCACAGACCGCGGCGTCGGTGGTCGCATTCGTCACCGTAGATGCGCTCGGCGGAATACGTGTTGAGTTGACGGGCCAACTCAGCATCAAGGTCGCCCTCGATGATTCGCCTGCCGACGAGTACTGGCGGCTGTTCGAACCGGCCCGAGATAGACGGCATCTGGTTGTCGGAAGCGGCGGCGTCGATCACGTACCGGACGATGGCGCGGATCTAGATCCCAGCTTGTCCTTCAACCGATAGCTGGGTCCGCTGATGGCGAAGTATGGCTCTGAAAGAGGAGCTTATCCAGGGATGGCTGATGCCAGCACCTCGTCGCCCACCCGTAAACTCCGCTTGAGCGGCGATGCGTGAACTCGACTCTCAGTAGGCCGGGGTATCTGGTGAGCTTGCTTCGCGGCGGCGGTCTCAGCGGATTCGGCCAGCGCCCGTGAAGCGGTCGCTGCTGTGTCTGGTCGGTGCGCTGGCGTTCGCCTGGTGCTTCGAACTGTAGCGATGGTGGATGTGCCGGCGCCTGGGGTTGGGGCACCGCGGGTGCTTGGAGCGACCTCGTGGAGTTTCCTGGGTGGTGGCACGCGTGACCCGCACGCGGGAGAGCTCTTTTTAGGGAACGTCGTGATCACCGGCATTTTCCTCTGGCTGGTCACCGTCTGGTGGGCTTGGCGCGGTCTGCTGGTCGGCTCGCTGGGTGTGGTGCTGGGGCCTTTCCCTCGCCCCATGGCGCCGCACCAGATACGCGTCGGGTGGATTCACCGTCCCGACCACGGGCACGTGGCAGCGGTACGGAGCCAGTCGGGGCGCCCTTTGTTGGTGTCCCGTGGATGATCCGGCTGATGCCGCGCATCCGCAACTGGAAGGATCCCCGCTTCTTCCGACCGACTAAGGACACCTGGTACCGACACATCGAGGCGCTTTTCAGTGATGCGGCGACGAAGGCGTAATCGACATGCTCGATCCGGTCGAGCAGAAAAAGCACCTGAAGTACAGCCAGCTCGGCGATCCGGGCGCGGCAGGTTGATACCAATCGATTTGGTAACAGTCCGCTGCATAAATGTGTAATCGCGCGGGCTGATCCGGCCCGGCGCGCTAACTAGCCGCCTTTAGACTTCAACATGGCAGTTCGATTCGTGCGACGCGCTGTGCTGGCAGTCCTGGCGGTGTGCCTGCTGGCGGCACGGGTGCCCACCGCCGACGGACAGCAGCAGCCGCAAGGCCAGTTGCGCACCCTCGATAATCGAATTCTCCAACAGGCCCCGGCGCAGAACCGGCCGACAACCAGCCGCATCAGCTCGCTGCTATTTCAGCTGATTCAGGCACGAAAGCAATCGAGTCAGCAGCTCATCCAGGTTGCGCAATCGCGCGGCATTTTTGTTGCCAACGACGGATCCGTGCTGGTCACGGTACGAGCCCAACCGGGTCAGGCTGGTGCCGCCGATGCCACCGCGAGGCAGCTCGGCGGAACCGTCAAGACACGGTACGCTGATTTGCTCGACGTCCAGTTGCCAGTGGTCGATGTCGAGATGCTCGCCGCTGATGCGTCCGTCCGGCGTGTCACGCTGACGATTCCACCCCACACAGATACCGAACCCGTTGGTCAGCCGGATGAGGGTGTCAATGTGATCAACGCGGCGGCGTGGCAGCGCGCTGGACAAACTGGAGCCGGCGTCAAGGTCGGCGTCATCGACGTCGGCTTCGGGGGTTACAGAGAGCGGCTCGGTACAGATTTACCGGCGAGTGTTGATACATCGTGTTCGCAAAGCGACGTAGATGTCGCTGAAGAACACGGCAAAGTCGCTGGTGAGCTGATCCACCACGTGGCTCCGGCTGCGGACCTCTACTTCGCCGTCGCACTCACAGTGACCCAACTCGGTGCTGCCGTCGATTGCCTTGTAGGCAAGGGGGTAGGTGTCATCAATGAGTCGACGACATGGATGTACGACGAACCCGGTGACGGGAGTGGTGCGGTCAATGCTATCGTCGATAGCGCAACTGCGCGCGGAGTGTTCTGGTCAAACTCCGCTGGCAACTATGCGCATCGCCATTGGATGGGGAACTGGTCCGATCCGAAGGGTGACGGGTGGCTCAATTTCCGTCCTGGCGACGAGCTCGAGGATGTGATAACCACCGACCCGACACAACCCGTAGTGGTTGGCCTCCGCTGGAGCGACTCGTGGGAGGGAGCGTGCAACGAGTTCGATCTGTACCTGCTGGACGCAGCCGGCAGTCTGGTGGCCGCGTCTGAGAACAAACAAGACTGCTTGCCCAGCAGTCAGCCGTTCCAAATCGTCAGCGCCGCTCCGGGTCGTACGCCGTATTCCTTAGCTGTCCGACGCGTCGGAGGCTCTGGCACACCGCCGGCCACGCTCGAAATCATCTCGTATAGTGGAGAGCTGCTGTACCAGCAGGCGTCGAACAGTCTGCTGGCACCTGCCGACAACCGCAGCACGGGCGTGGTCAGCGTTGGCGCGGTGCAATGGGACGACGTCAGTCACATCGAGCAGTTCAGCTCGCTCGGCCCGACGACAGATGGTCGCGTCAAGCCCGACCTGGTTGCGCCCGATCAGGTGAGTGTTGCGTCACAGGAATACCCCTTGGCGACCGGCACATCGGCGGCGTCGGCACATGTGGCCGGCATGGCAGCGCTTATCAAGAGCGCGAATCCCGGCTTCGGTCCTGACCAGATCAAGACATTCCTTTTGAATCACACAACTGCGCTTGCAGACCAAGGGCCGGACAACACCTACGGTGCTGGTCTGCCGTCTTTGGGCGCGCCGCCAGGCGTCAGCCCAGCACCAACTCCAGCTCCATCTCTCACAGGCGGATCTGTTTGGGCGTGGGGCGACAACCACAGCGGCCAGCTAGGCGACGGCACAACGCTGAGCCGCATCTCCCCCCAGCAAATCGCCGGTTTGACATCCATCGTCACGGTGGGAGGTGGAGACGACGCGGCCTCCGCCGCCAGCGCGGATGGAAGCCTATGGTACTGGGGGCACAATGAGTCCGACTTGCATCCGAAGCATTTGCTGGGTGTTGATGGAGTACAGCAAGTCGCCAGTGGTGGCGACCATTCGCTGGCTTTGACGCGCGACGGCAATGTCTGGAGCTGGGGGATCAACTTCTATGGCCAGCTGGGCGACGGAACGACCACCCACCACCTCTCTCCGGCTCCGGTGCCGATCTCGGGGGTTACGGCGGTAAGTGCCGGGTACGACTATAGCCTGGCCTTGAAATCCGACGGTACCGTGTGGTCTTGGGGAACAAATCAACACGGCGAACTTGGCGACAGCACAACAGTCGAGCGACATTCCCCCGTGCAAGTGAGGGGATTGTCGGGAATTACGAAAATCGTCGCCGGGCACAGCCACGCGCTCGCGCTCCGGAATGATGGCACGCTCTGGGCGTGGGGTTCGGGGATCCCGGGCGACGGGAGTAGCGCGGGTGATTACCTCACGCCGGTCCAGGTCAAAGACCTCACGGATGTGACGGATATGGCGGCGGGTTTTGCGCACAATCTCGCGCTGAAGCGTGACGGGAGCGTGTGGGCGTGGGGCAGCAACGGGTCCGGCGAGCTGGGAGTCTCTGACTCGGGCCAGTCCAGTCTGGCGTGCGGCGGCCCCGGGTTGGTGTGTAGCTTGACGCCGCTTCGCGTGCCCGCGCCCGCTGATATTGCGGCGGTCGCGGCTGGTGTAGCTTTTTCGATGGCGCTAACACGGAGCGGCACGGTGTGGTCCTGGGGCGCCAACGCCTCTGGTCAACTCGGTGACGGCTCGACGATGTCGCGCACCGCTCCGGCTCAGGTACCGGGACTAACCGGAGTAACGACCATTCGCGCGGGAGCCAACTTCGCAATCGTCGTTGCCACGCCTGCAGCAGCCGCATCAAATCCTGGCCCAACGTTCACTCCTGCACCGATGGCTGCCGCCGTTGCAGGCACAGCCTGGACCTGGGGCAAAGATGGTACTCAGGTAGCGCAGAGTTCCCCGGCTCCGGTAAGCGGCGAAGGTGGTCAGGGTACGTTAGATCAAATCACCGCGGTATCGGCCGGTGGGTTGTACACCCTGGCACTGGCGGGCGACGGCACGGCCTGGTCCTGGGGGAGCAATTACGATGGCCGCTTGGGCAACAACTCCACTGCGGACAGCGACACACCAGTGCGTGTGCGCGGCTTTAGTGAGCCAGTTATTGCGGTCGCGGCTGGAGCGAAAGACGGTCTGGCGCTTACAACGGACGGTAACGTGTGGAGTTGGGGTGAGTCTGGTGAGCAGTTGGGAATTGAAGACTTCAGTATCCCCAGCCTCCAACCTCGCAAAGTCAAGAACCTGAATAGCGTCACGGCAATCGCCGCAGGCCAGAATCACAATCTGGCGATCCGCTCGGACGGAACCGTATGGGCTTGGGGTAGCCACCTGTACGGACCTGCCCTTCACAGTCCAGTGGCGGAACAGATCCAGGTTCTGAGCAATGTGGTGGCTGTGGCTGCTGGCTACGATCACAGCCTCGCGCTGCGTAATGACGGCACGGTCTGGGCCTGGGGTTACAACACCACTGGTCAGCTCGGTACCAGCACCGCCGGCACATGCGGCGTTCCGCCCATACCGTGCAGCTCGACCCCTGTACAGGTCGTCGGCCTTGACGGAGTCACGGCGGTCGCGGCTGGCAACGGTTTCAGTCTGGCGTTGCAGTCAGATGGAAGCGTGTGGGCCTGGGGTCGCAATGATCTGGGACAACTCGGTGACGGAACGCTGATGCAGCGCGACACACCTGTTCAAGTTCCTGGACTCACTGGAGTCATCGCCATCCAGTCCAGCGCTGTCGCAGCGCATGCGTTGGCTCTCCAGTCGGACGGCTCGGTGTGGGGATGGGGGCTGGCTAGTGACGGGCAGCTTGGCGACGGAATAACGACAACCTGCGTTGGCGGGACCAATTCTCCGGAGGTCGCATGCAGCCCGGCACCAGTGCAGGTCGCTGGCATTAGCGGAGCAACGTCAATTGCCGCGGGTGCCTCTCACAGCGTAGCGGTGAGAGGCGCTTCAGCCCAGGCGCCGATCTTGCAGTTGGCGCAGATGCATTCTCAAGTTGCAACTGCCGAATTAGAGCACTCACGCCCAACGTCGTGGTCGGCCACCTCCGGCGGGGAGTAAGATCGCCGCATGTACACCTCCGCCAATGTCACGCTCATGGTGTCTGACTTCAACCGGGCGCTCGGCTTTTACACCGACACCCTCGGACTCAGCCTCAAAGTGCGCTACGGTGATAACTGGGCGGAGGTCGAAGCGCCGGGTCTTACGATCGGACTCCACCCAACCGGCGAACGCGGCCCATCCGCCATTCAGGCAGTCGGCCTCTCAATAGGCCTCGGGGTGACGGGCATTGAGAAAGTCGTCGCTGATCTCGAAGCGAAAGGAATCCGTTTCGCGCCGCCAGGCGTCATCGACACGGGCGTCGAGCGGCTCGCGAACTTCAATGATCCAGACCAGACGCCACTGTATCTCTATGAGATGTCGCAGCATTAGACGATGCCGATGAAGATTCCAAAACCGACAGAGGACTCCAGGGCCCGCTTCCAGGCGCTGGTGCCGAAGGATGAGCGTGTCGAGGTCAAGCCGATGTTCGGCAATCTGGGTGCGTTCGTGAGCGGCAATATGTTTATGGGCGTGTTCGGGGCGGACGTGGGCGTCAAGCTGTCAGCCGCCGACGAGCGCGCACTGCGTGACTCGGGCGGACAACCGTTCGGGCCGGCGGAACGGCCGATGTCGGGCTACGTGTCACTGCCGACGACGTTTTCTGATTCAAGCGCGCAGGCCTGGGTGGCGAAGTCCTTCGCGTACGTCAGTCAGCTGCCCGCCAAAGCGCCCAAGAAATCGAAAAACAAGTAGGTCCGAACGGGCGCTTGCATCGGAGTCGGGTCTGGGCTACCAGCTCACGAGCTTCGTCGGGCGCCAAGACGAGATTGAAGCCGTCGGGAAACTGCTGCAGACCAGTCGGCTGCTGACGCTGACAGGTGCAAGCGGCATTGGCAAGACGCGACTTGCCGTAGAAATCGCGGCGCGGCTCGGAGCCACGTTCCCAGCCCACGTCTCGAAGACTGATGCTGCGTCTGGTCACCGTGTGCGTTGTGGCCATCAGCGGCGCGCCGCTGAGGCGTGGATCGCGGATATTTCGCGGCAGAGGGGCTGGAGGTGACCCTCGTGCCCGTGAAGTCCATATCGGACGAGGTGACGATGCTGGTGACCGGTGACGCCGATCTGGGCGCGTCGGCGCCGGATGTGTCCCTGTTCAATGCAATCGCGGGCGGAGTTGACATTCGCATGCTGGCTTCCGGCGGCGTTTTCTTGCCCGGTACTCGCGCTTCGGGGCTGGTCGTCCGCCAGGACCTCATCGACCAGGGTATGTATCGCGGACCGGCCGACTTTCGCGGTCGGAGGATCGGCGTCTCGTCTGTGCAAGGTCAGTTTTACGCCGAGCAGATTCTGGCTCGAGCGGGACTCAGCGCATCAGACGTGAATTTCACGACTATCACCGCGCCGCAGTTGCTCGCTGCTCTGCAGGGTCACGCGGTGGACGCGGCGTGGCTGGTCGAACCGAGCATCGGTGTAGCGGCAGCGACCGGAGTAGGCCAACTGCAAGGCACCGGCTTTGACGCCATGCCCGGCGGTGTCTCGTGGCTGGTCCTCGCCACAGGCCGTGTCAATGAACTAACCGTCGCGCACTTCATGCGCGCGTATCTGCAAGGCCTGCGCGATTTCTACCACGCGTTCTGGCTGAAGGATGCGGACCCCGGCCCGTTGCTGGATTCGCTCAACGTGCATGGTCCGGTGCATGACCGACAGATTCTCGACGGCGTGGCAGTGCATACCGTTGATCCGA
>JAFAZN010000349.1 GCA_019239775.1 Chloroflexota bacterium
GATGCCGCGCTCTGGATGCAGGAGCATGCCCACTTTCATCGCGAGGCAACGCTAGGGTGCAAGCACAGGGGTGTCAAGCAACCCGCTGCGCGCCGCCGCCGTCGACGCCACGGTGCTTCGGCCGCCATCACTGCCGTGGGCATCACCACCGTAGGAGCGCATCACTCGGTGGGGACATCACTCCGTGGGACCATCACCATCGTGGTTGTGCAGGGCCGTGAATACCTTCTCCGAGGTGATCGGCAAGTTCGTGATCCGCGCGCCGCAGGCGTTGGCAATGGCGTTGGCGACGGCCGCGGCGGTCAGAATGTTCGAGGACTCGCCAATCGCTTTGGCGGCAAACGGGCCTGGGCCATCTTGCGAGTCAACCAGCTCAGTAACAAGCGGTGGCACGTCCGCACATGTGGGGAGTTTGTACTCGCCCAGGTGCGAGGCGGTGACCCGACCGTCAACCAGGTGTAAATCCTCCATGAGGGCGAAGCCCAATCCCTGGATGATGCCGCCCTCGATCTGCCCCTGGTGCATCTGCGGATTGATGATCGTGCCGACCTCGTGCGCGGTGGTGAGGCGATCTACAACCACCTGCCCGGTGTCCGCATCAACGGAGACCTCCGCCACCTGGGCGATGTAGCCAGTCGCCGAAGCGCTGCCGCGGGCTGCCTCATAGGTGAACTCTGCCGAAATTGGCTGCGGCACTGCCCCAATAGACAAGCCGCGCCGCGAAAGTTCGGCCAGGAGTGCTCGGGCGGCGCCAAAGGCCGCTTGGCCGTGAACATGCGTGACCCGCGAGCCTCCGGCGCCTGAATCGGCAGGCGAATTCGAGGTACTGAGCGTGCGAACCCGCACGCGCGAGAGCTCGATCCCCAGTGTCTCCGCCACCACCTGCCGCAACACTGTGAGTGCGCCCGTACCCGTGTCGGGCAGTCCGGTTTCCACAGAAACGAAGCCGTCAGTCCCGAGCGCCAGCCGAATGGTGGCGAACCCCACGCCCACCCCGTGATTGCCAACCGCGATGCCTCGCCCGCGCCATTGCGCGCGCGGCTTCGCCCACTCGGAGGCAGTCACCGCGCGTTGGACGACCTCGCGTTGCTGTGAATCGATAACGGACGGGTCTGATTTGGAGCGCTCCGCGTTCAATAGCCGGAAGGCAACCGGGTCCATCCCCATTGCCTCCGCGAGCAGGTCCATGTGCGACTCGGACGCGAAATAGCATTGCGGACTGCCGGGTGCTCGAGCGTGCCCGCGCGGCACAGAGTTGGTGTAAACGGATGCCACGTCGATTCGGTAGTTCAGAATGTGGTAGCTGCCGACGAGCTGGTGGCCCCCAACGCTCACCGTCGGAGTCGGTTTGAATCCGCCGTACGCGCCGGCGTCCCACACCACCTGCGCCTGCCGAGCGAGGATTCTGCCATCGGCGTCGAGTCCACTCTTGATGCGGATGAGCCCGGAGTGGCGCGGATTGGCAGCGGCCAGATCCTCCGCATAGGTGGCGACGTACTTGACGGGGCGTCGGGCGCGCTGCGCCAGGGCAATGACCGCGGGCGCATCCATGAGTGAGCCCTTGCCGCCGAAGTCGCCGCCGATAAACGTGGGGTTGAAGTCGACCGCCTCAACTGGCAGATCGAATAGTGGCGCCAGGAGCTCCTGGGAGCGTTTGGGCATCTTGTTGGGCGCGAAGATCTGTACTCCGCCCGCCGCGTCGACTCCCACGAGGTAGGCGTGCGGCTCGATGTAGCCCTGGTGGACGGCGGCGAGCCGAAACTCGTGTTCGACGATACGATCGGCCGCGGCCATG
Organism: Chloroflexota bacterium; assembly: GCA_019239775.1. Lineage (GTDB taxonomy): Bacteria > Chloroflexota > UBA6077 > UBA6077 > CF-72 > CF-72. Next base: position 1,796 of record JAFAZN010000349.1, read on the forward strand.
CCGCCTTCGACATCGCCGTGGCTGAGCGTGACCCACGACTGCACGTTTGGCTGCACGCCCCAGGACGATGGCGCGTCTTCGTAGTTCGCATCCGGCTCGTGCAGCAGGACATCACCGCGGAGCGCCGCTTCGGGATCGAAGACCGCGGTCAACTCTTCGTACTCGATGTCGACCAATGCCGCCGCTGCCTCTGCCGCGGCCCGACTTTCGGCCGCGATCGCGACGACCTTTTCGCCGATGAAGCGCACGCGATCAACCGCGAGCACGGGCACGTCCTGGAGACGGCGGCCCCATCGGCGAGACGGAAGATCGCGACCTGTGAGGACGACATGCACGCCAGACGCGGCGTGCGCTCGGCTGGTGTCGATGCTTCGAATGCGCGCGTGCGGGACTGGGCTGCGCACGAAGGCGCACCACAAGGCATCGGAAAGGTGCTCGTCGGCGCCGAAGCGCGCCTGCCCTCTGACCTTGAGGTCCGCCTGAATCTGTTCGACCGAAACTCCGATTGACGCGTTGGTACGGGTCATCCTACGGGCAGCGGTGGATCCGCGACCCACGAAGTTGCTGTCCCCAGGGAGCGATGTGCCCACGGGTTGAGTTCCTCACGGATGTGGTTTCCTTACACAGTAACGGTCCCGACCAACGTGGAATCCTCCCGGTTGAAGTACCCACGGAGGTTGTCCCCACGGAGTGATGTCCCACGGAGTGATGTCCCCCCAGAATGACAGCGTGGTTGGAATACGGGTGGAAGTGCCTGGACATAGCCCTAGTGCACAACACCTCGTTGGGCGCACACAATGGTCAGATCATTGGCATGACGCGACGCGACCTGTTGCGCGGCTGTGGGGTGAGCGCAGGACTCGCCATGCTGTCGGCATGCGCGCCGGCCGCGCCGGCCAGCCCAACGGGTGCCTCTACCCTTGTCGGCGGAGCGGCTACGCAGGTTGGAGCTCCCGCGGCGGTGGTGACGGTAGCTCCGTCCGCGGCGAGTACGCCGAGGGCAGGTGGCACACTTCGCGCGGGTCTCGCCGGCGAGTTGACCAGCATCGATGGTCAGCAGAGCTTGCCCGGCATCACCGCGACTGTTGGCAACGCGTATGAAGGTCTGACCAGCTACGACGACACACTCCAGCCCCAACCGGTGCTCGCCGAAAGCTGGGAACAGAGCAGCGACGGCAAGCAGATCAAGCTCAATTTACGGAAGGGTGTGCTGTTCCACGATGGTCGCGAGTTCACCAGCGACGACGTGAAATACAGCCTGCTGCAGTTGCGCGATCCGAAAGTTGCCCCAATTGTGGGTCCGCTTGCCAATCAGAGCGCGTGGTGGACGACGGTGGATACACCGGACAAGTACACGATCGTCCTGGCTTCGGACACGCCCCGCCCGGGTGTCTTCGACTTCTTCCAGTACTTCACCATCGTCGACAAGAACATCATGGAAGGTCCGGATGCACAGACCAGAGTCAATGGTACCGGACCATTTATGTTCGTGGAGTGGCTTCAGAGCGATCACGTCACGATGAAGCGCAATCCGAATTACTGGCGCGCTGGCCAGCCGTACTTCGATGGCATTGAAACACACCTGTACAGGGATGCACAGGCAATGGTCGCTGGACTCGAGGGCGGCGCCCTCGATGAGGTGGATTCGCCGAACCTGCAAGATCTCGTACGGCTGAAGGATGATCCGAAGTATCAAGCTCTGGTCGTCGCGGCCAGCGGCCAGTTTGTCTGCTTCGTAGCCAATACGACAAAACCGCCAATGGACAACAAACAATTTCGCCAGGCGATCAACTACGCCATCGACCGCCAGCGGTTCGTCACCACCGTCTTCAAGGGTTTAATCCACATTGGCGGCGGCCAGGATCTACCGTTTCCACCGCAGACGCCGGCCTCGGACGCCACGCGCAACCAGCGCTATACGTTTGATCTCGATAAAGCGCGGTCGTTACTCGCTGCGTCGGGTGTGAGCAATCCTGAGATCGAGATGGTGTACTCCAACACCTCGTTCGGCGATACCAATACGCCGCTGGCGCAGATCGTGCAGGCGGACTTGCAGAGTATTGGCATCGCGGTCAACCTGCGGCCCGTGGATTTTCCAACACAATTTGATCTCGGCAATCGGCGCGCGTACAACGGTCTGTTGTTGAGTGTGGGCTCGAGCGCTCAGCTTGCGGAAGCGACCTCCCTGCTCACGCGCAGTCGCTTTTTCAGCCCGGATCCGAAGTCGAGTTTCACAGGTCTGGATAATCCGACGTACCGTCAGTTGATCAGCACCGCGGCGACCGAGCCGGATCTTGCAAAACGGCGTGACCTGTACGGGCAGATTGAAGACATCATCCTGGACGAGTCGGCGTCCATGACGGTATCCCTGTATCCGCAGACGGCGCTTGTGAGCGCCAGAGTGCACGGGTTGAGCTATGACTTCCGACCGTCACTTACGTACGCACGGGCTTGGTTTGCGGGATGACATCCGCGGTAACACTGGTGACAACTACGTGTCCTGAGCGGCGCCCATGCTGACTCGGGAACAGAACGAGCTGATTGTGCGCGTTGGCCCCGGCACGCCGATGGGCAACGTGTTGCGCGCGTACTGGCTACCTGCCGTGCTCAGCGAGGAAGTCGAGCCTGATGGCACGCCACTGCGGGTGCGGCTTCTCGGCGAGGACCTGCTCGCCTTTCGCGATACCGCTGGCAAGGTTGGTCTTCTCCAGCACAATTGTCCCCACCGCGGGGCCAGCCTGTTCTTTGGCCGCAACGAACAAGGTGGCCTGCGCTGCGTGTACCACGGTTGGAAATTCGCCGCCGACGGCACCTGCGTGGACATGCCCAACGAACCCCCCGATTCAGATTTTCCCAGCAAGGTTCACGCCATCGCCTATCCAACGCGAGAGCGCAATGGCGTGGTGTGGGCCTATCTCGGTCCATCCGCCACGCCGCTTCCGGAGCTGCCAGAGGTGGAGTGGAATCTCGTTCCAGCCGCGCAGCGGTACGTGACCAAGCGGGTGCAGGCTTGCAATTGGGTCCAGGCCGTTGAAGGTGGCATCGATCCCAGCCACTCCGGTTTTTTGCATGCGCCGTTGCACGTGGACCTCAGCACGCTCAGTCCGCGCGACCGCTACCGGCTGGACAAACGTCCGCACTTTGCACTGTTGGAGACGCCATATGGCCTGCGCATCGGTGCGCGGCGCACCGCCGATGCGGATCGCTACTACTGGAGCGTCACCCACTTCATGATGCCGTTCTACAATGCATTCAACAGCGGCAGCGGCGACGATCCGCAGCCGAGCGTGGGCGGCTTCGCCTGGGTGCCGATGGACGACACCACCACCATGGCGTGGTGCTTCACGTGGAATCCGCAGCGCGCACTGCGCGACGACGAGCAGGGCGATCACCCGCGTGTGCGATCGGGCGTGCATTTGACGCCGTCCGCGCGACTTTCCTTAACATCGGCGGCTGGCGGGGCGTGGCGACCCATTGCCAATCGCGGCAACGACTATTTGCTCGATCGAAACGTGCAGCGGACGACGCGCTTTTTCGGTGTGCCCGGGATCTCGCCGCAAGATGCGGCAGTCCAGGAAAGCATGGGGCCAATTGCGGACCGCGCCACCGAACACCTTGGGAGCAGCGACAGCGCCGTGATCCGGGTGCGGCGTTTGTGGCTGAGCGCGGTTGGTGACGCACTTCCATTGGGTGTTGCGGCTCCAGACGCATACCGTGTGCGGGCGGCAGGAGTGGTCATCGACCGCGACGCGGACTGGACGACCGCCGCCGCGGACTGGGTCACCGGTCAGCCTGGTGCAACCTCACCTGTGTTGACGTAGCGCCACGGGGTTAGACCGCGGGCGTCGGTGTGGATATTGGGTATCCCATCTCGCGGTAGTAGCGCTCGGCGCCTGGATGCAGCGCAACGCCGACATCCATGGCAACAGTTCGCTCGTCGTATGAAAACGGAAT
>JAFAZN010000480.1 GCA_019239775.1 Chloroflexota bacterium
CGACGATCGCCGCCGCGCGAAGCCCGTTTTCTACGTCGCCTGGCGGCTGGTAGGCCAGCTTTGCCAGGAACCTGCGATCGCTCGTTTCGAGTCGCCACGCGTGGCTGGTAAATCCGCCTGCCACACGTCGCACGCGCAGTGGCGCGGGCAACTCCCAATGTGCCAGCCAGGCTTTGACGCAGGTGAGCGGCGGAGGCGGCTGGGACACCCCTCATCAGCGTATCGCGCTACCCCGATCCCGCCCATGCGCTAGGGTGTTTGAGCGTGGTCGCTGAACTCTCTGTGGGCCGCGAGCAGGTCGAGCGCGTCATGCGCCAGGTTCTGGATTCGATGACCGCACGCCTGAGCAACTGGGAACCCGAACAGCCCGGTGGCGAGCAGGCCGAGACAGCGTAGGGCAGGAACTTCGCCAGCGGCATCACGAGACCAAGCACTCTTTCGTCGATCGGCAGGCGCGACATCCAGCGCATCGCGCCGTAGCCGAGGACCACGCTCAGCGCGCACGCGCCCAGCACCAGCTGGCCGGATGTCGAGTTGAAGACATCCAGGTACTGTGGGGACAGGGTCCTGATCGCCGCGAGCACCACAAACGGCAGCAGAGCGATCACACGCCCCGACCACACCATCTGGAGCTGTCTCGAGCGCTGCTCGGCTCTGGCGCGTAACTCGTCGCGCACAGCTTCGGCGAGCTCGGCCAGCACGAGTCGTTCGCGGACGCAGTCCGAAACTGCGCCGAGTGCGCCAACGGCCCGTCGGCCTGTGGCGGTGGCTCGCGATCCTTGGGCCGGGGCTGATTGCGTCGGTCGCTGGCGCCGACGCGGGTGGCATTGCCACCACCAGCCTTGTCGGTGCGCGACTCGGCTACGAGCTGCTGTGGTTGCTCATTGTGCTGACCGTTGCCCTGGCGGTCGTCCAGGAGATGGCGGCGCGGCTCGGTGTCGCCACTGGCTCGGGGCTCCTCGATCTGATTCGCCAACGCTTTGGTATTGGCTGGGCGCCGCTCGCCGTGACTGTGCTGCTGATTGCCGATGGCGGCGTGACCGCCACGGAGTTCCTCGGCATCGCCGCCGCCGCGGAGCTGTTTGGCGTGCGCGCTGGGTTGCCGTGCCGATTACGGCCGTTGGTTTGTGGGGTCTAGTGCTGTACGGCAGCTACTTCACCGCCGAGTGAGTCTTCCTGGCGATGACTCTGGTGTTCCTGGCCTATCCGGTCGTGCTTGCGCAGCCGAACTGGGCGGACATTGCGCACGGCGCGCTGGCGCCCTCGGTGTCGTTCGACCAGATGCGTCTGGCGCTGGTGGTCGCGTTGATCGGCACCACCATCACCCCCTACCAGCAGTTCTTCCAGCAGAGCGCGGTTGTGGAAAAGGGGGTTGGGCCACCGCACTACGCCGATGAGCGCGTGGACGCGTACTCTGGCGCGATTGTTGGCAACGTGATCTGGCTGTTCGTGATTGTTGCGGCGGCCGCCGCGCTCAGGCCGCAACGTATCTTCGACATTTCCTCCGCGGCGCATGCCGCTCGCGCGTTGGAGCCGCTGGCTGGCCCGGCGGCTTCCGTCCTCTTCGCCATGGGGCTATTGGGCGCCTCGCTCCTTGCCGCCGCTGTTGTCCCACTGGCGACTGCCTTCTCGGTGAGCGAAGCCTTCGGCTTTAGCAAAGGCTTCGGCCTTGACTACCGAAGGGCGTCGATGTTCTACGGCCTGCTCACGGTGCTGATTGCCTTCGGCGCACTGGTGGCCCTTGTCCCATCAATCCCGATCGTCGCGTTGTTGGTGGACATCCAGATGCTAAATGGGTTTCTGCTGCCGATCGTACTGGGCTTCATCCTGATCTTGGCTGGTGATCGGAGGCTGATGGGAGGGCTGACGAACAGTCCGCTCCAAGCGATGCTGGGGTGGATGACGTTGGTAGGCGTGAGCGTGGCTGCGGTGCTATTGGCCGCTCAAGCCTTCGCAGGCTGACGCGCCCGCAGGGACCCCCGACGTGGCCACGCATGGGTTTTGCATATGGAGTTGCCAGTGATCGCTTGAGCGCCGTCTTTTTTGTCAATGGCGATTACGGCTGCCAGGCACCGAAGGCACGATATCCGGGTGCGGATGATCACGTCCGAACAGTGTAGATGCGAATAGTTCGTGTCAGGTGAGTGAGGTCCGGCAGAACATGCGAGTCTAGCGGACAGAGCTCGGAGAGCCGGATAAAGCTGGCACGCGCGCTGCACTCTGGTAGCGCTCGAGGCCTCTGGAAGCACGTTCACAAGCATGGGGCCAAGAGAGGATTGCAGACATGCATCTTGATCCCGGCGGTTTGATTGCGTGGCTGGTGGTTGGCCTGGTTGCAGGCTGGCTTGCTGGACAGTTCATGCGTGGCGGCGGGTACGGCATCATCGGCGATATCGTCCTGGGCGTCATCGGCGCTTTTGTTGGTGGGTTCGTGTTCAGCCTGAATATGCCCGGCGCCAGCGTTGGTTTGATTGGCAGCATCGTCGTTGCCTTCATTGGCGCGGTTATCCTCATTGCTCTGGCACGGGCCTTTACTGGGAGTCGCGCGGCAGCATACGCTTGGAAGTATTTGTGGCGGCTGCCACGCAAAAATACGGACGAGGAGGTGGGCAAAAGTATTCTGCCCACCTCTTGTGTTGTAGTCCGACATGCGTCTTTGAGGGGGATGACCGGTCCAGTCGAACGATGTGCCCGGCCTGCATGCTACGCACGACAGGCCACTTCGCTGAAAATCAGCTGTGGTCGAGGGCGGCGCCGTTTCCGCGGCGCGCCGCTGCGCGGCAGGACTCGGGACGCCGAGGTAGGCATTCCCATACCGGCGAGACAATATGTGCGTTGGAATGTTGTGTGCATATTGTCCGTGCGGGCCACAAGTCCGCACTGAGGCACAAGCCGTGCATCTCGGCACTCACCCGGACGCGTGACAGCAGAAAACAATGGTCGCGTTCAGGGAGTCTTCCTGGCATGCACGACCTCGCCAACGACACAGAGGATGCCCCAGCGCAAGATATAGCCGCCGATCGGGAGCCGCCCTCAGCTGGCCAGTCGCCTCTCGACGAACTGCAAAACGAGCCCAACCTGGCCTTGCGATCGGTCAAGATCCTCGGTCCGGGGCTGATCACGG